>JANXVC010000336.1 GCA_025351925.1 Rhodospirillales bacterium | reverse complement strand
GATGGATCATGACGAGCTCCTCTGGATTGGGGAGCTCTGATCGTCGGAACGAGCCGATGCCCGCTCAATCCATGCGCGTCACTCGATGCCGGAAATGGTCAGCTGCCGCGACCAACACTCCCGCGATAGCGGGTTCGTCCTACGGCCAAGAAGCTCAGCAAGCCCCGGAAGTGATGCTTAAAGCCCTAGCCAGGCTCAACCCTCCTGCGTGAGCGCCACGCATCAGGCAGGATTAGGGCCGCCAATAACGCTCTCCTCCTGCATGGGACGGAGCAACCCGACCCCGTTGTGCCGCACGCTGTTCACGTCCGTGCTCACCGGCCACGTCCTGAGAACGGTGTCGGCCGCAGGCCGGAGCAAGGCCTTCTGATCGCCTTCCTCTTCCCCGAGCCATGCCGGCCAGTCCGCCGGCTCCAGCACGAGAGGCATGCGATCGTGGATCGGCGCCATCGTCCCGTTCGCGTCCGTGGTGACGATGGCAAAGCTCCGGGTGACGTCGCCGTTCGCCGGATCGGTTCAGCTTTCCCAGATGCCGCCGAAGGCGAGCGGCGCCCCATCCATCCGGGTGATGGCGAAGGGCTGCTTCAGCTTGCCGTCGCGCCTCCACTCGTAGAACGCCTCGGCCGGCACGATGCAGCGCCGGGCCGCGAAGGCGCCGCGGAAGCTCGGCAGCCTCGCCACGGTCTCGGCCCGGGCGTTGTTGAGCATGCGGGCGTGGGCCGGATCGCGCTCGAAGTGCGGGATCAGGCCCCAGCGCAGCACGTCGAGGCTGCGCTCGCCGGTCTTGGGATTGTGCCGCACCACCGGCGCCGGCTGGCTGGGCGGCAGGTTCCAGTTGGGCGCGAAGTTCGGCAAGGCGTTGCGGGTGCCGAATACCCCTGCGAGGTCGGCTGCCGTTATGGACAAGACAAAGCGGCCACACATGGCGCCAAGCGTAGGCCGGCGCGGGCCAGGACGCCATGCCGGACAGCAGGGCGAGCGGAAAGAAAACCCATGCACGGCCCCGTCCTGGGCTGGTAATCTCCCTGCGTGTTGGACTTTCCCACCCCGGCTTCAGAGCCGCCAGCCGAGCCGCAGCGCCAGCGCAAGATCATCCACATCGACATGGATGCTTTCTACGCTTCCGTGGAGCAGCGCGACGACCCGGCCCTGCGCGGCAAGCCCGTCGCGGTCGGCGGCTCGCGCGAGCGCGGCGTCGTGGCGGCCGCCAGCTACGAGGCCCGGCGCTTCGGCGTGCGCTCGGCCATGTCCGGGATCACGGCGCGGCGGAAATGCCCCGAGCTGGTCTTCGTCAGGCCGCGCTTGGACGCATACAAGGCGGTGTCGCAGCAGATCCGCGCCGTTTTCGCCGCACACACGCCCATCATCGATCCGCTGTCTCTGGACGAGGCCTACCTCGACGTCACCGAGAACCTGCAGGGCATCGCGACGGCGACGCAGATCGCCAAGGCGATCCGGGTGTCGCGTTGCAGTTAACCGTGAGACTGTCTTCTGAGTTTTATCAGGTATTTGCGCGCTGCAGTTTACCTGAGACCCTGCACTTAACTACGAGACCCGGCACGAACCGCTGCACTTAACCCGAGACTGACCTCTCACAACGTTGGCCAAAGACGTTTTGCTTTCAAATCTGCTCCAGCGTGCGCTACGCCCTCCCCTTTGCCGGCGCGTTCAGGTGGGCATAGAGCGTGACCCGGCTGACCCCGTAGCGCTTGGCGACGCTGCTGACCGTGACCTCGGGATCGCGCAGCAGCACCCTGATCTCGCGCACCTCCTTCGGCCCGAGCTTAGGCGGCCGCCCGCCCTTGCGGCCCCGGGCGCGCGCGGAGGCTAGGCCCGCGCGGGTGCGCTCGCGGATCAGGTTGCGCTCGAACTGGGCCAGAGAGGCGAACAGGTGGAACACCAGCTCGCCCGTGGCCGTGACGGTGTCGATGCGCTCGGTCAGGCTTTCGAAGCCGACGCCCTTGCTCCGCAGGTCGGACACGATGCGCACGAGGTCCGCCAGGTTGCGCCCGAGCCGGTCGAGGCGCCACACCACCAGCGTGTCGCCCGGGCGCAGGTCGGCGAGCACGTGGTCCAGCTCGGGGCGGTCGGCACCCTTGCCGCTGGCCTTCTCCTCGTAGAGCTGCCGACAGCCGGCCTGCGCCAGGGCATCACGCTGCAGGTCGAGGTTCTGGTCCTCGGTGCTGACGCGCGCATAGCCGAGGCGGGCGCCGGGGGCTGGTGCCGCGGCCGGGACGGGCGACGGCGTTGATGTCATCCCTCCGGCCATCCCCGGCTGCCCACGCCGCCGCGGGATCGCTCTCACCCCGGCCGGCGCCGACGCGCCTGGAGCGGGCGCGGCCACGCCTTCAGGCTTACCTGACCCTCCACCCCCGCCCGCGCGTGCCAAGAAACCTCCGATCGGCTTCCCGCATCTTTACACACATTCCCGAACGGCTTTCCGAACAGAATCCGGGGTCGGGGAGAGATGCGCGGGGCGGATCGTGCGTCTGTAAAGGAAACCTGGGTTAGCTTTACAGGCCTGGCCAAGAAAGGCAGCATCGGCTCCCGTCGGCCGGAACCGGCGGGAGATGCGGGAGAGAGACAAGGTGAGCGCTGATGAGGAGGCCGGTGACGCCGGCGTCGGGGACGACGAGCCTGACTGGGACGAGGCGTGCCGGCGCGAAGAGGCCATCCGGGACCTCCTACGACGCCATCCGCAGCGCCTGACCCACGCCGCGGTCGATGACGTCGCCGGGCAGCTCGGGATGAGCCGGGCCAGCCTCTACCGCCTGATCCGGCGTTTCCGGGCCGGGGGCACCGTCACAGCCCTGATGCCAAGTCCCGAGGGGCGCCCGAAAGGCTTGCGCCTGCTCGATGCCAAGCGCGAGGCCGTGATTCGCCAAGCGCTGAACGAGTTCTATCTCAAGCCGACCAAGCCGTCGTTCGCCCGCTTGGCGCACGAGGTGCGGACCCGCTGCCATCAGCAGGGCCTGCAGCCGCCGAACTGGCGGACGATCAAGCAGCGCCTGACCGAGATCGATTTGCGGACAAGGGCCAGACGACGCGGCGATGCGGCCGTGCTGAAGGCGACTGAGGCCACGCCGGGCCGCTACACGGCCGCGAGGCCGCTTGAGGTCGTGCAGATCGACCACACCAAGGTGGATGTGATCGTCGTGGACGAGGAGACCGGCAAGCCGGGCGGGCGGCCCTGGCTCACGCTCGCCATGGACGTGTTCACCCGCATGGTGACCGGCTTCTACCTCACCATGGACGCGCCCTCGCGGCTGTCCATCAGCCTGTGCCTGCTCCACGCCACCTACGACAAGAGCGCCTGGCTGCGCGAGCGCGACATCGATGCGGCCTGGCCGATCGCCGGCCTGCCCGAGGCGCTGCACGCCGACAACGGCGCCGACTTCCGCAGCCGCGCCTTTGTGCGGGCCTGCCGCGACGCCGGCATCAAGACGATCTGGCGCAAGCCCGGCACGCCGCACTACGGCGGCCACATCGAGCGGCTGATCGGCACCCAGATGGGCGCGCTGCACCTGCTGCCAGGCACGACGTTCAGCGGCCCGGAGGAGCGCGCCGGCTACGACTCGGGCGGCGAGGCACGGCTGACCCTGCGCGAACTCGAACGCTTCATCGCCTGGGAGATCGCCGGCCGCTACCACCAGGTCGTGCACTCCGCGCTGCGCCGCCCGCCGGTCGCGGTCTGGCGCGAGCACGAGGGCGCAACCCCGCTGCGCCTGCCGGCGGACCGCATGGCCTTCTGGGTGTCGTTCCTGCCCGAGCAGGAACGGACCCTGCGCCCGGACGGCATCCATCTGCACGGGCTGCGCTACTGGTCGCCCGCGCTCGCCGCGGATGTCGGCCGCCAGAGCGACAAGCTCCTGGTCAAATACGATCCCCGCGACCTGTCGCGCGTCTTTGTCCGCCGCCCGACGGGCGCCTTTGTCGAGGCGCGCTACAGCGATCTCACGCTGCCCTCGATCACATTGGCCGAGGCCAGGGCGGCATCGCGCGCGCTCCACGCCAAGGGTCGTCGCGAGGTCGACACGCGCACCCTCGTGCGCACGGCGATGGCGCAGCGGGCCATCGTGGAGGACGCGACGAAGCGGGACAGGCCGGCCCGGCGCACCGGAGCAAACCCCGCGGACTCTGCCGACAACACATTGGGATCGCTGCGCGGCGTCGATTCGCGCGTGCCGGTCGCCTCCGTCGAGGATCAAACTTGAGCGAAACGCCATCCGTCGCGCACTTGACGCCGCTTGCCGTAGAGCTCCTGCGCGAGCCTCCCGGACGGCGCAGCCGCGCCATCCTGGAGGAGCGCTGGGTGCTCTACCCGCGCGCCAAGCACGCCCTCGGCGCCTTGAACCGGCTCGTCGCCCACCCGCGCACCACGCGCATGCCCTCGATCGCGATCTACGGCGACAGCGGCATGGGCAAGACCATGCTTATGGAACGTTTCTGCGCCGACCACCCGGCGTGCTTCGATCCCGAGGCCGGGGTCGAGCGGACCCCGGTGCTGGCGCTGCAGATGGCCGGCAAACCCGGCGAGCGGCGCCTCTACGTCCAGCTCCTCGCAGCTCTCGGCCTGCCGCCCCCGAGTTCCAGGGCAAGCGTCGTCGACCTGGAGCAGTCGGCGCTGCGGGTGCTGCGCGCCATCGGCGTCCAGGTGCTCGTGATCGACGAGGTGCACAACATCCTGGCCGGCTCGCACCGCGAGCAGCGCGTCGTGCTCAACACGCTGCGGTATCTCAGCAACGAGCTGAGGCTCTCGCTTGTCTGCTTCGGGGTCGCCGAGGCGCGCGAGGCCATCGGCGGCGACGTGCAGCTTGCGCGCCGCTTCGACGAGATCTCGCTCCGGCGTTGGTCGGCGGACGCCGAGTTCGAGGCCCTGGTCGCCTCCATCCTGCGCAACCTGCCCCTGCGCGAGCCAAGCCTGCTGAGCGCCCGGTCGCTGCGCCGCCTTCTGCAGGTCGCGGACGGACTCACGGCGCGGGTGTTCCGCGCGCTCAACGAGTTAGCCGTCGAGGCGATCGCCTCGGGCCGGGAGCAGATCACCGACGAGGCCGTCGAACGCTGGACGCCGCTTGGCGATGCCGAAGCCGCCTTCGCGTGAGCGAGGGCCTGCAGGCCGCCGGCGCTGCCGTGGCGGTCGAGTGGCCACGGCCGCTGCCGGTCCTGCTCGCGCCCGCGCCCGACGAGGCGCTGTCGTCGTGGATGGCGCGGCACGCCGGGTTCTTCGGCATCAGCCGCACCGCCCTGCTTCGGCACTGCCTGCCCGACGTGTCCTCGCTGCACCTGCTCAACCGCGCCCTCACGCCGGAGCAGGAAAGGAGGCTCGCCCACCTGTTCCGGCTCGGCCGCCCGGCCTTGCGGCGGATGACGCACGCGGAACTGGACCCCGATGCGATCGGGCAGTTGGTGGCGCATGAGGTCGACCACTGGTGCGAGCCCTGCGCCCGCTCGCTGGCCGAGGCGGGCTTCTCCAAGGCCATCCTGCGCATCTGGTTCCACACCTGGCGGATCACCTGCCCGCAGTGCGGCGCGCGCGTGCTGCCTTCGTGGCGGACCATCGCCAGCCTCGGCGACGCCAGCGCATCGTCCAATCTCTTCCCAAGCCTCTGGGCCAAGGCACTGGAAGGCGAGCGCCTGCTCGACGTCATCGTCCACCGCACCGCAACCGCTGTCCCGCTGATCCCGCCCATGCGGCTGCTGCGCCTTCTCATGATCTGGACCGGCTGCGAGCAGGTGCCCGCGAACGGGGAGCGGCAGCGCCAGGGATGGACGCTCGACGCCGTGGTGCCGGGCTTCGATACCGCCCTTGAGCGGCACGGGATCGAGGTCCCTCGCACGACGCGCATCAGCGTGCCGCTGCCGGTGCGCACCGCCCTGCTGGCCGGGTTCGCGCTTGCCACCGAGAACCCGGCCATGGCGATCCCAGCGATGTGGGCCAGGACGTCCGGCATGCACCGCGCCCACTTCCGCTTCGTGCTGACCGATATGTCCGGCGGGCAGCGGTTCCGTCCCTTGATCGCGTCGTAACCGGACCTGACAAGGGCGTTCCAGCTCTCAAAGCTGGTGCACGATCAGCACCCGCTTAGTCTCAAGTTTGCTGCAAACCTGAGACTGAGCGGCTCCAAAGTCTCACGGTTAAATGCAGCAACCGACGCCAACCGCGCTAGTCTCACAGTTAAGTGCAGCGTGACACCAGAGCCGCCAGCAGCACGCGCTCGAACTCGGTGTCGGCGCGCAAGGCCCGGACTTGCTGGCACTGCGGGCGGTCGTGCAGGCTCTGGTCGGCGCTGCATTGATACACCGGATATTTGCCGTGAGGCCCGGAGTAGCGCACGCCCATGTGCCGGCTACAGCGGCCGCATACCACGATCCCCTGCAGCAAGGCCCCGCCCCGGCGCGGCACGCCGGGCCGTCCTGCCCCGTGGCGGGCGAGGTTGCTGGCCAGTCGCGCCTGGTTGGCCATGAACTCTTCCCAGCTGATGTAGCCCGGGTGGGCGTCGCGCAGGCAGACCGGCCACTCCTCGACCGCGACCCTGACCGGAGCACTGCACGCGGTCCCTGGGCGACGCCGGGTGGGATCCTGGCGGCGCTGGCCATAGGCATAGGCGCCGGCATAAGCAGGGTTATGCAGGATGTTCAACACCCGGTTGCTGTCGGCCGGCATCCAGGCCACCTCGTATGGCGCCGGACCGCGGATAGCTCGCACCGGCAGCGCCAGGCCGTGCCGATGCAGCTCCCGCATCACCGCCCTGGCGCTCTGCAGGGTGCGGAACGTGTCGAACACGAACCGCAGCCGCGCCTGCACCTCTTCGTCCGGGTTCAGCGTGATCCCGCCGCAGCGTTCCTCGATCAGCCCGGCCGGCAACGGCAGCCGCAGTTCGCCGCGTGCAGCCTTCTGCCGCGCGCCCTGGTGCAAACGCATGCGGATCTGGTGCAGCTCCGCCTCGCTCATGATGCCCGACAAGCCCAAGAGCAGCCGGTCGTGGTAAACGCCGGGATCGTACAAGCGCTCGCCGTCGCCGATGACCACGCCGAAGATCGAGCACAGCTCCAGCAGCTGGTGCCAGTCGCGGTTGTTGCGGGCCAGGCGCGAAGCGTCCAGGCTGAGCACCAGCCCGGCCTTGCCCAAGCCGATCTCGGCGATCAGGCGCTGAAAGCCGTGGCGCTCCGAGCCGGACGCCCCTGACTTGCCCAGGTCGTCGTCGATCACCGCGATCCGTTCGCGCGGCCAGCCAAGCCCAGCGGCCCGGTCGACCAGGCGATATTGCAGCTCGGTGCTTTCCTGGTGCTGGCGGACCTGAACGGCCGTGGACTGGCAGACGTAGATGTAGGCCAGCTTGGCCCGGTGCGCCACGCTGACGCGCTGTGCGGTGTCATCGGGCGCGGTCATCATGACGCGCCTCCTCGCCGACGCGCCGCAGCAGGCGGGCGAACTGCCGGGCCAGCTGTAGCTGTGCTTGCGGCGGCAGCGCCGGCCATGGCCGAAGCCCTTTCTGGCGCGGATGGCGCGGTGTTGGTGGGGGTGGACGCGCACGATCGTGGGGGCGGGACGGCATGAGCGGTCTCCGTGCTGGGGGCGGTCGCCAAGCTCCGGACATGGCGTGCCAGCGGGAGCAGCATACGAGCAGACACCTTGGAAACCGGCAGGTCCGTGCCGGCCGGGCGTTCAAGATCCGTTGCGCCACGCGGGATCAGGCGCCGGCGGCCATCCGGCAAGGCAACGGCGATGAAATGCGGACCGCGGGCGCAGGCAAGGGACAGAACCGCCAGGTGCTGACCATACAAAGGATGGCGCGGGTCAGTGACCGTCACCCCAGAGATGAGCCGCTCCGCCGATGTGGCAGACTGCCGTGTTTGGCAAGACCTACGCCGCCAAGGGCCTGGCCGAGCAGCTGATGGACCAGGGCGGGCGCGTGTGCGTCGTGGACCCGCTTGGGATCTGGTGGGGCTTGCGCGCCGCGGCGGACGGCACCGCATCCGCCTACCCCGTCGTCGTGTTCGGCGGGCGTCATGCCGACATCGCGCTCGAGGAGGGCATGGGTGCGGCGCTCGGGCGATTGGTTGGCACCCACCCCCTCGCCTGCGTGTTGGACGTGTCGGAGCTTGGCAGCAGCGCCGCGCGAAAGGTGTTCATGACCACGTTCGCGGAGGCTTTGTATGAAGCCAATACGGAGCCGCTGCACCTGGTGCTGGACGAGGCCGACCTGTGGGCGCCGCAGCGGGCGCAGCCCAAGGGGCAGGCGTTGCTGGAGCGGATCGAGGAGATCGTGCGCCGCGGGCGTGTCCGGGGCTTCGTGCCGTGGCTGATCACCCAGCGCCCGGCCGTGCTGCACAAGGACGTGCTGAGCCAGGCCGATATTTTGATTTCGATGAAGCTCACCGCCAGCCAGGACCGGGACGCCGTGGGCCGCTGGATCGAGGGGCAGGCAGATCGCGTCGTAGGCAAGCGCATCCTAGCCGAGCTGCCGCAGCTCGGCCGCGGTGAGGGCTTTGTTTGGGCGCCGTCGGATGCGGTGCTGGCGCGGGTGCTGTTCCCCGCCATCCGCACCTTCGACAGCTCGCGCACCCCGCAGCGCAACGAGCGCGTCGCGACACCGCGCACTCTGGCAGCGGTGGACGTGTCTGCCGTGATCGCGGCGCTGGCCGAGATCAAAGAACGCCTGGGTGACAGCAGCAGGCAGATGCAGTCCGAGACATGTTGGTAGCAGGCGACGGCGCCCGGATGCAGGATGGCTTCGCGGGTCCCTGAAAGCGTGCCGTGCTACCCACCAAGCACGAGTTGCGTTTACACGATGAAGGAGTTGTAGGCAGCAACCGCTGTTCCATTTGGTGTGTCCGTCGTTTGACGAAGTGGTACAGCATCTGCGCCCTGTTAGGATGCCGATGCGCTCGCCGTGTCTGGCCGGCCAAGGAACGTCGTCGGGGTCATGGCCGTCACCTGCCGGAAGGCGCACGAGAATGCAGCCGTGCTGGCGAAGCCTGCCTCCGCCGACACCGTGGCAATGGCATGTCCCCTGGCAAGCCGGTCCATCGCGTGCGCGATCCGCGCCCGCTGCCGCCAGGCCTTGAAGGTCAGCCCAGTCTCCGTCGGGAACAGCCGGCTCAAGGTCCGTGCGGACGTCGCGGCGCGCAACGCCAGTTCGCCCACGTCCAGCCGGTTCCGGTGATCGGCAAGGGCAAGGTCGGCCACACGCTGCCCGACAAGGCTCGTGGGCAGGGGAAGGAAGGTGGGCGCATCTGCCGTCTCAGTAAGCTCGTGAAGCATGAGCCTGACGAGAAGCTCCGCCTTCCCAGGCCCGGTATCGGCTGCGAAGGCCGCATCGAGCAAGGAGCGCAGCAGCGGCGTGACCCGCAACGCAAACGCCCGGACGTACAGCGTAGGCGGCGACCACGCCCGCATCGCCGATGGCTGCCAATGTACCACCCAAAGCTCGGCATCGGTCAGCACCTCCACCCGGTGCGCGACATCTGCCGGAACCCAGGCCGCAAGCTGCGGCGGCACCAGCCAACGGCCCGCCTCCGTGTGTATCTGCACCATGCCCGACGCGGCGAAGGTCAGTTGCGCCTCCCCATGGGCGTGCATATGCAGGCCCATGCCGCGCTGCTTGGCGCCACGGTGGATGGTAAAGGAGGGATGGTCCGGCATTGTCTGGCCTCTGCGCGATGCCAATTGGCGTCACATCGCCAAGGCGTTCAGCTAACACGGCGACTGTCGCTGGTCGAGCGCCTTTCACGCTTCGGGCGCATTAGGCAGTGGCGCCAAATAGGAGGCCCGGTTCATGACAGCGTTCACGATCACATGGCGGGTGTAACGATGACCCCCTGTTTGCTGTCGGAATAGCCTTGGATCGCCAAGTGGCTTGGGCCGCGGCGATAGGGCGTAAGTAGCCTTCGGTGACCGAAAAGGAGAGCGATGATGATCAATGCGCCGACGATTGGATCGCGCTATTGGGCCGTGCTTTGCTTCGCCAGCATGCTGGGCGCAAACCTTGGGGATGTGCTGTCGCGAGAACTCGGGCTTGGATACTGGCGCGGCCTCCCCATGCTCGCCGCACTGTTCGCCAGTCTGGTGTTCGCCGCGCGTTCCGCGCCCCGCGCTACAGCCTGGTATTGGCTGCTGATCGTTACAGTGCGCGGTGCGGCGACCAACCTGGCCGACTGGCAGGCGCTCAATGAAGATCAGCCGCCGACTTTGCGATTCGCCGCGGCCTTTCCAGCCATCATCGTGGTCTGGAGCGTCCTTCTCGCCTCGCTCGCGCTTCGCGATAGTCGTCGGGTGCAGGATCAAACTCGAACGAACACCGACCTATGGTTCTGGGCCACCATGCTGGCGGCTGGAACATTGGGAACAGCCGTTGGTGACTGGCTCGCCTTCCTATCAGGCCTTGGACTTCTGAGCGCGACCGTCTTGACCACTGCGACGCTAGTCATCGCTCTGGCCGCAAGGGCTCGCGGGCAAGCGCTCGCGTTCTGGATGCTTGTGCTGACCATACGCACATGGGGTACGAACGTCGGCGACCTGCTGGCCGATTGGGTGGGTCTTTGGCTGGGCTTCAGTGTGACGGCAATATCGACCGTAGCGATGTTCGCCATTCTGTTTCAGTTTCAACCAACGGCCGGGTATGGGCGTCCTAACGCGAGCTAGGAGTCGATACCAGCTCTCCACACCGGGTTCTCGGCGATCCTGTTCACATCACGAACCCGCTTAACAGGCTCAGTAACCGCGAGGCTGTCCAGAATGGCCACCCCTTACAAAATGCGCGATTCGTTAAAATTGCCGGTCTCAATCCGCTGCTGCCGTGCCCGGTGATGCACTGATTTCTGACCTGACGCTGCCGCCAAACGCCGCGATCCCTGAACTGCCGACGTCAAAGGTAAGCCGCATATCTACACCCGGCTTTGAACCGACCAGCCTGCGGGCATTGGCCAACCGTGCAGCCGCGGCCCTGCAAGTCGCCGTCATCGTCTTGCATCCTGCTATCGCCCGGGCAGACGAGACCCCGGGCGAAGCCAGCAACGCCACGCCGCGCGTCTTCGCGCGGGGCCTGGAAAGGCCCGAGGCCGTGGTGCCGATCAGCGGCGATGCCGCCCTCGTGGCCGAACGGTCGGGCCGGGTGCTCCTGCTCGATGGCTCCACCCGCTCCGACCTGGGCACAATCGCCGTTCCCGGCTCGACCGTGTTCTATGTTCCGGAGCGGCCTTACACCGAGGGCCTGAAGGACCTCATCGTAGCACCAGGTCAGCCCGGCACCTTCTATTGGTGCATGACAACCGGGACCACCGAGGCCATACGCTGGACCGTCGGCCGCACAAGGATCGAGACGGGCCGCGGCCAGCCCTCCATGGCGAACGAGGTCGTCTGGCAATCCGAGCCGCAGCCATGGACGCGAAGCTCGCCGCCCCCGTTTTCCGGATGCAGGCTTGCCGCCGAAGGCGACGGCATCATCGTCGCCATGGGCGCCAACGGCCGTGCCGCGGCAGGCGGCCGGATCATGCGCATTTCCGCGTCCAACGCGCATCAGCCCCAGGTCCTGAGCACCGGCCATCGAAACCAAAGCGGCCTCGCCCTCATGTCCGGGACGCTTTGGGAGGTCGAGCACGGCCCCAAAGGCGGCGACGAGGTGAACATCATCGTGCCCGGTGGTGACTACGGGTGGCCCGCCGTCAGCAGCGGCGATCCGGACGACCAGGAACACCAGGGTTTCCTGAGGACCCGGCCGGGGTCCATTGATCCCGTCACGACATGGACGCCAGCAATAGCGCCATCGAGCATGACTGGCCGGAACGAGAAGCTCTACATCGGCATGCTCAGGGGAGGCGTGATCGAGCTGACGGTGAACGGGACCACCGTCATGTCTCAGAAGCGCGTTCTTCAAACCAGCGAGCGGGTGCGGGACGTACGCGCCGGCCCAGGCCCGGCGATGCTATGGGTGTTGACCGACGGCCCCAACGCCAGTCTCCTGCAACTGGCGCCGGCGCCGTGACGCCAGCAGCTGCTTGTCTCAACCCCGTCCGTGGTCACGACACGTCCTCACCAGCCAAGCCATCACGCATTCCATGTGCTGGCTAGGCCATGCTCTGCGCCTTCGGTATCGTTTGGCCTCTGCGCGATGCCAATTGGCGTCACATCGCCAAGACACTCGGCTATCAAGGTGGCCACCGCTGGTCGAGCATCCACGAGAGCCCGGGTGCGTCCAGCGGCACGTTCCAACCAACCATGGTGTGCCATCCGATGCCGTCCGATCTTGCCGCGGTCCAGCGGGACCGCAGCCTGCCGCTGCTCTACTGGCTCGCCCTGGCCCTGTTCGTTGCCTACCTCTGCATCGCCATGGCCTTGCCGGTTGTCCCGGTGTTCATCACGGCCAGGCTCGGCTACGGCAACGGCCTTGCCGGGCTTGCGGTGGGGATCGCGTTCGCGTCCACCATCCTGACCCGGGGGCTGGCCGGCCGGATCGCCGACACCCGGGGCAGCCGTGGCTGCATGGTATGGGGCTTGCTGGCGTATGCGGCCGCCGGGCTGGCCTGCTGCGGCGCGGACTGGCCGGGTTGGCCGGCGCCGGCCGCCTACGCAATCCTGCTGGCGGGCCGGTTGCTGCTCGGGCTGGGCGAAAGCCTGGCGACGGTCGGGCTGATCGCCTGGTGCTTCGGCGTGACAGGGCCGCACCGCTCGGGCCTGGTGTTCTCGGTGGTCGGCATGGCCCTGTATGCGGCGCTCGCGGTGGGCGCCCCGGTCGGCGTGGCGCTGTTTGGCTGGGCCGGCTTCGCGGGCGCCATGGCGGCTTGCACGGCCGCGCCGCTCCTGGCCTTGCTGATGGTGTGGCCGGTCGGGGCCGTTCCCGTCGCTGCCGGCGCGCGGCCATCCTTCTGGCGCATCATCGGCCGCATCTGGGAGCCGGGCCTGGCGCTTACGCTCCAGGGCGTCGGTTCCGCCGCGGTCGGCGCGTTCGTAACCCTGTTGTTCCTCAGCCGCGGCTGGCCTTACGCAGGGCTGGGACTGACCTGCTTCGGGAGCGCCTTCGTGCTGGTGCGTGTTCTGGCCGGCCACCTGCCGGACCGGATCGGCAGCGTCCCGGTCGCCCTCGCGTCCATGGCCGTGGAAGCGGCGGGGCAGTTACTTCTATGGCAGGCGCCTAACCCCTCGCTGGCACTCGCGGGCGCCGTCCTGACGGGGCTTGGCTGCTCCCTCATGTTCCCAGCCATGGGCATCGAGGTGGTGCGGCGCGTGCCGGCCCACCTGCGCGGCACTGCGGCGGGCGGCTTGGCGATGTTCCAGGACCTAGCCCTCGGCGCGACCGGCCCAGTGACGGGTGTGCTGGCCGACCGCTTCGGCTACGGCACCGTGTTCCTGGCCGGTGGCCTGGCCGCAAGCCTGAGCTTCCTCGTGGTGCTTGCCATCGCGCGGAGCAGTCGTTGCCAGGCCGTATAAACCTGTCGTGCGAAGAACGGAACGACTTCAATGATCGTCAGCAATCCCAACCAACCCTGACATCAGAAAGAACAGGAGCTTTACATGAAGGCAGTGGTTATCAACGAGTATGGCGACAACAGCGTGGTGCGGTACGCCGACGTCGATCGTCCGGAACCCCAAGCTGGCGAGGTGCTGGTGAAAGTCCACGCGGCGGGCGTCAACCCAGTAGACTGGAAGATACGCGGCGGCGCGGGTCAACGCATGGGATTGACCCTACCCATCCACCTGGGCGGCGAGATCGCCGGCACCGTCGAGAGGCTCGGCGAGGGCGTCAGCGGCTTGGAGGAAGGCGACGCCGTCTACGGCATCATCAAGACTGGCGGCTTTGCCGAGTATGCCGTGGCCTTAGCAGCAGACATGGCGCGCAAGCCTGCCAACCTCGATTTCGTCCACACGGCGGCAATCCCGCTCGGGGCGCTCACCGCATGGCAGGCGATGTTCGACGTGGCCAAGCTCGCCAGCGGCCAACGCCTCCTCGTCACCAACAGCTCGGGCGGCGTCGGCTCCCTGGCGGTGCAGCTGGCCAAGGCCCGCGGCGTGCACGTCAGCGCCATGGCCTCCGGGCGGAACGAGGAGTACGTCCGTGGCTTGGGCGTGGACGAGTTCATCGATTACACCCGGCAGCCCTTCGAGCAGGTGGCCCGCGACATGGATGTCGTCTTCGACACGGTGGGCGGAGACACCTTCCAGCGGGCGTTCGCCACCCTCAAAAAGGGCGGCTTCCTGGTGACTGCGGTGGCGTTCCCCAAAGATGAGGCGCGGCAGCACGGCGTCAACGTGGAACGGGTGATGTGCAAGCCCAACGCGGGGCAACTCGCGTCCATCCGCGAGCTGGTGGAAGCCGGCAAGGTCAGGGCGCACGTCGCCACGGTCCTGCCGCTCGCCCAAGTGAAGCAGGCGTTCGAGCTGTCCGAAGGCGGCCGCACCCGCGGCAAGATCGTCCTGCAAATCGCGTGACCGGCCTTGGCGGTTGACCCGTCCCCAGATGGTCTAACCGGTCCGTCAAACGAACCCTGACGGACAGGCTGTGACAGCACCAACCCGGGCTGGGGCCTCCGTTGAAGCTTATGCTGGGGCGTGCAGGGCTGAACCGTCCCATCCCGCCGGCGTTGGCGTGCAACTAACAACCGCTGGAACCCTGCTGATGCCCAAGTTGCGCCTCTACACCTCGCCTGCTGCCTTTCCCAATCCGCAGCGCGTCCGCCTGCTGATGCACGAGAAGGGCATTGCCGGTGAGATTGAGGAAGTCATCCTCAACATGGCCCCCGGCGGCGAGCAGCGGGGCTGGCAGCACCTGACGCGCAATCCATGGGGCGAGACGCCCACGCTGGAGCTGCCTGACGGCGGTTACCTCGCTGAGAGCACTGCCATCGGTCGCTACCTCGACGCCAACTTTCCCGGCCGCAAGATCATGGGGGAGACCGCGCTGGAGCAGGCACAGGACACCATGTGGGACAGCCGGGTATGGGTGCAGATACTGTATCGCATCACGACGATGTTCCACGTCCTGCACAGCGGCCTCGGCCCTAAGCTGGAGCTGACGCACAACGCGGCCTGGGGCGAGCATTGCCGCAAGGAGGCGCTGGCCCATGCCGGTCTGGTGGACCGGCACCTCTCCGACGGCCGCGACTGGCTGCTGGGCGGCGATGGTCCGACGTTCGCCGACATGACGCTATGCACCGCCATCGCGTTCAGCAAGTTTGGCCCGAACCACACGCCGCTGGATGAGCGGTTCGAGCAGCTGGACCGCTTCTGGCGCACCTGCAAAGCGCGTGACAGCTTCAAGGCCGCCTATGCGGACGGTGCCGGGCTGGCCGAACTGGGCGGATAGCCCCCGTTCTCTCCTTCCTGGGCGTCAGGCTATCGCGTCGGCGATCACCCGAACCGTCTCGTTTGGCTGGTCCCATTGTGGGAAATGGCCGCAGTTCCTGAACCAGTGCAGCCGCGCATGGGGAAAGGCAACTTGCGCCCGCGCGGCCTGGCGCGGTAGCAGCAGCCGGTCGTTGCGACCCCAGCCAATCACCACCCGTCCGGGCGTGGACGCGGCGCCCGCCTGTAACGGACCGTGGGCCAATTCGCGCACGGTGGCGTCGAACACCGGCGTTGCGGCAAACGTTTGCAACTCCGTCAGCACCAGGTTGGGCGACAAGGCCCAGGGCTTGGCCGAAAGCTGAGCCAGCAGCAGCGTCCTCGCGGCAGCTTGGCACGACAGCCAGGGCAGGGCAGGCTGCAGCCGCCGGACCAGCCGAACCGATGCGGTGATGGTGACCTGGAAGAACCGCGTCTCCCAGCCTTGCCAGAAGCCGCCGGGGTCGAGAGCTACGCAGTGTCCGCCCACGCCGCGCCGGGCCAGCTCCAGCACCAGTCGGCCGCCCACCGAGCTGCCCACGGTGTCCACAGCGCCAAGGTTCTGCTCGGCGATGAAGGCGGCCACAGCGTCAGCGTAGGCCTCCACCGTTTGCCGTCCCACAAGCGCCGGCGTCCTGCCATGGCCTGGCAGGTCAACCACCACCAGCTCGCGCGACCGGCTCAGCGCGGGGATGATGGGGTCCCAGGACCGGGCGCTGCCGCCCAGCCCATGC
>JANXVC010000309.1 GCA_025351925.1 Rhodospirillales bacterium | reverse complement strand
TTGACCAACATGCTGCCCGGCGCCGTGGGCAGTTTCGACGGCGTGGTGACCACGGTGCAGGCGGGCGGCGTCGCGTTCCAGGTGCGCGGCCAGGTCGGCGCACCGGGCGACCAGGTCCTGCTGTCCATCCGGCCCGAGACGATGCGCGTGGTGGACCGCCTCGATGGCGACGGTCCGACCCTGGCGGCTCGGCTGCTGTTGCGGGAGTTCCTCGGGCCGATCCTGCGGCTGCACGCGGCGCTGCCGGATGGCACCTCGGTCCGTATTGCGGCCCTTGGCGGGCAGCCGACGCCACAGGCAGCGGATGGCACGCTACGGCTGGCATACGACCCGGCACAGATCACCGTCTATCCGGCAACATGACGCAGCCGAGTCGTTTTTGGAACTTCCGCGCCGGCGTCACCCTGGTTGCACTGGCCTTCCTCGGGCTGTTCCTGCTGTATCCGTTGTGGCTTGTCCTGCAATCGAGCGTGCGGGACGAGGTGACCGGCGCGCTCACCCTGGCGCCCTTTGCGCAGATTCTGTCGAGCCGATACTACCTCGGCAGCTTCGGCAACAGTCTTGCCGCTGGGGCGATGTCGATGGTTTTGGCGACTCTGGTCGGCGTGCCGCTGGCATTCTGCCTGGCCCGGGTTGACGTGCCGGGCAAGCCGCTGCTGCTGGCATTGTCCTCGACGCCGCTGGTGCTGCCCTCGTTCGTCAGCGCCTACGCCTTGGTCTTGCTGTTCGGCCACGCCGGGGTCGCGACGGTCGCGCTGCGCTCCCTGGGGATCGCGGTCGGTTCCATCTACGGCATGTCGGGCATCGTCATCGTCTATACCCTGACGCTGTATCCCTACGTGCTGCTGCCGACGCTTGCGGGGCTCAGGGCGGTCGATATCACGGTCGAGGAGGCGGCGCGCAACCTCGGCGCCTCGCATTGGCACGCGTTCCGCACCGTCCTGTTGCCGATCGTGGTCCCATCCGTGCTGGCGGGCGCGCTGCTGGTGTTCATTGAGGCGCTGGAGAACTTCGGCGTGCCGGCGGTGCTGGCGGAGGATCGGCCGTTCCTGGCGCTCGACATCTTCAAGCTGTTCTTCGGCGAGTCTGACAGCAATGCCTCGGTGGCCGGGGCGCTCAGCGTGCTGCTGGTTTGCTGCACGGTGGCGGTGCTGATGCTGCAGCGATACTATTTGGGACAGCGGCGGTTCGCGACGAACGCCCGGCAGGCGCCGCCGCTGCTCCGGCTGGGACAGGCCTGGCGGCTGCTCGCCACGGCGTTCTGCTGGGTGGTGGTCCTCGCATCGATCCTGCCGTTCGGCGTGGTGGTCGTCATCTCGTTCCAGCGGTTCCGCGGCCCGGTGCTGAGCTGGCAGCTAGGGCTTGGGAATTACAGCGCCCTGCTGCACGGCTCCTATCGACCGCTATTCAACACGCTGCTGCTGGCGAGCTTGGCTGCTGTGGCGGCGACCGTGCTCGGCGCGCCCATCGGCTATGTGCTGGCCCGGCACCGCGGCCGTCTGTCCGCCCTGCTGGACGTCATCGGCGTGACGCCGTTCGCGGTGTCGGGCACCGTGCTCGGAATCGGCATGATCGTAGCCTTTAACAGCGGCTGGCTGGTGCTGACCGGAGGGTGGCTGATCCTCGTGATCGCCTACGTGGTCCGCAAGCTGCCGTTCAGCATCCGGTCAGCGAGCGCGATTGTCCGGCAGATCGACCCAAGTATCGAGGAGGCCTCGATCAATCTGGGGATGTCGCCGCTCAAGACGTTCGTTATCTTGACCGTGCCGCTGATGCTGGGTGGCCTGGTCGGCGGCATGGTGCTGGTCTGGGTGACGGTCGCGGCCGAACTCAGCTCGACGATCGTCCTGTATAGCAGCCGCTGGACGACGATGACGGTGCTGATGTTCCACTCGCTGGAGGGAACGGCGCCGGGCGAGGCGGCGGCAGCGGCATCGATTCTGATCCTGTTCACCGCGGCGCCGCTGCTGCTGGTCTATCGGCTGCTGCGCCGATATGACGGCTCATTGTCCTAAAGCTTGGGTTTGGTGGGACGGGGGCGATTACCGGACTGGACGGACCTTCAAACAGTCGGCAGTGTGATCTGCGTTAGAAGAATTGAGATGCCTGCGTCAAATCCGCGTCGTTTATTGGAACATCTGTGCTGCCTCGGGACGGCCTGCTGCCTATGGGCGACCGCAGCGTTGGCCGTGGTCCCGACCGCCGCGCTGGCCGCGGTCCCGGGCGGCGATGCCGTGACGCAAACTTGGCCGCTGGTTGTTGCGCAGGCGGAACCGCCATTGCTGCCATCGCTGGTGCTGCCTCCAGACGCGACGGCTGGCCCGCTGGCGTTCGCACCCGCGATGCGGATGGGCGACTCCGCCATGCTGCACGGCGATGTCGTGCAGGCACGCACGCTTTATGAGCGGGCTGCGGCCATCTACCCCGCCTCATCGGCAGCGATGCTCGCCGTGGGAAAAACCTACGACCCAAACCTCCTCGCCCTACTGGGCAGCAGCGGCAGCCTCGTCGATGCCGCAAAGGCGCGGAACTGGTACGAGCGTGCGCGCGTGCTCGGCGACCCCGCAGCAACCGAACTGCTGGCCCGGTTGCCGTGACGTTCCCATAAAAACATAGTTTTCATCAAGAAAAACAATAAAGGAGCCGCCCTATGAACCGCCGCACCGTCCTTACGGGTTTTGCCGCCGCCCTCGCCGCGCCCGGCCTGGCACGAGGACAGTCGAGCGCGGCTGCTGTGGCCAAAGCGAATGCTGGCGTCGTCGGGATCATCTCTGGCGGATTGGACGGCACATACACCCGGTTCGCCGCTGATATCGCGGCGGTGCTCGATGGCGTCGATGACCTTCGGATTCTACCGATCATCGGCAAAGGATCGCTGCAGAATATAGCGGACCTGCTCTATCTCCGCGGTGTGGACATCGCGATCGTTCAGTCGGACGTGCTGGCCGCGGTGGCGCAGCAGAAGACGTTTCCCGGAGTGCAGCAGCAGATTCAATATATCTCAAAGCTATATGACGAAGAGGTGCACGTGTTCGCCCGCGCCGATATACGGCAGCTTAGCGACCTCGCGGGGAAGCTGGTCAGCATGGACAATCCCGGCTCCGGCACGGCCATGACTGGCACTTTGCTGTTTTCCCGCCTGGATATCGCCGTCCAGCCCGTCTTTGATGCAACCGTCAACGCGACGGAGCGGCTGCGACGGGGCGAGATCGCCGCAATGGTGCGGGTGACCGGCAAACCGGCGCGCTTCACCACTCCGTTGCCCGACGGTGCCCATCTCCTGTCCATCCCGCTTTCTGAAACCCTGCTGCAGACTTACCTGCCGTCGCAGTTCACCAATGCGGACTACCCGGCGCTGGTGCCTCCCGGCGAAACGGTCGAGACGGTGGCGATCGGCGCTGTCCTTGCGGCATACAACCACACGATCCCCGAGCGTCGTGAGCGCCTGGTGCGTTTCGCCAGGGCGCTATCGCTGAGGTTCGAGGCCTTCCTGCAACCGCCGCGGCATCCGAAGTGGCGGGACGTCAATCTCGCGGCAACCCTGCCGGGTTGGACGAAGTTTGGCAGCCAAGAGCCTCGTGCGCAGCCTCGCCGGGTCTAAACAGACCTCTATGAATCTGCGCATAGGTAACAACCTACGCAGGATGGCGCGGCCTGGACTTGCAAACATCCATGTGTGCCCCACGCCACGTAACCCTGCTTAGTATCCTGAACCTGAAGTCCGTCCTAGTGACGAACCCCAGCTCCGGGCCATTAGAATCTTTGTTTTCAGCACGCCGACCAATCAGAAGCCCGCCGGAAAGAGCCGACCTAATCCGCTTTCCAGCGCCTCAATGACGTCCAGTACGTCGCTGAGAAGTTTCTCGCTGGCCCGGTCTTCCTTTTTACATTCGGCGCGGACCAGCACGAAACTCTCCTCTAATCGGAAGAAATAAACGCGGGCGC
>JANXVC010000490.1 GCA_025351925.1 Rhodospirillales bacterium | reverse complement strand
CGGCCAGGCCGGTGGTGCTGACGGCGGCGGTGGCGGGCGCCTGCGCCCAGGCGGACCGCGGCAGCAGCGCCATGGCCGGAAGGGCGGCCATGCCCTGCATCAGGCGCCGGCGGCGCATCCGGCCCTGCAATGTGCTGTGACTATCTTCGGCCATAGGGATTTCTCCAGAAATCATGCGGTTCGCATTCGAGCCTGGAGAGCGTCTCTAAAATTGCTGCGGTGCGACATACGTTAAATGACGTATATCGGTGCCTGTGGTCTGAAATCAGAATTGGTGCCTGGCCCAGGAGATGACCCACTGACAGGCGGCTCTACGCAGTATTGGAACGACATCCGCTTCGCGCCGCGCATGGCCTGGGAGCCATGATAAGCCGGCAGCGCATCGTCCGCGTCCGCCGCGAGTACAACCAGTGGGTCGCCAACGAGACGCTTGAGGACTACGCGCTGCGCTTTACCGCCAAGAGCGCCCGCCGCTGGTCGGCCGCGCGCGTCGCCAATACGGCATTGGGCGCCATCTCGTTCCTGGCGCTGGAGGCGATCGGCGGCACGATCACGCTCGAATACGGTTTTGCTAATGCCGTCGCCGCCATCCTCGTCGTGAGCGCGCTGATCTTCGCAACTGGCGTGCCCATCAGCTACTATGCCGCCCGGTTCGGGGTGGACATCGACCTGCTGACGCGGGGCGCCGGGTTCGGCTATATCGGCTCGACGATCACCTCGCTGATCTACGCCTCGTTCACCTTCCTGTTCTTCGCGATCGAGGCGGTGATTCTGGCCTCCATGCTCGACGCCTGCTTCGGCATCCCGCTTTGGATCGGCTACGTGCTGTGCACCGTCGCCGTCCTGCCGTTGGTGACGCACGGCATCACGCTCATCAGCCGCTTTCAGCTCTGGACCCAGCCCGCCTGAATTACTCTCCATGTGCTGCCGTTTGGCTTCATAGCACTCCAGGGCACTGCTCCCTTTACGCAGTGGGCGGGGTTCCACGGACCCATGGGTGAGACGGCCGGGTCGCTGCAGATCGGCCTGTTCGGCGCCGCTGCCTCGGTCGTGTTCTCGCTCATCGCGCAGATCGGCGAGCAGGTGGACTATCTGCGCTTCCTGCCGCCAAAACCGGACCCTTCGGCCCCATTACGGGCCCGCGCGGCATGGTGGGGCGCGTTACTGGCTGGCGGGCCCGGCTGGATCGTGCCCGGCATGCTGAAGCTGCTCGCCGGGTCGTTCCTGGCGACGCTTGCTGTCGCGCACGGGCTGCCCGCCATCGAGGCCGCGATGCCAACCCAGATGTACCAGGTCGCGTTTGGCTACGTCGTTGCCTCACCGACGCTGGCATTGGCGCTTGCTGCCAGTTTCGTCCTCATCTCGCAGATGAAGATCAATGTGACCAACGCCTATGCCGGGTCGATCGCCTGGTCGAACTTCTTCTCGCGCCTGACGCACAGCCATCCCGGCCGGGTGGTGTGGCTGGTGTTCAACCTGGGCATCGCGCTGCTGCTGATGGAGATCGGCGTCTATGCCGCCATCGAGCACATCTTGGTCGGCTACTCCAATGTCGCCGCCGCCTGGGTGGGGGCGCTGGTCGCCGACCTTGTGGTGAACAAGCCACTGGGCCTCAGCCCGCCGACGATCGAGTTCAAGCGCGCGCATCTGTTCGACTTTAACCCGGTCGGCATTGGCGCCATGCTCGGCGGTGCCGCGTTGTCGCTCGGCGCCTACGCCGGCGCATTCGGGCCGACGACGCAATCCCTCTCGCCGTTCCTCGCCTTCGGCGTGGCGTTCTCGGCCGCGCCGCTGATCGCCTGGGCCACCGGCGGACGGTTTTACCTGGCCCGCAAGCCCCGGGCGCAGTGGTCCCGCCTTGCTGCCCTGCACTGCGTCGTCTGCGAAAACAGTTTCGAGCCGGAGGACATGGCGTTCTGCCCAGCCTATGGCGGCGCGATCTGTTCGCTGTGCTGCTCGCTCGACGCGCGCTGCCATGACCGCTGCAAACCCGCCGCCGCCCGGGCGCCCGAGCAGCTCCGCCGGGCGTTGGCGTCCATCCTGCCGCACCGCCTGCATGCTGCGCTCAATAGCCCGCTCGGGTGGTACTTCCTGGTGTTCGGGCTGTTCGTCGGCGTCATCGGACTGATTTTGCTCGGAATCCATTCTCAGGTGGCCGGGACCGCGCCGGCGGGCGCGTCCATCGTCGCGGCTGCGTTCTGGAAGGCATTTTTCGTCCTAGCGGTGATCGCCGGGGTGGTGGCATGGCTGCTGGTCCTGGCGCGGGACAGCCAACGCGTCGCACAGGAGGAGACGGACCGGCAGACCAGCCTGCTGACCGGCGAGGTCAGCGCGCACCGCCGCACCGACGCGCAGTTGCAGAAGGCCAAGGAGGTCGCCGAGGCCGCCAACCTCGCCAAAAGCCGCTTCGTCGTGGGCGTCAGCCACGAGCTGCGGTCGCCGCTCAACGCCATCCTGGGCTACGCGCAGCTCCTGGAGCACGACGCGACCATTCCGGCCGCCCGGCGCGAGAGCATCGGCATCATCCGGCGCAGCGGCGAGCACCTGACCGGGCTGATCGAGGGCCTGCTGGACATCTCGAAGATCGAGGCCGGGCGGATCGAGCTGTATCGGGACGAGGTCCGGCTGCCGGATTTCCTCGGCCAGATCGCCAACATGTTCCGGCTGCAGGCCGAGGCGAAAGGCCTGGGCTTCGTGTTTAATCTTCCCGCCCGCATCCCCACGGTCGTCTACACGGACGAGCGCCGGCTGCGGCAAATCCTGATCAACCTGCTGTCCAATGCCGTCAAGTTCACCCACCAGGGCACCGTCAGCCTACGCCTCCGCTGGCACGGCGCGATCGCCGAGATCGAGGTCGCCGACACCGGCATCGGCATCGGCCGCGCCGACCAGGACCGGGTGTTCGAGCCGTTCCAGCGCATCGACCAGGGACGCGCGGCCGTGTCGCCCGGCGTCGGATTGGGCCTCACCATCACCAAGCTGCTGACCCAGATCATGGGCGGCGAAATCCGGCTCGACAGCCTGCCCGGCGCCGGCAGCCGCTTCACCGTCCGCCTGATGCTGTCGGAGGTCCTGCAGCCCCGCACGCCGGCGGCGCCCGGATGGCCGCTCGGCTGGTCCATCAGCGGCTATGCCGGGCAGCGGCGCACCGTCATCGCGGTGGACGATAATCCTGTCCATCGCGCGCTGCTTGAGGAGGCGCTGGTCCCGCTCGGCTTCATCGTCTTGGCGAGTGAGAGCGGCGCGGACTGCCTGTCGCTGGCCGCCCGGTCCAAGCCGGATTTGTTCCTGATCGATCTCGCCATGCCAGGGATGGACGGGTGGGAGCTGGCCCGCCGCCTGCGCGCTGCCGGGCACCGTACCGCTTGCATTGTCATAGTCTCGGCGAATGCCGGCGAGCTGCGGCGGCCGCTCGACGAGGCGTCCCACCACGACGCGGTCATCCCAAAGCCGATCGATTTCCAGTTGCTGCTCGACACCATCGCCACGCAGATGGGCCTAAGCTGGACCAGCCTTCATGCGCCGGAGCGTGATGAGCGACCGATGCTCGAAGAGACCGGGGCTGAGGTAGGCCTCGCCCCACCGGTGGCGCTGAGCACAGCGCAGGTGGCCCATCTGCGTGACCTCGCGCTGATCGGCTACGTCCGCGGCATACGCACGCAGCTGGACGAGATGGAGGCCGACGATCCGCAATCCGCCCCGGCCGTCGCCGCGTTGCGCGCGCTGGTGGCGCAGTTTCGGCTGGATGAGTTCATGGCGGCGCTCGACCGCATGCCGGCCGCGCCGCCGTGATCGCCGCACCGTATCCGGCAATAGCGCCCGCTGCTCCCGGTGCTCCGGCGAGTATCGTGCTGGTGGTGGACGACAGTCCCGGCACGCTCGGCATGCTCAGCGCGGCGCTGGAGGCGGCGGGCTATACCGTGCTGCTGGCCCAGTCGGGTGCGGCGGCCCTGGCGCTGATGGAGCGGGTCACGCCGGACATCGTGCTGATGGACGCCGTCATGCCCGGCATGGACGGCTTCGAGGCCTGCGAGCGGCTGAAACGCAGCCGGATGAACGCCGGCGTCCCCGTCGTGTTCATGACCGGCCTCACGGAGACCGAGCACGTCGTCCGCGCCCTGGACGCTGGGGGCGTGGACTACCTGACGAAGCCGGTGGCCCCTGCCGAGCTGGTTGCCCGGGTGCGCGTGCACCTGGCGAATGCACGCCTGACCCAGAGCGCCCAGGCGGCGCTCGATACGACCGGCCGCTATTTGCTGGCGATGGGCGGCAGCGGCAACCTGGTCTGGGCCACGCCGCAGGCGGGAACGTGGCTCGGCGCCGGGGAGACCGGGCTGGAGACTGGGCCGGTGATCCCGGCCTTGCCGGACGCCGTGGTCGCCTGGGGCCTCGCCTGCACCGTCTGCCCAGACCGCTGCAGGCCGCTGGCTTTCGCCGCGCCCAGGACCGGGAAGCTGCTCGAGGCCGCCTATGTCGGGCAGATCAGCGCCAACGAGATCCTGCTCCGGCTGACCAGCGTGGACCGGGCCGGGGACGAGCAGATCCTGCGCAGCCGGCTCAAGCTGACGGCGCGGGAGGCCGAGGTCCTGCTGTGGATTAGCCGCGGCAAGACAAACCGCGACATCGCCGATATCCTCGGCCTCAGCCCGCGCACCGTGAACAAGCATTTGGAGCAGATCTTCGCCAAGATCGGCGTCGAGAACCGAGCGGCAGCCGCCATCCAAGTGGTGACCATCCTGCAGGGCGGCTGATCCGTCTGCCGCTCATCCCGTATTGTTGGGATCGCGCCAGGTCCTCTCGAAGGGCAGGCGCCAGGCGTGCGGGGCGACGAGCTGATGCACCGATTTCGGCCCCCACGAGCCCGGCGCATACAGCCGAACCGGCGGCGGCGTCTCCAGCAGCGGCGTCGATACCTCCCACAGCCGCTCGATGCCCTCTGCCGTCGTGAACAGCGTATGGTCGCCGCGCATCGCGTCGAGGATCAGGCGCTCATAAGCCTCGAGCACGTCGCCAGCCCGGTCCGTGTCGTGCATGGCGAACTGCAGGCTCAATTTGTCCAGCCGCATGCCCGGACCGGGGCGCTTGCCGTAGAACGACAGGAACAATCGACCTCGAACAACACGCTGTCGCTGGAGTTCTTGCGCACCGGCGGCATGATTTTCTTCAGCGACGGCGGCGACG
>JANXVC010000248.1 GCA_025351925.1 Rhodospirillales bacterium | reverse complement strand
TGGCGTGGTCTCCGCCGGCGCTCGAACGCCGGAAATGGTTCGTTGAACAAACCAGAGACTACGCCACCAACCTATTTCCACCACCTTCGCTACGGCACCCACGGCGCTGGCTTTATTGTTTCGTCAGCCACCGCGCTCTCTTTAGGTTTAGGCAAGATGCCAGGGCTGGACGCCCATATTCGGCCCTATCTGAACGGTCGGGACCTGACAGGGCATGGCCGGGGCGTTATGGCCATCGACCTATTCGGCTTAACCGAGGACGAAGTGCGACAGCGTTTTCCGGCGGTGTTCCAGCACTTGTTGCTGCACGTAAAGCCGGAGCGAGATCAAAACTCCAGGGACGCCTACCGCAAAGCTTGGTGGCTGTTTGGAGAACCGAGACGTGACCTTCGGCCGGCATTACGCGGCCTGACTCGCTACATCGCTGCCGTTGAAACCGCAAAACACCGGGCGTTTGTATTTCAGGCTGCTAACATTTTGCCGGATAATAAACTGATCTGCGTTGCGACGGATAATGCATTTCATCTTGGAGTGCTTTCATCAGGCTTGCACGTTCAATGGGCTACCGCAGCCGGCGGCCGTTTGGGATTTGGCAATGATCCTGTTTACGTAAAAACAAAGTGCTTCGATCCTTTTCCCTTTCCGTCGGCAACATCAGTGCAGATTGCCGAGATCGCAGCGCTTGCCGAGGAAATCGACGCGCTTCGAAAGCTTCGCCTCGCAGCGCATCCACACCTGACACTCACAATCCTCTACAACGTCCTTTCCGCCATCCGCTCCGGGCAGCCCCTGTCGAACGCCGACAAGGACGTGCTGCACGCCGGCCAGGTCGAACTGCTGCGCCACCTGCACGATCGCCTCGATGCCGCCGTTGCCGCCGCCTATGGCTGGCCCGCCGACCTATCCGCCGCCGCCATCGTCGAACGCGTCGTGGCCCTGAACCACGCCCGTGCCGCCGAGGAGGCCGACGGCCAGGTGCGTTGGCTGCGCCCGGACTACCAGGCCCCCGCCGAAATGCAGCGCCGGGTCAGCCAGGCCAGCCTCGACGTGGACGCGGCCGCCATCCTGCCGCCATGGCCCAAGCTGCCCGGTGCCCAGTTCGTCGCGCTCCGCGCCATGCTGGGCCGCGCCGGCCCGTCCAACCCAGCCGACCTCGCCCGGCACTTCGAAAACGCGCCCGGCCGGAAAATCAGCGGCATGCTGCGCACGCTCACCGATCTGGGCCAGGCACGCGACGCCGGCGCCGGACGCTACGCCGCGTAGCTTTCGGCGCTTCGCCAACCGGCCACGGGACCTCGACCCGGGAACGCCGCTGAAAAAATCGTGCGATGCCGCGGTGGAACATACAAATCCAGGTGGTGAAACGGACTGACAGCGTTCGCAAGAAGGCCGATACAGCCGCCCGCCAGAACGGCAGCCGCGGCTGCCCGACCCTTATTCAACGCCTCGAACTCACTTCGGGCGTCGCCAGGAAAAATGCGCCATGACTGTAGCATTCGACGACAGCACAACCAACCCGGCCCTCATCCCGAGCGGCACGACGGCCACGCCGTTCGGCAGCATCGTCGTGAGCGAGACAGACATCCCGGCGCTCGAACTCGTCGATGTGGTGCTCAGCCCCGGAGCGAACACCACGGGCGACGACCTCGGCAGCCTCAGCGACCCCACGGGGTTCGGCCAATACGATGCCACCAGGCACATCTTCGTCGAGTCGGCGATCGGCTTCAGCAGCCCAAGCGCCGCGACCGCCATCCTGCACCGGCTGGTCTATACCCCGCCGGCGCTGGCGAACGGCGCGTCGGCCGTGGTCAATGCCACCGTCAGCGTCGGCAGCTCGCCGCTTCCCTCGGTGCCCGACGGCTCGACCATCCTCGCGGATCCGAAGAACCCCGTGGTGCTGCAGACCGTCACGCCGCCGGGCATCACCGGCACCACGGCCGATCAGCAGGTTGCGTCCGGAACCGCCATCCGTCCGTTCGCCTCAACCCGCATCGCCGCCGACAGCCCCGGCTATGACGCGCAGACGCTTGGCACGATCACCCTCACCGACGACGCGAGCGCGCCATCCGACGCCGGCGGCACCCTAGCGGGCCCGGGCATCACCAAAACCGGCGTCGGCACCTACACGATTGCCACCGCCTCGTACTTCGCCCTGCAGAGCGAGCTGCAATCACTGGTGTTCACCCCCGCCGCGGTGCCGGGTGGCGGCGTCCAGGCTACCCGGTTCAACCTCAGCGTCAGCGACGCCGCGACCAAGCTCGCGGCCAGCGACGCAGCCGCCTCGGTGCAGGTGGCGGGCCCCTCCGCGGTGCCGACGCCGCCGTTCATCGCAGGAACCTCGACCGATCAGGTCGTGATTGCCGGCAACGCGATCAGCCCGTTCCGTGGGGTCACGGTCTCGGACAGCAACGCCAGCCCGAAGGTCAGCGCGACGCTGACGCTGAGCGGCGGCGGCACGCTCAGCGGCGCCGGCTTGGTGGCCGGCAGCGGCGGCACCTACACGGTGACGGCGGCCTCGCCCGCCGCGTTGACCGGCACTTTGCAAAAGCTCACCTTTACGGCGCCGGCGCTGGGCGCTCAACCCTCGGCCACCAGCACTATCAAGCTTGAGGTCGCCGATGGCGGGCTGGTTGCGACGGACGGCAAGACGGCGATCACCGCGGTCGTCAGCCCGGCCGCGGGCGGAGCCGGCGCGAACTTCACGATCACCAATCAGACGACGGGCCAGCAGATCCTCATCAGCGGCGAGAAGTATAGCGGACCCGTGCAGGGCATCGACCAGCAGTTCATTCTGGTCACGCCGGACAACCTCAACATCACCGCCGCGGTGCCCAACGTGTTCATCCGCGCCGTGGGCGGGATGAATGCCATCGACGTGAGCCGCGCGAACGGCAACAACGTGCTGGACGCCTCGACGGGGTCGAGCTTCCTGACGGGCGGGACAGGGCGGGATACGTTTTTCCTCGACGACCGCAACCTGGCCACGGACGCCTATTCGACCGTGGTGAATTTCCATTCGGGCGACAACATCACCGTCTTCGGCGTCAACCAGGCCGATTTTCGCCTGACGACGCTGGACAACCAGGGCGCGGCTGGGGCCAAGGGCCTGGCCTACACGTTCTCCGCCGCTGGCAAGCCGAACGCGAGCGTCGTGCTCGCCGGGTTCAGCAGCGCCGATTTGGCTAATGGGCGGCTGACCGCGTCATACGGCAGCAACCCTGCCACGCCGGGCGTTGCGGGGAGCGGCGGGTCGTACTTCAATATTCATGCAAACTGATGAGTATGGAATGATTTTGCAGCTTTGTCCACCAGGCTGCCTCGCCATAGTCCAAGTCTGCCAGACGGTCGCCCGTGCTGATGACCATACTGGACGAGTTGGAAGGTTTGCGCAAAAGCTGATGAGCAGCGCTGGGGGGCGGATAGATATCCGCCGCCAAAGTGCTCGATCGTCTAGCGGATTCCAAAATGTTATGCGGCATGGCATATCCAGCCATCAATCGTCGGAAACCTCAAAGCTTAGTAACACTAGCCTGCCAGAGCCCGATATGGGTCCTGTCTTTCAGCCACGCAGACCATTTGACTCGTTGTCGGCGGCATTTCTTCGCAACTCTTCAACCTGACTCGCAAGAATTTGTTGTTGTCTCTGCATAGTCGAGATCATATTGAGAATCTTGTCAGACTCCTCTCGTATATTTCGCAAGTTGGTGAGTGCAAAATCGGCCGTATTCCAGCTGTTGCGGACATCTTGGCGCAAAAGATCCATTGTACCTTGCAAGCCATCCATTTTACCCAGCAACACCGCACGTAGCTTATCTTGCGCGCCAGATGACTCTTGTGAAGCTGTGGCGACAGCTTCAAGGAGTTTTTGAAGCCGCTGGACTACTTCTGCAAGTAGAAGATTTTCATTTCCAGACACAATCTCTTCCACCTGCTGCTGAAACTATTCTAAGCCCACCTCGCAATGTCATCGCGAGGCAAACAACATCATATTGCAAAATGGCGGACCCGACACGATTCGAACGTGCGACCTCTGCCTTCGGAGGGCAGCGCTCTATCCAGCTGAGCTACGGGTCCCGCAACTCCCTCATAGCCCGGCATCGCGGCCACGCCAAGCCTTCAGTGATGCACACTGCGCCATGACGCCGCCGCAAGATCCGCACCCGAGGGAAGCCAAGCGTCCGATCCGCCGATCCAGGCAATCACGTCACCGATCACCGCGGCGCGGGAGCGGTCGCGCATCAGCAGGTGATACCCGCTGCGATACAGGCCACGCCGCACCCCGGGCGCCATAGCCCGCCAGGCGCGGCCGGTCGCCTCGGCGGGAACCAGCGTGTCGCGCTCGCCGTACAACACCAGCGTGCGGTCCGGCAGGCTCGGCGCGGCCGCCTGCGCTGTGTCCATCAGATCCGTCAGGCCGCGCAGCGCGTCGAAGCGGGTGCGGCGGATGGTCAGCGGGTCGCGCGCCAGGCGCAGCAAGGCGTCGCGGTTGTCGCTGGCCATGACGCGAATCGGCACCTCCGCCCCGGTGACGCCCAGGCCCGGCGCCACGTTCGAGACCAGCCATAGCCCGCTGCTGAGCGCCACGCCCATCTGCGCGCGGCCCCATACCGCCGGGGACAGCAAGATCCAGCCCGCGACCATCGGCGCCTGACCAGACGCGGCGAGCGCCATCAGCACGGCGCCGCCCATGCTCTCGCCCATCGCGAACGCCGGCACGCCGGGGTAGCGCGCGCGGAGGATGCGGAGCATGGCGGCGGCGTCGGAGACCAATGCGGGCTCACCGGGCCAGAAGCCGCGCTGGGGCGCCGCGCCGAACCCGCGCTGGTCCGGCGCGAACACCGCGATCCCAGCCGCGGCGAACTCAGGCCCCGGCAGTTCCCAGGCGTCCCGGCTGTCGTTGAAGCCGTGCAGCGCCAGCACGACGGCGCGCGGCGTTGCAGTGGGCAGCCAGGTCCGTACCGGGAGATGGACGCCATCCGCCATGTCGAATGTGTCGTCGGCCTGCAGGAGCGAGGGCGGCAGCGGCGGCAGGACCGTGTTATAGGTCGGCAGGCCGCCGCAGCCGGACAGCAGCAGAACCAAAAGCAGGCGGCACAGTTTTGCAGAATTTGAAACCACGGACGCGAGGCGTATCATCCCGCCGCAGCCCCGACCAGTGAGGACCTCCCGATGCCCGGCACCGACATGCCCTTTGGCGCCAACACGCCGCACCCCGAGGTCGGCTCACCCGAAATCCTGCAAGTGGATGATCGCGTCGTGGCATGCGACGGCGGCGATGGCCCGGGCGGACATCCCCGGGTGTGGCTGCGCATCGTGGCGCAGCAGACGTTCTGCCCGTGGTGCTCGCGCATCTTCGTGCTGAACGAGGGTGCGGGCGACAGTGATCACTGACGCAATGTCCGACGCCCCCGCGCTAGAAGCTCTCTTGCCTGAACCCGCTGGAGTTACAGCGCCCATGCACCTGATCCTGATCGACGGATCGGGCTTCATCTTCCGCGCTTTTCACGCGCTGCCGCCCATGTCGCGGGCGGACGGCACGCCGGTCAACGCGGTGTTCGGCTTCAGCAACATGCTGTCCCGGCTGCTGCAGAACCACGAGGGCACCCACATCGCCGTCGTGTTCGACGCCGGGCGCACCACGTTCCGCAACGATATGTACGCCCAATACAAAGCGCACCGGCCCGAGCCGCCGCCCGAGCTGGTCCCGCAATTCGCCCTGGTGCGCGACGCGACGGCGGCGTTCGGCGTGCCGGGCGTGGAGCTCGCGACGTGGGAGGCGGACGATCTGATCGCGTCCTATGCCCGCGCCGCGGTGGCGGTCGGCGGCCGGGTCACCATCGTCTCGTCGGACAAGGACCTGATGCAGCTCGTGGGCGACCGCGTGGTGATGCAGGACCCGATCAAGCAGAAGCCGATCGGGACGGCCGAGGTCATCGAGAAGTTCGGCGTTCCGCCCAACAAGGTCGTGGACGTGCAGGCGCTGATGGGCGACAGCGTCGATAACGTGCCTGGCGTGCCTGGCATCGGCCCGAAGACCGCGTCCCAGCTCATCCAGGAGTTCGGCGACGTGGAGGGCGTGCTCGCGGCGGCCGAGGCCATGAAGCCGTCGAAGCGCCGCGACATGCTGCTGCAGCACGCCGACGCCGCGCGGATCAGCCGGAGGCTGGTGGAGCTGTGCTGCGACGTGCCGCTGCCGCTGCCGCTCGAGGACTTGCGCGCCAAGGAGCCGCACCGCGAGACCCTGGTTGCCTGGCTGCTCGCCCAGGGTTTTCGGAGCATGGTGGCGAAGCTTGGGATCGAGGGTCCGGCGGCGCCACCGCAACAGACGCCGATGCCGGACGCGACAGCGCAGCCGCCGTTCGGTCCCTACGAGTGCGTGACGACGCTCGACAGCCTGCAAGCCTGGATCACCGAGGCGCGGGCCGCCGGCGTCGTCGGGCTCGATACCGAAACCGACAGCCTCGACGCGCTGCGGGCCGAGCTCGTGGGTTTTTCTTTGGCGACCGCGCCGGGCCGGGCCTGCTACGTGCCGGTGCGGCACCGCGCAGTGCAGACCGCCGCTCAAGGTACATTGGATGGCGCGCTGGAGGATCCGCCGCCGGAGGCAGTGGCTGAGGTGCAGCAGCTCGCGCCGGCGGACGCGCTCGCCGCGCTGGCGCCGCTGCTGACCGACCGATCCGTGCTCAAGGTCCTGCACAACGCGAAGTACGACATGCTGGTGCTGCATCGGGCGGGAATGGCCGACATTGCGCCCGTGGACGACACAATGCTGATCTCCTATGCGATGGAGGCCGGCGCGCATGGGCATGGGATGGACGAGCTTTCGGTCATGCACCTCGGCCACCAGCCCATCACGTATGACAGCGTGACCGGCACCGGGCGCGGGCGCATCCCCTTCGCGCTGGTGCCACTCGACCGCGCCACGCCGTATGCCGCCGAGGACGCCGACGTGACGCTGCGCCTGTGGCACGCTTTGCGGCCGCGCCTGCGTACAACCCAAAGCCTCGTGCTGTATGAACGGATGGAGCGTCGGCTGATCCCCGTGCTGATGCATATGGAGCAGGCCGGCGTGAAGGTGGACGAGGTCGAGCTGCGCCGCATGTCCGCCGACTTCGCCGTGCGGATGGGCGTGATGGAGACCGAAATCCACGCCATGGCCGGCCGGCCGTTCAGCCTGGGCAGCGCTAAACAACTGGGAGAAATCCTATTCGACGAGCAGAAGCTGCCCGACGGCAAGCGCCTCGCGAGCGGAGCGTGGGGCACGGATGTCGTCGTGCTGCAAGGTCTGGCGGATCAGGGATACGAGCTGCCGGCCCGCATCATCGATTGGCGGCAGCTCTCGAAGCTGCGCTCGACCTACACCGAGGCGCTGGTCGGCCAGATCAACCCGGAGACCGGGCGCGTCCATACCAGCTTTTCCCAGGCGATCACCAGCACAGGGCGCCTATCGAGCACCGACCCGAACCTACAGAACATCCCGATCCGCACCGAGGAGGGCAGCCGCATCCGCCGGGCGTTCGTCGCCGAGCCGGGCCACGTGCTGGTGAGCTGCGACTACTCACAAATAGAACTGCGGCTGATGGCGCACGCGGCGGACATCGCGCCGCTCAAGGAGGCATTTGCGACCGGCCAGGACATTCATGCCCGCACGGCGTCGGAGGTGTTCGGCATTCCGATGGCCGGCATGGACGCCGCCACCCGGCGCCGGGCCAAGGCGATCAACTTCGGCATCATCTACGGTATCAGCGCCTTCGGATTGGCGCGGCAGCTGGGCATCGATGCCGGCGAGGCACGGCTGTATATCCAGGCCTATTTCGAACGCTACCCCGGCATTCGCGCCTACATGGACCAGACTAAGGAAGAGGCGCGGCAACACGGCTACGTGCTGACCCTATCAGGCCGTCGCTGTTGGATACCCGGCATTGCTGATAAATCAGCACAACGGCGGGCCTATGCCGAACGTCAGGCGATCAACGCGCCGCTGCAGGGCAGTGCCGCCGACATCATCAAGCGTGCGATGGTGCGGATTCCGGCTGCGTTAGCAGACGCCGGGCTGAGTGCGCGTTTACTGCTGCAGGTGCATGACGAATTGCTGTTTGAGGCGCCGGTCAGGGAAGCAGCAGCGACAGCCTCGGTTGCGAAGCGCATCATGGAGGGCGCCGGAACGCTTTCAGTGCCACTCGTCGTAGAGACCGGGACGGGGCAAAGTTGGGCGGCCGCACACTGAAGCGGCCGCCCTAAACTCAACCAGCCTAGCGGGTGACACCTGCATCGACGTCGCGCTGCGCCGTCGATTCGCCTTGCACCGCCGAGGTCTCGACAGTCCGGGCGCCAGTGCTGCCAACAACTGTGGTGCTTCCGGTCGTGGCCGGCCCAGCATAGCTGGAGG
>JANXVC010000235.1 GCA_025351925.1 Rhodospirillales bacterium | reverse complement strand
GCTGGCGCTGGATGCGCAGGTCGGTGCGGATGAAACCGTCATAGGCCGCCTCTTGCCCACGCCGCAGCGTGTCGACCAGGTCGATGCCGAGCGACTTGTATGGCTTGGCCGCCATGTTCCTGGCCGTCCGCGCCCACAAGTCGGCCTCGGTGATCGCGCGCTGGTCGCCGAGCGGGCGGCTCATGCGCTCCGCTTCCCGCTCGGCCCATTCGCCGACCATGGTCCACGCCGCGTGCTCGTGCCGGCTCTCGGCCACGTAGCCCTTGAACGCGGTGATGCCGGCCGAGCCGCGCGGCAGGGCGTTGATGTGCTCGCCCGAGGTGATGCCCTGCGCGCTGTCCACCGTCAGGCAGTGCCCGTAGCCGAGCAGCAGCCGGCCGGTGTCCCGGTCGCGCAGCCGCCGCCATTGCACGCGCCCGACCCGCCCGTCCTTGTCCCGGAACACCAGGCCGTCCTCGGCCCGGCGCACCACCTCGACGACATCGCCGTTGGCGCCGATGAAGCCGCGCCTGCCGTCGATGCTGGCGGCCGTCTTCTTGTAGAGCCGGAACCGGTCGCCCGTTGCGACCGGCAGGTCATACTGCTCGCCCCTGTTGTCGATCGCCGCATAGACCACCTCGCCGGCGCCGAGCTCGCCCCGGTCCTTCAGCCGGGTGCGGATCGCCTTGCTGATCTCGGCCGCGTCGGCGTTGGTCAGCGCCGACACGGTAACGCTCCGTGTGCTGCCCGCCTCACGCAGCGCGTCGCGGCGTTCGAGAGCAAATGCGGCGATGTGGTTCACCACCTGGTCGTAGTCGCCGCCGACCAGCATGGCCGTGCCGTCCTCACGCTTGCGGCCGAGCGCCTCTGCCGCCTGGCCCTTGCGGAACAGGCCAGCGATCTCCCGCGCCCGCTCGCTCTTCTGCCGCACGGTCTCCAGCAGCTCGGGCAGCGCCTCGGGCGGCAGCACCCGGGCCATGATCTCGACGGCACTGCTCGCCTCGATGGCTTGGCACTGCTCGCGGTCGCCGAGCGCACGGATGATGCAGCCGGTCTCCCGCCAGAGCTTGAGCAGCTCCAGGAACTGCCGCGGGCCGATCTGCGCCGCCTCGTCCACCACCAGCACCGTGTTGCGGTCCACCTCGATGTCCCCGGACTGGATGCCCGCCAGGAAAGGCTGCATCGCCACCGTCCGGTCGATGCCGGCGTCCTGCAGCGCATCGGCCTGGCGCCAGGCCTGGCTGAGCCCGATCACCCGCCGCCCGTCCGCCTTCCAGGCCGCGACCACCGGCGGCAGCACAGCGCTAGTCTTGCCCACCCCGGCCGCCCCCTCCAGGAACACCAGCCCGCCGCCGGCGCCAAAGGCGTGCACGGCAGCGAGCTGCCCCGGGCCAGCCTCCGGGTCCTTCTCGTAGTCGATGCCGGATGCGGCGACCGCGCGCTCGATCACCGCCTCGGGCAGCGCGCCCCTGCGGTCCACGGCGGCTGCCTCCGACAGCGCCATCAGCTCGCGCTCGATCCTGACCTGCACGGAGTTGGTCACGCGCAGCCGCATGCGGACCTGCGCCGCGTCGTCGTCGCGCACCTTCGCCGCCATCTCGCCGATGATCAGGTGGGCAGGCTCGTCGTGCAGCGTGATGCCGCGCTGCTCGACCTCGCGCACCACGGCGCTGATGTCCTCGGTGCCGGACAGTCCGGTGCCGATCAGGCCGCGGGCCGCCCAGGTGCGAATCACGCTCAGGTTCAGCACCGCTGCGGTGGCGAACTCCTCCTCCACATGACGGATGGTGAACCGCGCGGCCTGGTCGATCATCTGCTCGCGGCTCAGCGCCGGCACCGGCTCGCCCGTGATCGCCGTCGTGTGCTCCCAGCCGATGCGCTCGGCGTGCTCGCGCCACAGCTCGCGGTCGCTCTTGCCGTCGAACTTGTCGAGGCGGGTATGCTGGGCCGTGGTGCCGAGCAGGGCGAGCTTGCGCTCGGCCGGCAGCGCGTCCCAGTCCAGGCCCTGGTGCTGGGCATACTCTTTGGCCTTGCGCACGGTCGCCTTGTGGCCCTTGGAGAACGCGTCCCGGGCGAACTCGGGAATGCAACCGATGATCGCTGCCTGCTCGGCCTTGTTGTAGGCGACCTCGATGCCGAGCGCCCGCAGCTCGTCGGCGAGGCGGGCCTGGAAGTAGGCGCCGAACTCGTGCACCCGGTCGTGCATCTCGGCGCTGTCGAGCGAGCCGATGTGCCCGTCCGCGGTGACGACCAGGTTGAACATGGCGTTGTGGATGTGCGTCTGCGGGTCGCCGGGCACCGGCACGTCCATGACGTAGGTCTGCCCGTCCGGCCCGTCCTGCACCGCAAGCGTCGGCCGCGCCGTGAAGTGCATGAACGACGCCCAGCCCACCTCGCCCGGCTCCATCCCGTCCTTGCCGCCCCGCCCGCGCCGTGCCCAGCCGATCTCGCCGGCAACAAAGCGCATGGCGTCGTCGTTGGCTTGCCACACCGCCAGGATCAGCGCCGCCTTCTCGGCCTCGTCGCGGGCGAACTCGATCGCAAGCGTCACCGACTTGTCCGGCGACGCCGTCAGGTCGTAGGCCGAGACAGTGCGCTTGTGCTTGGTCCATGCCTCGCCGGTATCGGCGCGCCTGGCCTCGAACAGGCGCTCCAGCGCGTCATCGCCGGGCGC
>JANXVC010000222.1 GCA_025351925.1 Rhodospirillales bacterium | reverse complement strand
GGCAAGACGACATGGTGGACCTGGGTATTCCATAACGGCGACAGCGCCTGCTTCCGCATCCGGCCGAGCCGTGGCAAGGCCGTGGTGGAGGAGTTCCTCGGCGATGTGCGTCCGGCGTTCTGGGTGTCCGACCGGTTCGGCGCCCAGATGGGTTGGGCCAGCACGGGCCATCAAGCCTGCCTCGCCCATCTCCTGCGCGATGTTCAATACGCCATCGACGCTGGCGATGGCGCCTTCGCACCGGCCATCAAGGACCTGCTGAAGCAGGCCGTCGCCATCGGCCGCCGTCGTGACCGGCTCAAGGACTCCACCCTCGCCGCCTATGCGGCCAGGCTGGAAGCAACGCTCGACCGGCTGCTCCGGATCGCGCCCACAGGCGAGCAGGGACTGAAGCTGCTCCGGACCATCAAGCGCTTCCGCCAGCACCTGTTCGTCTTTGTCACCAACCGGGATCTGCCGCCGACGAACAACGGCTCGGAACAGGCGCTGCGTCCCTGCGTCGTCTTCCGCAAAGTCACCAACTGCTTTCGCTCGCATTGGGGCGCGAGCCTCTATGCCGACGTCCGATCCGTGTTCGAGACCGCCCGACGGCGCGGCATACCGGTCCTGCGATCCATTCGCCTGACCTTGGACGGACAGCCTCTGCCCATCAGCCCATAGTCCGCTTGTCGCCAGGCACGTCATCGCGCAATAGAGGGGTCACGACAAGAGTAGGTCGCAGGTGTCCGGAATTGGTGAACATAAAGGGGACGATATAGGTCGCCGTGTGTTCAGTAGCGCTATCACGGGGTCGGATCATGCGGCTGAGGCGCCATCTCTGATCCTCATGATGGTCTGTCGGCTGGTCTTGAAGGCGCGCGACAGCGCAGACACGCCGGCTCCGTCCTTCAGGCGTTGCGCCACGTCCCTGCGCTGATCATCGTTGAGGCTGGCGGGCCGCCCCAGCGTTTTGCCTTCGGCTTTGGCCCGGTTGAGGCCAGCCTGAGTGCGCTCGATCAGGAGGTCGCGTTCGAACTCGGCCACGGCGTTGATGACATGCATGGTCAGCTTACCGGTTGAGCTGGCGAGATCGACACCGCCCAGAGCGAGGCAATGCACCCGCACCCCGATGCCGGCAAGTTTGGCGACGGTGCTGCTGACATCCATGGCATTGCGGCCGAGGCGGTCGAGTTTTGTGACGATGAGGACGTCGCCCGGTTCGAGCCGGTCGAGCAAGCGGGTGAAGCCCCGGCGCTGCGCCGTAGCGACGCTGCCCGAGATCGTTTCGGTCACGACCCGGCGCGGTTCGACCTTGAAGCCAGCGGCCTGGATCTCCTGGATCTGGTTGTCGGTCGTCTGGCTGACGGTCGAGACGCGGACATAGGCAAAGGTGCGGGGCATGGGCGATTCTTCCCGGAAAGGGTGTCCGGAATGTGGACCTCGTCCAAAATACTGCAAAGCTAATTTGCGGACAGAGTGCTGGGGTCTGTCCGCAACCGGTCGATTCTGGACAGGCTTGCCAAGTCGTTGGTCTGTAGGAATGGCCACTGAACGCGTCTTCTGAAACTAACAACGGTTCAGGCCCGTGGTCGAATGGACACCGGCCGTATAGCCAAGCATCGGCGCCAATGATGGCGATAGACACAACATTTTCCGAAGGACAACCATGGCGCAGCGGCCGTTGCTCAAAGCCGATCGGTGGGTCGCTCTTCTTGGAGTGCCGACGGACGAGGAGACGTTGATTCAGCACTATACTCTCACTCAGACAGAACTGGACCTGGTGCAGACAAAGACGGCGGCCTATAATCAGCTCGGACTGGCGATTCAGCTTTGCCTTGTTCGCCACCTCGGCCGATCGTGGCAGTATGAAGAGATGTTGCCCGCGCCCATGGTCGCTTTCGTCGCCGAGCAGATCGACGTCCAAACCACAATGCTGGCCGAATATGCCAGGCGAAGCCAGACCCGGCGTGAGCACGCAATCGAGGCACAGCGCCATCTCGGGCTGCATCCGGCCGGTCGCGAGGACCGGCGCGCAGCACTTCTGTCGGCGATCGCCACAGCCGACGCGACCGACCAGGGCAAGCCGATCGCCGAGGCGGTTATCGCCGCCTTCCGGGAGCGCCATTCGCTGTTGCCGGCAGCCGGTACACTCGATCGGATCGGCCGGGCCGGACGAGCGGTTGCGCGCAAGCGGATGGAAGCATCCCTTCTGGACGGCTTCACGTCCGAGAAGCTGGCCACACTCGACGGGCTGCTTGCCGTCGATCCCACCATCCGGCAAACCCGCTTCGCTTGGCTGCGGGCCTTGCCGGAGGCGCCGAGCGAGAAGAACCTGCTCGCCCTTATCGAACGACTGACCTTCGTCCGGTCGTTTGGCCTTGATCCACAACGGCGCGGGCGCATCCATCCGGATCGTTGGGCACAGCTGGTGCGCGAGGGCGCCGTAACGCCGAGCTGGCTGGCTGAAGACTTCAACACCGGCCGCCGGCGCACACTGATCGCAGCGCAGCTGATCGAGATGACCAGCAAGCTAACCGATGCCACGATCACCATGTTCTGCCGGCTGATCGCCCGCCTCTTCACCAAATCGAAGGCCCGGCAGGACCGGCGGCATCTCGATGATCGCAAGGAGACGGGCCGGCTGCTGCGGATGTTTGGCGACACGCTGCGCGTGCTCGCCGAAACCAACGAGACTGGTGAAGACACCTTCAAGGTGCTTGACCGCGAGATTGGCTGGGATCGCCTGGTCCAGGCCCGCGCGGACGTCGAAGGCTTGGCCACGACCGCCGAGGCCGATCCGCTACTCGGCGCCGCCGAGCGCTATTCTTGGGTCCGCCGCTATGTGCCCAAGCTGCTCGAGGCCTTCACCTTCCGGTCTGCCCGGGCGCCTGACCCGCTGCTGGCGGCGATCGAGCTCTTGCGACAGCTCAATCGGGATGACCGCCGCGGGCTGCCGGCCAAGGTGCCTCTCGGCCATCTCACCCAGAAAGTTCGCAAGCTCATCGCCGCCGATGGCAAACGGGACCGGCGTCTCTGGGAGATCGCCACCCTCGCCGTGCTGCGCGAGCGCCTGCGGTCGGGCGACGTCTGGGTCGAGGGCGGCCGGGCCTTTTGCCCTCTGGAGACCCAGCTCATGCCGAACCCAGATTTCGCGGCGCGCAAGGCGGCGGGCGATCTGCGGCTCGGCGTCCCGCACGACGCCGATGCCTGGATTGCCGAAAAGCAGCGGGAGCTGGACTTTAAGCTGAAGAAACTGAGCTACCAGGCCCGGACCGGCAAGCTCGTCGGCGTCCGCTTGGTCAACGGTGTCCTGACCATCTCGAAAGAGCGCACCAAAGTGCCGAAGGCGAAGGTCGAGGCGGCGAAATGGCTGATCCTCGACCGAATGCCGCAGATCGATATCACCGATCTCCTGGCTGAGGCCAACATCTGGACCGGCTTTGCCCGCTGCTTTACCCATCTGCGCACCGGCGACGACGTCCGGCACGCCCCGGCGCTGCTTGCGGCGATCCTCGGCGACGGGACAAATCTCGGCGCCAAGCGCATGGCCGACGCCTCGGCCGGACTCAGCGAGCGACAGATCACCTGGGCCCGGCTGTTTCATATCCGGCCCGAGACCTACAAATCGGCCCTGGCCGCGATCATCAACACCCATCTGGCGCATCCTTTCGCCAAGCTCTGGGGCAGCGGCGCAGCCTCCTCCTCGGACGGCCAGTTCTTTCGCGCCGCCGGCCGGGGCGCCAAGCGCAGCGAGGTCAACGCCCATTACAGTGGCGATCCCGGCAGCAAGTTCTACACCTGGATCTCCGATCAGTACGGCCACTTCCACATCCTGCCGATGGGCGCCACCGAAGATGAAGCCGTCTATGTGCTCGACGGGCTGTACGGACATGAGAGCCGAATCGACATCGACGAGCATTACGTCGACACCGGCGGCGCCAGCGACCATGTCTTCAGCCTGTTTACACTGGGCGGAAAGCGCGTCGCCCCGCGGCTGCGCGATCTCAAGGATTGGCGCCTGCACAGCTTCGAGGGCGCGGATGCCTACCCGACCATCAAGCATCACATCGGCGACCGTATCGATGCCGCCGCAATCCGCGAGGGCTGGGATGAAGCGTTGCGCGCCGGCGTCTCGATCGTGGACCGGCTCGTAGTGCCTTCGACCTTGCTGAAAAAGCTCGCAGCCTTGCCGAAAACGAACACGCTGTCGCGCGCGCTGCGTGAGATCGGTCGGATCGAGCGGACTCTCTTCATGACCGAGTGGTATTCCAGCCCACAGCTGCGCGACCGCTGCCGGGCCGGGCTGAACAAGGGCGAGGCCGGCAACAAACTGACCCGGGCAGTCTTCTTCCACGAGCGCGGCGAAATCCGCGACGGCTCCTTCGAGAGCCAGGCTTTCCGGGCTTCCGGCCTCAACCTGGTGGTCAGCGCCATCATCTTGTGGAACACCGTTTACCTGTCCCGTGTCGTCGAGAGCCTGCGGGCCGAAGGACACGACCTGCCGGATCATATAATTCGCCACATCTCACCGCAGATCTGGGAGCACATCAACCTCACCGGTATCTACGACTGGAGGGGCGAGGCCCAGCAAAAAGGCACCTTCCGCCCGCTGCGCGCCACCCAAGAGCAATTGCGCGGTGCCGCCTGAAGAGGGTAAGACGACGGAATTAATGTTTACCTTCTGTTCACTGATTTCGGACACCTGAGTACTACTCTTGTCGTGAGCCCACACGGGCCAGCCCCCGCGCCACAAGTTCGGCGGCGGGAACGATGGAATAGGCGCACGGCGCCGTCGCAACAGGCATGAACGCCGCTCTCACGCATCAGCTCAGAACTTGACGGGCACGTGGACGCGGGCGGAAGGCTCCGCCTGAAAGAAAGCCTCCGGCGCGAAGTGGAATGCGCCAGCGACGAGGTTGCTGGGCACGGTTTCGAGCCGGGTGTTGTAGGTCAGCACGGCGTCGTTGAAGAACTGCCGGGCAAAGGCGATGCGGTTCTCCGTCGTGGCCAGCTCCTCCTGAAAGCCTTTCATGTTCTCGCTCGCGTGCAGCTCTGGGACGGCCTCGGCGAGGGCGAACAGGCCACGCATCTGCTCGGAAAGCGCGGCCTCGGCCGCAGCTCGGGCTGGAACGTTACCCCCCGCGGCGAGGGCCTGCTTCCGCGCCTCGGTAATCCCAACGAAGATTGCGCTCTCGTGGCGCATGTAGCCCTTCACACCCTCCAGCAGGTCTGGGATCAGCTCACTGCGCCGTAGGAGCTGCACGTCAATCTGGGCCCAGGCATTCCTCACCTGGTTCCGCTGCTGCACCAGGCCGTTATAGAGCGAGACGGCGTAGAGCAGGATGGCTGCGACGACGCCGAGGATGATCCAGGACATGCTGACTTCTCACGCTAGGGACGGAGGACGGCGGAGGCGATCATCGCGCCGCCCGCAACGGACACAACCGTAGCGAGGGCGAGTAGCCAGGCCAGGAGCACGGCCAGCATGCCGAACAGCGGCAGCAGGGGCGCCATCAGGCAGGCCACGAGCAGCTGCCGCTGCCAGGACAACGCCCGCAGGCCCGCGAGCTTGCGGGTCAGCGATGACGCCATCGACGTATGGGCGCCCATCGCGCCGAGCCGGGCGAGCCGGTCGGCGATTGCCGGTGTGAACGACGTGACCACCGAAGCGCGTTCCCGCAGGCCTTTCATCGCGCCTGCAGGCGTGTGGATGAAGGCAAGCTCGAGCGCGTCGCCGCCCGGCGGCAGGGCATTCTCCCCATCGATCCGCCGTAGCGCGCTGGCGAGCGTCTCTGGGTCGCGCATGAGCTGCACGGCGACGGCGTCGGCGAGGTAGCGGCGGGTCCGCCACAGCAGCCCCAGCGACCAGCCGAACACGAACAGCATCCACAACTGCACGACGAATTTCTGAAACATCGTCAGCAGCATCCACGGCGCCAGCGGAAGGATGAGCAGCGCTCCGAGCGGCGGCCACCTCTCGGCAAGGCTCATCACGCGCAGCATCGCTTCCGAGCTTCCCGGCGCGACGCTGGCCATGAGGCCGGCATTGACAGTGTCCGACTGCGCTCCCGGCATCCAGCCGAGAAGGGCGCGAGCAAGGTCTCGGAGCGCCGTCCAGGCGCCCCGGCGGAACGGCAGGTCGTAGACGGATAACAACGCCCCGAGCGTCCCGAACCAGGCTTGAAGGGCCGCTGCGAGCTGTAAGTCCCCGTTCCCGGCCGAGGCCACCAGGTGCGCCATGACCGCCTGGGTTTCTGCCCGGTCGAGTCCGTCCAAAAGCCCGCGCGTGACCAGCACCGTCGTCTGCGCGTGCGACGGCCCGGCGATGGCGGCGTTGAGGTGGGGCGAGTCCACCAGCAGCACGTGCGGCGCGGGCAACCCGGCAGCGAGGGCGATCTCGGCCACCGTGTTGACGAGCTGCATCTCCTCGAAGTCCCCTGGCCGCGGCTCCCTTGCGCCGAGGCAGGCCGTCGCGCCGGCGGCGGCGCTGCGCCGGTGGAACCGGGCCAGCCCGGTCCAGAGCAGGACGGCCCCGGCCATGGCGGGCAGCAGAAGCTGGCTGGCGCGGGCGAGCGGCGGCAACGCGGCAAGCGCGTCCGCCACTCGGTTCGCGGCGCTCGCGAGATCCACCGTCCGTGAAAGGGCTTGAAGCCCCTCCCTCACCCAAGCGGCGAGCGCATGGCGCGCGGCCTCCATGGCACGCGGCGCGATGCCTGCGGCGGCAAGCAGACGCAGGATGGTCGCGAGCAGAACGAGCAAGGCCGGGCCAAAGACGGCGCTGATGACCGCTCCGATCGCTGCGGAGAAAGCCAGGCAGATCAGGCCGAGACGCCGTGCCGTGCGCCTCCGCCTGGTTTGCTCATCGAAGAAGCTGCTGCGCTGGCCTTGGATCGCTGTCGAGGCTGCCACCGGGCCGACCTACGGCAATGTTGCGACTATTTCGGCGGGGAGGCCTGGTTCGTTGGGGAGAACTGGAATGCCGACGCGGTCGGTTTTGGCCAAGCCTCCGACTTGATCCCGCTTTGCGTCTTGCCCCTGAACACCGGCGGCGAGGACACGACCTGCAGGACGACCTGGCCGTTCACTCCCTTACGCAGCACGCCGGCATGGATTGCAGCCACGCAGATGTTGCTGTCATTCGAGTAGACGGCGGTGCCGTAGATCGTGGCGGCCGGCGGACTGGACGGACACATGCAGGCATAGGTGTTGCCTTGTTCGAACCCGGACGGCGTGTCGGGACAGTCACCCAGGTCCAGCACGCTCGCCTCGCCCGCCGAGGTCGCCGGCGTATCCGCCGCTGGCGAGGCGGCCTGTTGCGCATGCAGCCTGACCGGCGCCGCAAGAAGCCCCGCTCCAAGCAGCAAGCCTAGCGCGAGCCTCGCTGTTGCGTGACGCACTCCAATCCTATGTCGCATCGCTGCCTCCCTGGTTGTGGACGGACCGGCGGCCTGGGCGCCAGCGCATCGTTCCGCTTCATGCGATCGTCTTTGCCGCGCGCTGGCCGAGGCCGCGGAACTTGTCGGAAATCTTGTCCAGCTTGTCGTTCCAGGCCTCGTTGATCGGTTGATGCTCGATCAGGGCGTGGAAGCGCACCATCGTCATGATCAGGAACAACGGCTTGATGAAGGCCGCGCGGAGGTTGGCGGTGAGAAGGATGGCAATCAGGACCGTGGCGAAGCCGCCAGCCTCACGGACCGCCAGGGGCAGATGGACGGTCAGCAGTCCCGCGGGGATCAGCAGCGCCAGCCAAAGGACCACAGTAAGGACTCGCTCGAGAAGCACGATCCACACCGCCGTCATCAGGATCGGCTGGGCGTTTTGCGCGTAGTAAACCAGACCTTCGCGGGCAGCGACCCAAGGATCAGCGTCGGCGCGGGCGAGATTGTACGAAAAGATCACTTTGTCGAGGTATCGCGTCGCCGCACGCAGGACGACCATAACCAGGCTGGACAGGCTTTCGAGACCTGGCAGGGGAATTGCCTGCTCGATGTCCTCCATGGTGCGATGGAGCACGTTTAGGATGCCGCGCACGGCCATGTTCAAGCCGAACAGGGCGTTCACCTCGCCAAATCGCTGCAGGATCAGCCGCTTACCATACGCGAGCATCGCTTCAGAGCCGTTGCCGACCTTCCTGTGCATGATGAGTTCGGTGAGAACGGCGACGTGGCCGCAGGCGAGGAGATGCAGGGCGTAGCGCAGCACGGCGCCCCAAAACCAGCCGACGCCTATGACGCACAGCACCAGCCAAACCGCGCCGAACGCGCCGGCGACATGCGTGCCGAGCCAAGCTGCGCCGCCGAACGCAACAACCATCCAGGCAATGCAGGCGATCGACCAGGCGAACAGGATCGCAAACCGCGCCAGCGCGTAGGGCAGGCTTCGGGCCAACAGCCCCATGGCCGTTGCCAACCCGTGATCCCGCACCGCCAACTCGTATCCGCGCCCAGGAACGGGCGGCACGGCAGTCCAGGCGCTCGGATTTGGCATGAAGCCGGGACTTTCGTCCGACATAACGTCTTCCCGTGGGGTAAGAACGACCATTGCTCGCGCGAGATGGATGCAGCAAATCACGAGAGAGTGCGAATTTATGTGCCGGCGGGGCATGGACCATGGCAAGGATTCATTACGTGATCCTCACACAGGCGCCGCTTGCGAGTTGAAAAAAGGCTTCTACCCAATCCACATCCCAGACTGCCGACGAGCCAGTGCCGCTTCCTGGCGATACACAACGGCTACGACAGACTGACTGCGGCGGGGGCATTCAAGGCAGGCTCCGTGGACAACCGGAGGCTTGCCGGCGTGTCTGTTTCACGGGGGCGGGGGCGAACTTTACCGCGGGTTTGGGCGTACACCGGCGTTGGTGCATGTGTGGACGGCCCCTGGGATGCAAGAGAAAAAATGAGAATTCTGACGGGCAGGTCGATTGCGATCATGTGTCCGGCCTTGTGGACGCGGCACCATGACCGCTGCCCTCCGTAGCCATTCCATCGGCAA
>JANXVC010000215.1 GCA_025351925.1 Rhodospirillales bacterium | reverse complement strand
CCTGCCGGAGAAACAGACGGATTTCATCTTCACGACGCTGGCCGAGGAGTTCGGCCTGGTCGGCGGCCTGGCGGTGCTGGGCGTGCTGGGGTGCATCGTGGTCGGCGGCATGCTGATCGCGCTCCGCTGCCACAGCCAGTACGGGCGGCTGCTGGCGCTTGGCATCGCGACCAACTTTTTCCTGTATGCCTTCGTGAACCTCGCCATGGTGATGGGGGCCATCCCGGTCGGCGGCGTGCCGTTGCCGCTGGTTTCGCATGGCGGATCGGCGATGCTGACGGTGATGTTCGGCTTTGGCCTGTTGATGTCCGTGCACGTCCACCGCGACGTCGTATTTGATGAAGGGCGGGACGATTAGCCCGGCAAACCGCATTATCTCCCCACGACTGCTGCGGGCGTTCTACGCCACGGAGTATCGTGCGCCGGGAGTGACGGTTCGGATCGGTCGGCGCAGTGCGGCGATGGACCGGCTGCTGTCCAGCCTCGGGGCGCAATGCGGCATTTTCCTAACGGCGTGGAACCCTGGGGCGCGACGCTGCCCGTTGGGTGGTAACCTCCGCCGGGACCGCATGCTGCAGGGATGGCTGCGGCGCATTCCCGCGATGTGCGGAATAGGTGCTGCGCCGGGCTGGCGCGAGCAGCATTGGCTCCTGGCTACGGACCCACGCCGGGCGGCCGTGCTGGGGCGGCGGTTCCGTCAGGCTGCGGTCGTGACCGTCCGACGCGGCCAGAAGGCGCGGCTGGATTCCCTGGCGCGGCGATAGAATTGTCTTCGGCCCTGGACGCCGCGAGCAAGGCCGAGGCCCGCTCGACCGACCGTATCACCGTTTCTCCCGCCTTGCGCACCGACGGATCGGCGCTGACGGCGAGCCGGTCCGCAACGATCAGCGCAGGGGAGAGCGCGCCACGCAGATCATGCCGGAGGCTGCCCGCCTTCATTTCGATTGCGTCAATGCGGGCCTGGACGGCGGCATAGCTTAGGGCGGGGGGGGTGGGCCGCGGCATCAGGCCGTATAGAAGCAGACCCGCGCATGCGGAGGCGCCCAGCGCTGCCACGAGGAATGGCGCGCCGATTCCCATAAGCGCCAGCACCGCGCCTGAGGTGCCAAAGGCCGATCCAGCGCCGATCAACGGAATGAGCACGTTCGGTCGAACCATTGTCTTGTATCAGCACCAATCGTCTCCTCACTCAAGAGTTTCGATCACCGGCCCGGATTGACTTCACCCCGCGCGAGCGACTATAGACCGCGTCTGCCATAGAGGGTTGCCGGGCCGGACTGCCCGGGCTGCCCCTTGTCCGGTTGCCGAGCGGCGTGTCCGCCTTGGCTCGCAGCCGCACCACTGAAATCGGAGTTTGTCGTGAAGCGCACCTATCAACCGTCGAAGCTGGTTCGCAAGCGCCGCCATGGTTTTCGCACCCGCATGTCCACTGTGGGCGGGCGGAAGGTCCTGGCAAATCGCCGCGCCAAGGGCCGCAAGCGCCTGTCGGCCTGACGCGGCCGGTGCTGCGATGGCACCGGAGCTTTCGAGGCCAGCCGAGCGCCTGAAACGACGGGCTGAGTTCCTGCGCGTCGCCAGCAAGGGCCGTCGGGCTTCAGTATACGGCATGGTGGTGCAGGCACTCGCGCACGATGATCCCGGCCCAGTGCGGATCGGCTTTACCGTGACCAAGAAAGTTGGCAACGCCGTCATCCGGAACCGCACTAAGCGGCGCCTGCGGGAGGCCGCTCGTCTGTTGCTGCGTGATGCTCCAGTCCACGGAGTTGACCTGGTGCTGATTGGCCGTGATGCCACGCGCTCCCGGCCGTTCGCGTTGCTGATGGATGATCTTCGCCGGGCGCTGAACAAGGCGGGAGTGTCTTGATCGCCCGTCTGCTGGTCCTCCTCGTTCGCATCTACCAATGGACGCTGCGGCCGTTCATCGGCGCCCATTGCCGCTTCGAGCCGACCTGCAGCGCCTATGCGATCGAAGCGCTGCAGGTCCACGGTGCAGCCACCGGCGCCGTCCTGGCAGCACGTCGGGTGCTGCGCTGCAATCCCTGGTGCGACGGCGGCATTGACCCGGTGCCGCCCTGCCCATGCCACCGGAAAGTGATGGCCCTCTGATGGACCAGAAACGTCTGTTCGCCGCGATTGCGATCTCGATTGCGATTCTGCTCGGCTTCCAGTTGCTGTTGCCAAAGCCGCCGCCGTCCCGGCAGGTCGCCCAGCAGACGGAATTGCAGCCTACGCAGTCCACGCCAACCGACGCGACGCCGCGGCCCACCGGGGATGTCGCAACCCCCGGGACCCAGCCCGTGGCCGTACCGCCGCCGCGCGATGTGCCGCGCCTGAAGATCTCGGCCCCCCGTGTGCAGGGCAGCATCAGCCTGCTCGGCGCACGGCTGGACGACCTCGTGCTGCGTGACTACCGCGAGCAGGTTGAGTCCGACTCGCCGCTGGTTCGCCTGCTGGAGCCGCGTGCCGATCCACAGCCCTATTACGTGCAGTTCGGATGGACCGCCGACGCTGGCGACGTAAAGGTTCCGGACCTTGACGCCGTATGGGCCGCGTCGGCGCCCGAACTGACTGCGGCGACGCCGGTGACGCTGTCCTGGGACAACGGCGCCGGACAGGTGTTCGAGATCGCTATGTCGGTTGACGCCAACTACCTGTTCACCGCCGAGCAGCGGGTGCGCAATACCGGGGGTGCTGCCGTCGGCGTGCACCCGTGGTCCCGCATCCGCCGCGACTACACGCCGAAGACCGCCGGCTACTACATCTTGCATGAAGGCCTGCTCGGCGTGCTCGGCGGCCGGCTGCAGGAGCAGACCTACGACAAGGCGAAGACCGAGAGCAATAAGAGCCACGGCGCATCGCTCGATATGACGACGACAGGCGGCTGGGTGGGAATCACCGACAAGTATTGGCTGACGGCGCTCATTCCCGATCAGGCAGCGCCGGTCGTGGCGACGTTCCGCCATGTGACGGAGAACAACAGCGACCGCTATCAGGCTGATTTCCTGTCGAAGGATCCTTTGGTCATCGGCCCGGGAGCGACCGGCAGTAGCACGACCCGCCTGTTTGCCGGCGCCAAGGAGGTGCAGCTGCTCGACCGCTATCAAAGCGAGTTGTCGATTCCTAATTTCGACAAGGCGGTTGATTTCGGCTGGTTCTACTTCCTGACCAAGCCGATCTTCTATGCACTGGACTGGCTTTACAAGCTGACTGGCAATTTCGGCATTGCGATCTTGATCTTTACTGTGTTTGCCAAGGCCGTGTTCTTTCCGCTCGCCAATAAATCCTACAAATCCATGAGCAAGATGAAGCTGCTCGGACCGAAGATGCAGGAGATACGCGAGCGCCTGAAGGAGGATCCCGCCAAGATGCAGAGCGAGATCATGGGCCTCTATAAGTCGGAAAAGGTGAACCCGGCCGGCGGATGCCTGCCGATGATCGTGCAGATTCCGGTGTTCTTCTCGCTATATAAAGTCATCTTCGTGACTATCGAAATGCGGCATGCGCCGTTCTTCGGCTGGATCCACGACCTGTCGGCGGTGGACCCGACGAACGTGTTCAACCTGTTCGGCCTGCTCCCCTTCGACCCCTCCGCCTACTCGCATCTGCTGCATCTCGGCGTTTGGCCGCTGATCATGGGCGTCACCATGT
>JANXVC010000140.1 GCA_025351925.1 Rhodospirillales bacterium | reverse complement strand
GCTCCATCATGGCCCGCAAGGGCGTCGCTCGCGGCAAGCCGGGCCGCCGCCACGAGATCACCGAGGCGACGCAAGGAAAGTACCACTACGTCTATGGGCCGTTCGCCAGCCCGGTGCTGACCGTCGAGCCCGGCGACGTGATCTCCTGCGAGACCCACGACGCGTTCGAGGGCAAGATCCTGCACGAGACGGACAAGCCGAGCGAAATCCTGAATTTCCCGTTCCTCAACCCGCAGAACGGCCCGATCTTCGTGAACGGGGCGGAGCGGGGCGACTGCCTCGCCGTCCACATCCACTCGATCCGCCCGCGCGGGCCGCAGCCGGTGGGCACCACCTGCGTCATCCCGGAGTTCGGCGGCTTGGTGGGCACCGGCGCCACGGCGCTTTTGAACAGCCCGCTGCCGGAGCGGGTGAAAAAGCTCGAGGTCACCGTCGAGGGCGGCGTGAAGTGGAGCGACAAGATCACCCTGCCGTACCAGCCGTTCATCGGCACGATCGGCACCTCGCCGCAGATCGAGGCGATCTCGTCGCTGGTGCCGGACTACTACGGCGGGAACATGGATCTGCCGGACGTGGCGCCGGGCTCGGTGATCTACCTTCCGGTCAACGCCCCCGGCGCGCTGCTGTTTCTCGGCGACTGCCACGCGACCCAGGGCGACGGCGAGCTCTGCGGCGTGGCGCTGGAGCACCCGACCGACACCGTGGTGCAGGTCGATTTGATCAAGGGCTGGACGCTCGCCTGGCCGCGGCTGGAGACCGCCGAGTTCTTCATGACCATCGGCTCCGGCCGTCCGATGGAGGACGCGGCCCGCATCGCCTATCGCGAGCTGGTCCGCTGGATGGCCGCGGATTTCGGCTTCGACGAGCTGGACGCCTACATGCTGCTGACCCAGTGCGGCCGGGTGCGGCTGGGGAACATGGTGGATCCCAAGTACACCCTGGGCGCCTCGATCCTCAAGTCGATCGTCGGCGAGATGAAGATCTAGACCGGGTTCCGGGGCCGAGCACGATGGATTTCGCGATCAAGTTCGCCTTCGACATCCTCGCCTTCACCTCGGTCATGGTGCTGATCGTGCTCGGGCTGGGCGTGATCGCCAGCATGATGGGCATCTTCAACTTCGCCCATGGCGAGCTCGTGCTGCTCGGCGCCTACACCGTCTATCTCAGCGACGAGCACGGGCTCGGCGCCTGGCCCGGCGTCATCGCGGCGCCGGTCGTGGTGGGGCTGGTGGGCTTCGTGCTCGAGCGAACCATCATCAAACGATTCTACGCCACCCCGATCATCGCCATGCTCGGCACCTACGCCATCGGGCTGATCATCCGCGAGATCGTGCGCGGCCTGCTGGGCGGTCACTACAAATCCATCCCGGAGCCGATCTCCGGCGCGTTCAGCGTCGGCGGACTGGACTTCTCGATCTGGCGCAGCTTTATCATCGCGACCACGCTCGTCGTCATCGCCGGCAGCTGGCTGCTGCTGGCCCGCACCTCCATCGGGCTGCGGGTGCGCGGGGCGCTGGAAAACCCGATGCTGGCGCGCGCCTGCGGCATCTCCACCGGCCGGCTGTATGCCTTCACCTTTGCGTTCGGCGCGGCGCTCGCCGGTCTCGCCGGGGCACTGATCGTGCCGCTGTATCAGCTCTCGGCCGATATCGGCATCCGCTTCCTGGTTCAGGCTTTCCTGTCCGTCATGCTCGGCGGCGTCGGCACCTTCGAGGGGCCGGTGCTGGGCGCCAGCGCGGTGGGCGCCATGGCCTCGGGCCTGCCATGGGTGGTGCTGCCGGTGCTGGCCGACCCGCTGGTCTTCGTCATTGCGCTCGCGTTCGTGCGGCTGCGCCCGCAGGGCTTCATCGCGGCAGGCCGTGTTTAACAACCGAAACAAGGGAGTACACACAATGAGCGGGACTGACCAGGTACGTGCCGTGGGTCGCCGCGGCTTCCTCGGCGGCGCCTCCGCACTCGGCGCGGCGGGCTGGATCGCCGGGTTTGCCGGCGGCTGGGTGCTGCGCCCCAACTGGGCGCATGCGGCCGGCCCGATCAAGATGGGGATCGCGACCGACATCACCGGCGCCATCGCCCCCTCCGGCAACGCCAACTGGCAGGTGGCGCAGTTCGCCGTGGAGCAGATCAACGCGTCGGGCGGCATCCTGGGCCAGCCGATCGAGCTGCATCTGGAGGACACGGCGTCCGACCCCAAGATCGCGGTGGGCAACGTCCGCAAGCTGATCCAGGAGCGCCACGTCGATGTCGTGCTCGGCGGCATCACCAGTGCGATGCGCCAGGCGATCAAGGACCCGATCGTCAACCGCGGCCGCACGCTGTACATCTACCCGCAGCTGTATGAGGGCCAGGAATGCACCAAGTTCCTGTTCAACACCGGGCCGTCCCCGGCGCAGCAATGCGACCGCCTGATCCCCTACATGATCAAGACCCTCGGCAAGAAGCGCTTTGCCATGCCGTCGGCAAACTACGTCTGGCCGCAGCTGCTCAACAAATACGCCCGCAAAGTGATCGAGGCCAACGGCGCCGAGGTGGTGTTCGAGGAGTACTATCCGCTCGACCAGGCCGAGTACTCGGCGACGATCGGCAAGATCAAGGACGGCAAGGTCGATTGCGTCTTCAACACCGTCATCCCGCCGGGCCTGCAGCCCTTCGTCAAGCAGCTTTATGAGTCTGGGTTCCAGAAGAACGGCGGCGTTTTAAGCTGCGTCTATTACGACGAGAACCTGCTGAACTATCATCCCGCTAACGAGATGGACGGGCTGGTGAGCTGCCTGGACTATTTCCAGGCGATCGACGACCCGTTCAGCAAGACGCTGCAGGAGGGCTACGCCAAGCGTTTCCCCGGCACGAAGTACCTGTTCACCGCCGGCAGCGCCGCGACCGGGATGTATCGCGGCGTGAAGTTCTACGAGGCCGCGGTGACGGCGACCGGCGGCAAGCTCGGGCGCGAAGACGTGGCGGCGGCCATGGACCACGCCGTGCTCAAGGAGGGGCCGGGCGGCGGCGCCGAGATGGTGCCCGGCCACTACCACGCGAAGATGAACATGTACATCGCCATCTGCAAAAACGACGGCGGCAAAACCCGTTACGAGGTCATCGACCGGGCGAACATGGTCGATCCGCGGGAGTGCTGACCTGATGGGTGCGACCGTCGGGAGCGCCCTCGGCAGGGCCGGCCCACGCGCAAGAAGGTCCCTGCGCGTGCTGCCCGCCGTCGAGCTGGCGACCCTGGCAGTCCTGGTCGCCGTCCCGTTCATCCTGTCCGAACGGGCTGAGCTCATCACGCTGATGACCAACGTCGTCATCCTGTCGCTGCTGGCCATCAGCTTCGATCTCTGCTGGGGCTTCTCCGGCATCATGTCGTTCGGCCAGGCGCTGTTCTTCGGCGTGGCGGGATACCTGGTGGCGCTGGTCGGGCGCGACCTCGGCTTCAGCCAGCTTTGGGGCACCCTGCCGCTGGCGATGCTGGCGGGGGGAGTGCTGGCGGCAGCGCTCGCGGTGTTCCTGCTGCTGGGCCGCAGGGCGCCGACCTCCATCTTCGTGGCGTTCGGCACGCTGACCGGCGCCTATGCGGCCGAGCGCCTCGTCGCCGGGTGGCAGTACGTCGGCGCCGGCAACGGGCTCTCGGCCATCAAGCTGATGGCGTTCGGCAGCTACGAGTTCGTCGAGGGCGTCGAGTTCTATTCGGTGGCGCTCACCGCGCTGCTGCTCGTCTATGCGGCCAGCCGGTGGCTGGTGCGGTCGCAGCTCGGCCTGGTGCTCGCCGGCATGCGGCAGAACGAGGAGCGGCTGGCCTTCTTCGGCTACCGGGTCCAGGTGTTCAAGGCGCTCGTATTCAGCTTCGCCGGCATGATCGCCGGCCTGTCGGGCGCGCTGTACAGCTACCATCAAGGGTTCACTGGCCCCAGCAACCTGGGCCCCGGCCTCTCCACCACCGCCGTGATCTACTGCCTATTCGGCGGCAGCGGCACCCTGATCGGCCCGGTTCTCGGCACCGCCGCGATCGAGCTGCTGAGCTACGTGCTGGCCGACACCGACGCCATACGCCAGTTCTGGCCGGTCATCCTGGGCATCGTGCTGCTGGTCGTGGTGATGTTCCAGCCGACCGGGCTGCTCGGCCTGGTCGTCTCCGCACGGGAACGCATCGGCTCGTTCGGCGTGCGGCGCAGGGCGCGCTGATGGCGTTGCTGGAGGTCTCCGGCGTCACCAAGCTCTACGGGCCGCTGCGGGCGCTGGACGGGGTGGACCTGCGGGTGGAGGCCGGCACGTTCCACGGCCTGATCGGGCCCAACGGGTCCGGCAAGAGCACGCTGCTGAAATCGATCGCCGGCGCGCACTTCCCCACCACTGGCGCCATCCGCTTCGACGGCGCCGACATCACCCGGCTGCCGCCCTATCAACGGGCGCGGAGCGGTCTGAGCTTGAAATTCCAGATCACCGCGGTGCTGGCCGAGCTGTCGGTCTATGACAACGTGCTGCTCGCCCTGCAGTCGCTGGAGTCCAACTGGTCGCTGCTGCTCAGCCGGTCGCGCCGCCGGCTCGACGCCGACGTGATGCACGCGCTCGAACGCTTCCGGCTAGTGGACCGTGCGGACGACCTGGCGGGCGAGCTTAGCCACGGCGAGCAGCAGTGGCTGGAGATCGCCATGGCGCTGGCGCCCCGGCCGAAGCTGCTGCTGCTGGACGAACCGACCGGCGGCATGAGCCCGGAGGAGCGCCGGGTCACCGGCGAGCTGCTGATGCCGATCAAGGCGGAATGCGCGCTGGTGATCGTCGAGCACGACCTCGACTTCATCAAGAACATCTGCGACCGGCTCACCGTGCTGGACCAGGGCCGGGTGCTGGGCGACGGCACCGTCGAGGAGATCGAGCGCGACCCGCGCGTGCAGGAGATCTATACCAGCCGTGTCTGACCCAGCCCCCGCGCCGCTGCTCCAGGTGACCGCCCTATGCGCCGGCTACGGCCGCAGCCAGGTGCTGTTCGACCTGTCATTTGCGTTGCCGTCCGTCGGTGCGGTGGCCATCCTTGGCCGCAATGGCGCCGGTAAGACCACGCTGCTGAAGACGCTGGCCGGCGAGATCGCCCCGATGTCCGGCAGCATCGCCTTTGACGGGCGCCCGGCTACCATCGATCCGCCGGAGCTGCGGTCGCGCAACGGCATGGGCTATGTGCCGCAGGAGCACGCGATCTTCGCCAAAATGACAGTGCGGGAGAACCTGCTGCTGGGCGCTGCCGGACGCCGGGGCGGCATCGACGAGGTGCTCGCGATGTTTCCGAAACTGGGCGCGCGCCTCGGTCAGACCGCGGGCACGCTGTCGGGCGGGGAGCGCAAGATGCTGGCGATGGGCCGCGCCCTGCTGGGCCGTCCGCGGCTGCTGATGCTGGACGAGCCGACGGAGGGCGTCTGGATCGGCGTCATCGAGGAGATCGCCGAGCGTCTCGCCGAACTGGCCAACCGCATGTGCGTGGTGCTCGTCGAGCAGCATGTCGAGCTGGCCCTGCGCGTGGCGAGCTATGCCTACGTGATCGACCGCGGCACGATCGCGCTCCAGGGGCCGGCTGGAGCCGTGCGCGACGATCCTGCGCTGCTGGGCCTTCTCGCGCCTTAGCCCGGCTGCCTTGTCTTACGGTCGGCCCAAGCCGGCTGGATGCGCCACCCTTCGCAAACCGGGGTGGCGCATCGGCTTTCTACATCGACGGCATGGCCGAACTCGCAAAGAACTCCTTAAGCTGATCGCTGATCATCAAGGGTTGCATCGCGGCTCCGGCCGGAGCCTGCATCGGTAGGCTCACCGGGCCGGCCGCCGTCGTCGCGGCATTGAACTGCGCCAGGACGGACGCGGCATACTGGCTCGGCACCAGGGCCGTGATCTGCGATTGAATGTAGTCGATGGTCGGCTGGGCAAGGCCCGCGCCGATCGCTGCAGACGCGCTATCCGAAGCGGCGGGATCCGGCATCTGCATCGCTGGCGCACTAGGCTCCGCGGGAGGCGCGCTCGGTGCGGCAGCGCCCGAGCCGCCAGCGAACTGCGCGGTGATCGCGGAGGCATATTGGCTCGGCAGCATGGCCGTGATCTGCGACTGGATGAAGCTGATTGTCGGCTGGGCCAGCGCTGGGCTCATGCCGGATGATCCGGAGAGCAGTGTCATGAACGCTGTTGCATCGGGGTTGCTAGCCATTGGAGAGGCTCCTTTAAGGCTGAATGTTGTCGGACGGAGGCGCGCAAATCCGCTAGCGCATGGGAGACCTGCCTGACTTTCAGCGATGCACATAGGATAAAAGACGCCGTTTCACGATTTTGTAAGCCGACCGCCAGTAATAGCAGCTTTTTAGTCTGTTATCATATTGTCCTATATCATTTCTTGTACCGAGTATTCTGTTAAAACTATCTTGGATGTCGTTTGTACGGTGCTTTGTAGATCCCGTTGCAACCATGGAAGCCCAGCAACGTGAATGGCGCAGCGATAGCTCACCTGCGTAAATCCACCCAGCCCCGGCGGCGTTGCACCACTGACCGGCAGCCTCCACCGTAGGACATCCCATGGCACCTGACCCTCGCGCCTCTCAGCAGCCCTTCCCCGGCGACCAGCAGCAGCCGGCACCTGGACTGAGCTCCAAGATGACGCCCGCGCCCGACCATGGTGAGCACAGCTATGTCGGCAAGGGCCTGCTGACCGGTCGTGTGGCGCTGATCACGGGAGGCGATTCTGGCATCGGCCGCGCCGTCGCGATCGCCTTTGCGCGCGAGGGAGCCGACGTCGCCATCTCCTATCTGCCGGTGGAGCAATCGGACGCCGAGGACACGGCCCATTGGATTGAACAGGCAGGACGGCGGTCAGTTTTGCTGCCCGGCGACATCCAAGACGAGGCGCATTGCCATGCCCTGGTCGAGCAAACCGTGGCGCAGCTTGGCCAGATCGACATTCTGGTCAACAACGCCGCCCACCAGACGGTCAACAAGACCTTGGCTGATGTCACTGCCGAGCAGATCGACACATCGTTTCGAACCAACGTGTTCGCGATGTTCTACCTGGCCCAGGCAGCGGTGCCGCACATGAAGCCCGGCGCCTGCATCGTGAATACCACGAGCGTGCAGGCCAAGACCGGCACCAAGTCGATGCTGGTGTATGCCGCCACGAAAGGCGCGATCGTTTCCTTTACTATAGCGCTGTCCAATCTGCTCGCGCCGCAGGGCATCCGGGTGAACTGCGTCGCGCCCGGCCCGATCTGGACGCCGATCCAGCCCATCGCGAAGGACCCGGAAGAGATCGAGCAGCTGGGCAAGAGTATGCCGCTGGGCCGCGCCGGGCAGCCGGCGGAACTGGCCGGTGCATTCGTGCTGCTGGCCTCGGACGCCGGCAGCTACATGAGCGGCGCATTGATCCCGGTGACGGGCGGAGTGCCGATGTCCTGAGCGATCGAGCAGGGTAACAAGGCGATCGCATTTGTTCTTTGTGGTCATTGCGAGGAGCGCGGCGAGACAAGGAGGCCCGGCCAGCGCCGGACCTGGTGGACCGGGACTTCACGGCCACCGCGCCGAACCAACTTTGGGTTGCAGATATTACCTTCATTTCAACGGCGGCAGGGTTCCTCTACCCGGCCGTCGTGCTCGATGCGTGGAGCCGCAAGCCAGACGCGGAGCGTCAGTCTGAAATCGTCGGCTGGTCCATGGCGAACCACCTGCGGACCGAGCTGGTGGTCGATGCG
>JANXVC010000097.1 GCA_025351925.1 Rhodospirillales bacterium | reverse complement strand
CCCTCGACCTGGCTGAGCCGCTGCGCCAGGATCGTGTCGGCAGCGTCGTACACCTGCGCCGTGCTCAGCACGTCGGACGTCAGCGACAGGGTGAGGATCGGCGCCTCGGCCGGATTGAATTTCCGGTAGTACGGGCGGGTCGGCAGGTCGGACGGCAGGTCGGAGTAGGCGGCGTTGATCGCGGCCTGCACGTCATGCGCCGCGCCCTCGATCGCCCGCTCGATCTCGAATTGGATCACGATCGACGTGCTGCCGGTGCTGCTGGTGCTGGTGATCTCGGTGACGCCGGGGATTTCGCCCAGCCGGCGCTCCAGGGGGGCTGCGATGCTGGCGGCCATCGTCTCCGGATCGGCGCCGGGGCGGCCGGCGAACACCACGATGGTCGGGATATCGACGCTGGGCAGCGGCGCCACCGGCAGGAAGCGCACCGCCACCAGCCCGATCAGCAATAGGCCCAGCGCCAGCAGGAACGTGGCGACCGGGCGGCGGATGAACGGGGCCGAGACGTTCATTCCGCCGGCGCCGCCATAGACCGGACGAAGCGCAGCCGCGTCCGCTCGAAGGCTAGGTAGATCACCGGCGTCGTATAAAGCGTCAGCACCTGGCTGAGCAGCAGCCCGCCCACGATGGTCAGCCCTAGGGGGTAACGCAGTTCCGACCCGGTGCCGTGCTCCAGCACCAGCGGCAATGCGCCCAGCAGCGCCGCCGCGGTCGTCATCATGATCGGGCGGAACCGCAGCAGGCTCGCCTCGGTGATCGCGGCTAGGGGCGACAGGCCGCGCAGCCGCTCCGCCTCCAGCGCGAAATCGATCATCATGATGGCGTTCTTCTTGACGATGCCCATCAGCAGCACGATGCCCACCAGCGCTACCAGCGACAGGTCCTGCCCGGCAAAATCCAGCGCCAGCAACGCGCCGATGCCGGCGGAGGGCAGGGTGGACAGGATCGTCACCGGGTGGATCGTGCTCTCATACAGCACGCCGAGCACAATGTAGATCACGACGACCGCCGCCAGGATCAGCCATGGCTCGCTCGACAGGCTGTCCTGGAACTCCGCCGCGTCGCCGGAATAGCTGCCGACGATCGTGCTGGGCCGCCCCATCTCGCGCTCCGCCTGCGCCACCGCCGCGACGGCGTGGCTCAGGCTCGACCCCGGCGCCAGGTTGAAGCTGATGGTCGTGGACGGGAATTGGCTTTGATGCGTGACCGCCAGCGGCGCCGTGCCGCGGGTAATGGTCGCGATCGCCGAAAGCGGCACCTGCGCCCCGTTCAGCCCCGGCACCCGCAGCCGGTCGAGCGAGTGCGGATCGGCCTGCCAGTCCGCATCGGCTTCCAGCACCACGCGGTATTGGTTGGCCTGGCTGAAGATCGTGCTGATCTGCCGCTGCCCGAACGCGTCGTACAGCGTGTCCTGCACTTCCTGCATCGTGACGCCCAGCCGCATCGCCGCGTCGCGGTCCACCTGGATGCGGGTCGCGAAGCCCTCGGTCTGCTGGTCGCTGGCGACATCCTGCAAATCCGCCATTGTGCGCAGCCGGCCCAGCAGCCGCGGTGCCCAGGTCGCCAGCTCGTCCGGATCGGTGTCGATCAGGGTGTATTGGAACTGCGTCCGGCTGATCCGCGTGCCGATCTGGATGTCCTGCACCGCCTGCATGAACACCGACATGCCCGGCGCAAACCACTTGGTTTCGCCCGGCACGCCCGGCGTCGAACCAAAGGGTTGCGGAGCAACAGAGCTCCCCACCCGCGCAAATGGCTCCACCATTTCGCTGTGTTCGCCCGACATCGCCGCCTGCAGCCGCGCGATCACCACCGGCGCCGGGTCACGCTCCCGCCGCGGCTTCAAAGCGATGGTCAGCCGCCCGGTGTTCGGCGTCGCGTTGATGGTGCCGGCGCCGACGAACGATACGACGCCGGTCACCGCCGGGTCCCGCTGCGCCACCTCCGCAAGCTGGGTTTGCAGGGTCGCCATGCGCGGCACGGATACGCTTTGCGACGCCTCGGTCACCGCGATGATCACCCCGGTGTCCTGCTGCGGCAGGAAGCCTTTCGGCGCCACTATATAAAGTAGGACGGTACCGACCAGCGTGCCCACCGCCACCAGCAGCACGAAACCCTGGTAGCGCAGCGCCACCGCGAGCGTGCGCTGATAGCCGTGGGTCAGCCGGATGAACCCGCGCTCGAACCAACCGGTCACCCAGCTCGGCTTGTCGTTGACGCGCAGCAGCCGCCCGCACATCATCGGCGTGAGCGTCAGGGACACCACGGCCGAGACGATGACCGAGGTGCTCAGTACGACGGCGAACTCGTTGAACAGCCGGCCGACGACGCCGGTCATGAACAGCAGCGGGATGAACACCGCCACCAGGCTCACCGTCAGCGACACGATGGTGAAGCCGATCTGCGCCGCTCCGCGATAGGCGGCCTCCAGCGGCGGCACCCCGTCCTCGATGTAGCGGACGACGTTCTCGATCATCACGATGGCGTCGTCCACCACGAACCCGGTCGCGACCGTCAGCGCCATGAGCGACAGGTTATCCAGGCTGTAGCCGCACAGCGCCATCACCCCGAAGGTGCCGATCAGCGACAGCGGCAACGCGATCGCCGGAATCAGCGTGGCGCGCGCGCTGCGCAGGAACAGAAAGATCACGCCGACGACCAGCACGATCGACAGCATGAGCGTGAACTGCACGTCGTTGACGGAGGCGCGGATGGTCTCGGTCCGGTCCACCACGACCGCCATCGACACCGCCGCCGGAATGGCGCGCTGCAGCGCTGGCAGTGCCTCCTTAATCGCAGCGACGGTGGCGACGATGTTAGCGCCGGGCTGCCGCTGGATATCCAGCACCACGGCCGAGTTGCCGTTGTACCAGCCGGCCACCCGGTTGTTTTCCACACCGGCAACCACCGTGCCCACGTCTGACAGCCGGACCGCCGAGGCGTTCTTGTAGGCGATCACCAGGTCCTTGTACGCCGCTGGCGTCACGAGCTGATCGTTCGCGCCCAGCGCATAGGCCTGGCGCGGCCCGTCGAATCCGCCCTTGGCGCCGTTCACGTTGGCCGACGCCACCGCGGTCCGCACGTCCTCCATCGACAGGCCGTATGCCGCCACCCGCGCCGGATCGACCCGCACCCGGATGGCCGGACGCAGGCCGCCCTGCACCGTCACCTTGCCCACCCCGTCGATCTGGCTCAGCTTCGGCTGCAGCAGAGTGTCGGCGGCATCGCTGATCCGATCGATCGAGATGCTGTCCGAGGTAAGCGCCAGCGACAGGATCGGCGCATCAGCCGGGTTCACCTTCGCATAGATCGGCGGATACGGCAGGTTGACCGGCAGCGTCCCGGCCGCCGCGTTGATCGCCGCCTGCACGTCCTGCGCGGCGCTGTCCATACGCCGGTTCAGGTTGAATTGCAGCGTGATCTGGCTGGTGCCCTCGCTGCTGGTGCTGGTCATGCTCGCAAGCCCGGTGATCTGCCCGAACTGCCGTTCCAGCGACGCGGTGATCAGCGTCGCCACGGTGTCCGGCCCGGCGCCCGGCAGCTGCGTCGTCACCTGGATCGTCGGGAAGTCCACCGTCGGCAAAGCGGCGACCGGCAGCGTCCGGTAGCCCAGCACCCCGCCCAGCAGCACGGCCACCGCAAGCAGGCACGTCGCGACCGGCCGGGCGATGAAGGGTGCGGAAATGTTCATCTAAGCGCCGTGCCTTTCAGGAGCTCGACCGGCCCCGCCGTTGCGCGGTGCCCGGCGCGCCACGCTCCTTCGGCACGGCGTCCGGCGCGTTGCCGTCCGGGCCCGCCAGCGCCACCTTGGCGCCGTCCGTCAGCCGCTGCGCCCCATCGACCACGACCTGCTCGCCGGTGCGCAGCCCCTCGGCCAGGATGCTGACTTGATCGTCCTCGTGCCCGACCGTCACGGTCCGCCGCTGCGCCACGTTGGCCGTGGTGATCACGAACACGAACGCCCCGCGCGGCCCGCGCTGCACCGCGGCTGTCGGGACCGTGACGACACTGCGCTGCGTGTCGGCCAGCATGCGCACGTTCACGAACCCGCCGGGCCACAGCAGCAGCTTGTCGTTGGGGAACGTCGCCTTCAGCTTGATTGTGCCGGTCGTCGGATCGACCTGGTTGTCCAGCACGGCAAGCTGTCCACGGTCGAGCGGATCGGCCGCATTGCCGCCCTGCTTCAGCGCCAGCACCTCCGGCATGCCCTCCTGCATCGCATTTGCCACCACCGGCAGCGCCTGCTGCGGCAGGGTGAACACGACCGAGATCGGCTTCAACTGCGTGATGACCGTCAGCGGCACGAGGTCGGTAGGCCGGGCGATGTTGCCGTTATCGACCTGACGCAGTCCGATCCGCCCGTCGATCGGCGCCTTGATCTCGGTATAGCTGAGCTGGGTGCGCGCGGTGTCGATCTGCGCTTGGTCGCCGCGCACCTGCGCCTCCAGCTGCGCGACCTGGGCGCGGGCGGTGTCCACCTGCTGGCCGCTGCTGTAGGCGGTGGCGGCGAGCTTGGCATAGCGGCCCGCGTCGAGCCTGGCGTTGGTCAGGTTCGCCTCGTCCTGCTGCTTCTTCGCCGTCGCGGAGTCCAGGCTTGCCTGATACGGCCGCGGGTCGATACGCGCCAGCAGGTCGCCGGCGCGCACATCCTGCCCCTCGCGGAACCGAATTTCGGTCAGCGGCCCCTCGATCATCGGCCGGACTGAGACCAGGTTGAACGCCTGCACCGTGCCCAGCCCGTCGAGGTAGATCGGCACGTCCCGTGTCTCGCTGCGCGCGGTCAGCACCGGGATCGGCGTGGCCTCGTCGCCGCTGCCAGCACCACCGCCACGCCGGCGGCTGCCGCCTGCACTCGCCTGCTCCGTCGGCGCGGCCCGGTGCCAGAAGTAATACCCGGCGCCCCCAGCCGCCCCGAGCAGCAGCAGGATCAGCAATATACGCTTCATGAACTCGTCCCTGCGGCCTGTATCCCCAAAGATTGGGACCAGCCGCCCCCAAGCGCCTTGTAAACGTTCACCAACGCCTGGAACTGCGCCAGCCGGATCTGCGTCAGCAAATCCAGATCGTTATATAGGGTGACCTGCGTGTTGAGCGACGTGATGATGTCGATGGTCCCCGCCTCAAGCTGCGCCCGCGCGATGTCGGCCGAGCGCTGCGCCACCGCGATGGCCTGGCGCTCCAATTTTTCCTGCTCCGTCGAGTAGCGCAGCGCCGTCAGCGATTGCTCGACGTCGGTGAAGCTCTGCAGCACAGTCCGCCGATAGTTGGCCAGCAGTTCGTCATACCGACCTTTCGCCTGGTTGAGCTGCCCGCGACGCAGCCCGTTATCGAAAATGGTCTGCGTCAGGCTCCCGGCAAGCTGCGCCACCAGGGTGCCCGGCCCGGTGATGCCCACCAGCACCGCGCTGGTCAGCCCGCCAGACGCGGTGAGCTGCACGCTCGGGAAGAACGCGGCACGGGCGGCGCGGATGTTGGCGTTCTCCGCCAAAAGCTGCGCCTCCGCGTTGGCGACGTCCGGGCGCCGGGCCAGCAGCTCGCTCGGCAGGCCCGGGGCGACCAGTGGCAATGGCAGCTTCTCCAGCGACCCGCCCTTCACCATCAGCCGCTCCGGCGGTACGCCAGTCAGGATGCCGAGCGCGATCCGCTGCTGCTCGATCTGGTTGCGCACGTTCGGCAGCGCCGCCCGCTGCCCGGCCACCAGCGCCTCCTGCTGCGATACATCCAGCGCGTTCGACGTGCCGACCGTCAGCCGGGCCTTGAAGGCGCCCAGGATGCGCTCAGCGTCGTGCAGGTTGCGCAGCGCGACGCCCAGCCGGTCCTGCGCCGCGAGCACCTGAAAATACGTGTTGGCGACCGAGGTCACGACGGTGAGCGCCACCGTCACCTGGTCGAACCGCGTGGCGACCGCACTGGCTTCCGCCGCTTGGGCCAGCGCGCGGTTGCGACCCCAAAAATCCAGGTCGTACGAGACCTGCAGCGCCCCGCTGTAGCTCCGGCTGTCGAAATAGCGCTGGTTCGACCCCGACCGGGGGACCGCCGCACCGGTGACGGGATCGATGGCAAAGCTTGATCCGCCGCTTCGCCCGCCGCCCAGCCCGGTGCGCCGATAGCTGTCGTTGGCGGTGGCGTCCAAGGTCGGGAGCAGCGGCGCGCCGCTGATCCGCACCTGCGCGTCCGCCTGCACGACGCGGGCAACGGCGGCAGCGAGGTCGTTGTTATAGGCCCGGGCGCTCGCGATCAGCCCATCCAGCTCCGGCGAGCGAAAATTGCGCCACCATTGCTCGGACGGCCAAGCAGCCTCGGCAGTGTCCGCCGTGGCGCGGAACGCCGGCGGCACGTCCAGCGCTGGACGCTGATAGAACGGACCCAAGCTGCATCCGGACAAAGCCAGCAGCGCGCCAGCCAGGCCCACGAAACGCCGCGACGTCATCGCGGTCCCGAGTGCTTCGTCGTCTCGGCGAGCTTGATGCGGCCCTCGGGCGACAGCGTGCCGATCGCCGTCAGCAGACTTTCGCCGAATCGGCCCGAGGTCTCGGCCCAGCGTGCCTGGTAGGCCACCATGCGCTCGCGGACGACGGCCTCGTCATAGGGGTTTGCCGCGATGCTGCTGGCCAGGTCCGCACGCGCTTCAGCCATGCGGCGCCGGGCCATGTCGTACCACGGCCGCTCGCGATCCAGCATGCCGCGGAAACGCACGGCATCGGCCGGCGGCAGATCGCGCGCCATGCGCTCAGCAGCGCCGGCGAGGCCCGGGGGACCTGGCGACCCAGCGGCCACGTGCGCGCCGATCAGCGTTGCGCCAAACAGATTTCCAGCGATCGAGAGCCATAGCACCCGAGTCCGCCAGGGCTCGCGCAACGCGAACGTCATAGGGCCGCGTCGATGGCGATGGCCTGCACCGCCGCGAACACGTCGGGCTGCTCGGTGTCCAGGCCGATATATCCTAAGTATAGCCCAGCCAACGCGCAGGCGGTCAGCGCGCCCCAGCGCAGCATCGGGCGCATTGTCGGGAGCACCAGGTCTCCCAGGGCGAGCCGTCGCCCAAGTCCGTCCTGCAGACTGGCCAGCAGCGCCGGATCGGCCAGCGGCGCATCCTCCTGCGCCAACGCCTCGGCCATGACCCGCCGCGCCAGGTCGCAGCGGCGCATCAGCGACAGCGCCGCCGCCCGCTCGGCCATGGGCCAGGCGGCCAGCTCAGTCCCGCGGACCCGCAGCACCCATTCCAGGCGCCGGGGCGTCATCCAGATCATACGTCCCGCGCCTCCAGATACGCGCGCAGCACCTTGCGGCCCCGGTGCAGCAGACCCTCCAGCGCCCGGGTCGAGACCTTCAGCGCACGGGCGGCGTCCTGACCGGACCAGCCCTGGTCATAGGTCAAGGCGAGCGCGGTGCGCTGACGGTCGGGCAAAGTGGCGATAGCCTCAGCCAGCAGCCGGCTGCGCTGCTGGACGGCGATAACGGCGTCAGCCGGGAGGGCGGTGTCGTGCAGGTTCTCCGGAACAGCGACGCTCGGGCGCATAGCGCGGACCCGGTCGATGGCGGCGTTGACCGTGATGCGGTGCAGCCACGTGGCAACGGCGGCCTGCGCCGGGTCGTAGGATCGCGCCCGGGTCCAGGCTCGCAGCAGCGCGTCCTGCGCCACATCCTCGGCCGCGGCGGTGTCCCCAAGCACCCGCAGCGCCGCCCGACGCAGCCGCAGCAAATAGCGCGCGGCCAGCGTGTCGAACGCCTCGCGGTCGCCCGCAGCGGTACGCGCCATCAGGACTTGGTCGGAGACGGGTGCGGGATCGGCTGTCATGCGCGGGGATTAAACCTGGCCATGTCGGTGATACGGGAGCGCGCCACGCACCCCATGCCGCCCGGAACCGGTCAGCTTGCGGCGAGGATGCGCTTGGCAAGCTTGAGATGGGGACGGTCGATCATTTTGCCATCGAGCGCGAATACGCCGGCATCCGGATGCGCTGCGAACCCGTCGCGGACCCGAGCCGCCCAGGCAATCCGTTCCGGCGTGGGAGTGAAGGCGGCATTGACGGCCGCGATCTGGCCGGGATGGATGCACAGCTTGCCGGCGAAGCCATCCGCCGCTGCCTGCTGCGCCTCGGCGGCGAGGCCGTCCGGATCGCGTGGGTCGGGCCACGGCGTGTCCAGTAGCGGTACCCCGGCGGCGGCTGCCGCCAAGACCGTCATGGCGCGGGCAGCGGCGACTGGGGCGGTGTAGGCATGGTTGGCGTTGCGTGGCGAGATGCCCAGATCCGCCGAGAGGTCCTCCGCTCCGAAACACAGCGCCAGCAGCCGGTCCGGCGCCCCGCGATAGTCCAGGCGCGTGAGCGAGGCAGCGGTCTCCGTCACCAGCGCCAGGACCAAGACGCTGCCAATGGGCAAGCCATGCGCAACCTCCAGCGCCTCCAGATGGTGATCGAGCGCCTGCAGATCGGGGAGGCCGGTGCATTTCGGCAGCAAAACCGCTGCCGGTCGGTGCGGCACGGCCGCGGCCAGGTCCGCCAGGTACCACGGCGTGTCGCGCGGGTTGATCCGTACCACAACGCCGGGCCGCGACACGGAGGGCAGCAGCGCGGCCACCTGGGCGCGGGCCGCGTCCTTGCCCGGGAGCGCCACGCTGTCCTCTAAATCCAAAATCACGCCATCAGCCGGCGAGGCCAGCGCCTTCTCGGCCTTCCGCCCATCATCGCCCGGCGCGAACAGCAGGCTGCGCAGTTTGAATGGTGCAGGCACCCAGTCAGCTCCCATCAGTCGGTCCGGACCCCGACCCTTATATCCGGGCCCCAATCCTTCTATCCGAACAGTGGAACAATCTTGCGCGATTGCCCCCAATATGCAAATCAAGGCGCCAAGGAATGCATAAAGCGGGGAGACGGGCCGGGTGCCAAGCGCCATTCTTGAGACGTCGGGCATGACGCGCGAGTTCCGCGGCTTCATCGCTGTGAACAAAGTGGATCTGTGCGTGGAGGAGGGCACGATCCACGCGCTGATCGGCCCGAACGGCGCCGGTAAAACGACCTGCTTCAACCTGCTGACCAAGTTCTTGGCTCCCACGCGCGGCACGATCAAGTTCAAGGGACGAGACATCACGGGCCTGAAGGCTGCCGCCGTCGCGCGGCTGGGCCTGGTGCGCAGCTTCCAGATTTCGGCCGTGTTCCCACATCTGAGCGCGCTGGAGAACGTACGGCTGGCGCTGCAGCGGGTGCGCGGCAACAGCTTCGACTTTTGGAACCCGGAATCGCTGCTGCATCAGTATGACGACCGCGCCCGGGCGCTGCTGGTCGATGTCGGGCTGGAAGGCTACGAGGAGGAGCCGGCGGCCCTGCTGTCATATGGCCGTAAGCGCGCGATGGAGATCGCGACCACCCTGGCGCTCGAGCCGACCATGCTGCTGCTCGACGAGCCGACCGCCGGCATGACGCACGAGGACGTGGACCGCGTCGTGGCGCTTATCCGCCGCATCCGCGCCGGCCGCACGATCCTGATGGTCGAGCATAACTTGAGCGTCGTCGAGGGCCTGTGCGACAAGATCACCGTGCTGGCGCGCGGGCAAATTCTGGCTGAGGGCGACTACGCCAGCGTCAGCAAGAACCCCGACGTCATCACCGCCTATCTGGGATCACCCGATGCTTGACGCGACCTCCCCGCAAGCAGCAATGCTGCAGGTTGCGGGCCTGAACTCCTGGTATGGCGAGAGCCACATCCTGCACGGCGTCGATTTCGACGTGCGGGAGGGCGAGGTCGTGACCCTGCTCGGCCGCAACGGCGCCGGCAAGACGACCACCATGAAAAGCATCATGGGCCTGGTGCCAAGGCGCGAGGGCAGCATCCGCTACAACGGCGCCGAGACCACGAAGATGCGCCCGGACGGCATCGCCCGCGCCGGCATCGGCTTCTGCCCGGAGGAGCGCGGCATCTTCGCCAGCCTGAACGTGACGGAGAACCTGATGCTGCCGCCGTCGCTCGAGCAGGGCGGGATGAGCGTCGAGCAGATCTACGCGATGTTCCCGAACCTGAAGGAGCGCGCGTCGAGCCAGGGCACGCGGCTGTCGGGTGGCGAGCAGCAGATGCTCGCCGTCGCCCGCATCCTGCGCACCGGCGCGCGCCTGCTGCTGCTCGACGAGATCTCCGAAGGCCTTGCCCCGGTGATCGTGCAAAAGCTCGGCGAGGTCGTGCGCGACCTGCGCCAGCGCGGCTACACGATCGTCATGGTCGAGCAGAACTTCCGCTTCGCCGCGCCCCTGGCCGATCGCTTCTTGGTGATGGAGCACGGCCAGGTGATCCAGCAATTCACGCAGGCCGAGCTGCCATCGCGCATGGAGCGCCTGCACGAGTACCTGGGCGTCTGACCGACGGCGCTCCCACTTTCCTTTCTTCGCATTTCACAGGAGACAGTCCCATGTTCAAACTCAGCCACATTTCCGCTGCCTGCGCCCTCGCTCTCGCCGGCG
>JANXVC010000043.1 GCA_025351925.1 Rhodospirillales bacterium | reverse complement strand
TCGCCCTCAACCCCGATCTTCACCAACCTCAACATCCAAGCCACGCATCCACCCTTGGTCAGAGAACGAACGCGAAAATACCCCACCGGCCGTCGCACCCCCAATCTTGCGGCAGTCCCATCTGTGGCGTGACAACAATCTGATAAGGTTAGGAAATCAGCTTTCCATTTTGATACGCGATCATTCTTGATGATGGAAGCCTGGCGAGGCTCATCAAGATGGGAGGAATGCCTACCGGCTGGCCCCCGGGTAGCTCCAACAACCAGCATGAAGTGCCTTTGCCTTGCGGAACACCTTTGCGGAACCTGTATCTCCTTGATAAGGCTCGATCCAAATTCCTGTTCCAGAATCGACCGGTTGCGGAACAACGGTCGCGGGAACGCGAACATGGTGCGGATGCGTCCACACTTGCTGAAATACTCGGGTCAAGCCGGTCAGTTCAGGTGTCCCGCGAGTGCGTCGATAAACACGCGCACCTTAGCCGACAGGCTGCGATGGCTGGGGTAGAGCGCGTGCACATCGACAGAGTCGTCGTACTTCGGCAGCAGCCTTACCAGGGCTCCGCTTGCGACCGCATCTGCCGCGCAGAAGTCTGGTAGGCGGCCGATGCCGGCGCCCCCAACCAGCACCGCTTGCAGGACAGCGGGCTCGGGCACGACCGTCCCGGGCACCACCTCAATCTCGTGCAGCACGCCGCCCGGTGCGCGAAACCGCCAGCTCGCCCTACGGTCAACCCGCCCGATCAGCTCGTGCGAGCGGAGGTCCTCGACCGTCGCCGGCGTGCCGCGCGCCGCAAGGTAGGCGGGGCTGGCGCAGGTCCAGAGCGCAATCGTCGTCAGCCGGCGCGCGATCAAATCGGAGTCAGGCATCGGCCCAATCCGGATAGCGACGTCGAAGTCCTCGGCGAGCAGGTCCACGTTGCGGTTGTCGATGCTGAGCGCGACGCGCACCTCGGGATGGCGTGCAAGGAATTGTGGCAGCATCGGCGCCAGCGGCCCCACGGCGAAGGTGAACCCGACGCTCACCCGCAACCTGCCGCGCGGCACACCGATCAGCCCAAGCAACGCATTCTCGGCCTCGCCGACGTCGTCGAGGATGCGTTGCGCATGGCGTTGCAGCAGGCGTCCGGCATCGGTCAGCCGCAGGTGCCGCGTCGAGCGCTCGATCAGCGCTGAGCCGGTCGCCGCTTCCAGCCGCGCAAGTGAGCGGCTGGCGGAGGACTTCGGCATCCCAAGCGCGCGGGCGGCGGCCGACAAGCTGCCGAGGTCCGCAATGCGGGCGAATGCGCGGAGGTCGGTAAGGTCGAACATGGGCCCGAGCGTTCCATGACGGGAACGCGCTGTCCAGCTTTCGCTGACTAATCATCGTCGAGGGAACGGCTAGATTGTCCCAAGCGAACATGAAAGGACCCCTACGATGACCCAGACCGTTCTTCTCGCCGGCGCGACCGGCATGCTCGGCAGCCAGATCGCCCGCCACTTGCTGGACCAGCCCGACGCACGTATCCGCCTGTTGGTGCGCGGCGGAGACGCCGCCCGGAAGCGCGCATCTCTCGACCCGCTGCTCACGCGGGGTGCCGAGATCATCGAGGGCGATCTCGCCGACCGGGCCTCGCTCGACCGCGCCACCCAGGGCGTGGATGTGATCGTTTCTGCCGTCCAGGGCGGGCCGGACGTCATCATTGACGGCCAGGTCGCGCTTGCCGAGGCGGGCAGGCGCAACGGCGTCCGCCGCATCCTGCCATCGGACTACGCGCTCGACCTGTTCCATGCGACGCCCGGCGAGCACATGATGTTCGACCTGCGCCGCACTGCCGACGAGAAGATCGCCGCGACCGGCATCGAGCACGTCCATGTCCTGCAGGGTGCGTTCATGGCGATGTTCGGCCCCGGCATGGGCACGTTCGACTACGACGCCGGGACCGTGACCTTCTGGGGCGATGGCACGCAGCCCATCGACGTCACCAGCGTCGAGGACACCGCGCGCATGGTGGCGCGGGTCGCTTTGGACCGGACCGTTCAGAGCGGCAAGTTCGCCTTCGCCGGCGACAAGGTGTCAATCCTCGGTGCGGCAGATGTGATCGAGGCACAGACCGGACGCCGGTTCGATCGCCGCTCGAACGGCCCGGAAGCCGGCCTGCGCGTCGCGATGGCGGAGGCCGCAAAGGACGTGTCCAACCCGTTCAAGGCGGTGATGCTGGCGTATCAGCTCTACATGCTGACCGGCCAGACCGCGCTCTCCGACCTTCAGAACCACCGCTACCCCGACGTGCAGCTGGAGAGCTTCGCCCAGTTCGCCGAGCGAACGCTGCTCCACCTGGCAGCCGCCTGAACCGTCGTCCCCAATGACGCTGCCGCCCGCCCGTGTGGCGGCGCGGTGGCCTTAAACACGCAAGGAGAGTTCATCATGAGCACCAGTGCCTCTGCCGCCCTGCCGCCAATCCCGGGATCGATGCCGTTCATCCGCAATGCCGATACGGCCCCTGCCTACTGGATGGCGGACGTCCTGTGGATCGTGCTCGCTGATGGGCGCGACACCGGCGGCCGGTTCTCGCTGATGGAGCAGCTGCTGCCCAAGGGATCGGGCCCGGGTCCGCACAAGCACACCTGGTCCGACGAGACGTTCTATATGCTTGACGGCGAGATCACCCTTCTGGTGGGCGACGAGATCAGGACCGCGCGCAAGGGCGACTTCATCATGGTGCCGCGCGACACCCGCCACGCCTTCCGCGTGGACAGCGAGACCGCGCGCTTCCTTAACGGCTACACGCCCGCGAGCATGGAAGCGCTGGTCATCGAGAGAGGCACGCCCGCAACCGAGCGTGTCCTCCCGCCCAAGAACGTGGGGCCGCCGCCAGTGATGAGCTCCGTCCTGCCTGGGCGGTATGGCATGGACGCCCAGGCCGGCCCAGACCCGTTGCGCCCCAACGGACGCTGAGCCTGCCCGGGGGCCGGTTCGGCCAATTGGCCGGCCCCCGACCAATCACGAAAGGAAGCAGGACGTGGCTCAACGAACCATCGTGCTCGCGGGCGCAGCCGGCGATCTCGGCGTTCGGATCGCCAAGGCTCTTATCGGACGCGGTGCAACCGTCCGCGCGCTGGTGCGCAACGACGCATCCACCGGCGATAAGGATCGGCTTTCCGCGATGGGAGCGACGGTCGCACCAGCGGACATTGCAGACGCCGGCTCGGTCGCCGGCGCATGCGAGGGCGCGGCGTGCGTCGTTTCCGCCCTCAACGGGCTACGCGAGGTCATCATTGACCGGCAGGGCGTACTGCTCGACGGCGCCGTGAAGGCCGGTGTGCCACGCTTCATCTCGTCGGACTATTCGGCCGACTTCACCAAGACTCGGCTAGGCGACAATCGCAACCTCGACCTTCGGCGCGAGTTCATGGCTCGCGCCGACCGTGCGCCGATCCAGGTCACTTCGGTCCTCAACGGCGCGTTCATGGACATGCTCGGCGCCGAGATGCCGATTGTCCAGCCGCGCATCCGCCGGGTGCTGCACTGGGGCAGCGCCGAACAGCTGCTCGACTTCACCACCAAGGACGACGTCGCGGCTTACACGGCCGCCGCTGCACTCGACGCCGCCACTCCGCGCATTCTCCGCATCGCCGGCGACACTGTAAGCGCCCGCAGCATCGCCCAGGTGATGACCGAGGAGACGGGCGAGCGATATCGCACCTTATGGGCTGGCAGCATCGGCTCGCTTGGTGTGCTGATCCGCCTGGCAAAGCTCGTCGCGCCGCAATCGCACGCCCCGTTCCCGCCATGGCAGGGCATGCAATACATGCGAGATATGTTCAGCGGACGGGGCAAGCTCCATCTGCTGGACAACGACCGCTATTCCGACCTGCACTGGACCTCTATCCGCGAGCAACTCGCCGCAGGACCGGCGTCCGTCTCGCGACAAAAGACGGAGTGACGGCCCAACCGGCTAGGTCTTGATCCGTAAACGAGCG
>JANXVC010000041.1 GCA_025351925.1 Rhodospirillales bacterium | reverse complement strand
GGGGGGGGGGGGGGGGGGGGGGGGGGCCGGGGGCCCCCCCCACGCCGCGTCCGCCTGCGCCAGCACGCCCTCCCCCGCGCCGAGAGTCGCGCCCTCGAGGACCAGCAGCGCCAACGCGCCGGAGGTGGGCAAGGCAGCGGGGATGAAGGCGATGTCGATCATGGGGTCTCCGGGAATGGGGTTGGGTGAGTGTAACAGCGGAGGCCGGCTTTGCCAGGGGTGCGCTGCGCCGCGCCTAGCTTTCCCACAACGCAGAGGTGTGGTTTATCGGCGGGATGGATGATCCGTCGCTGCTGACCCTCGCCGCCGACCTTGCCCGCCGTGCCGGGTCGGTGATCCTCGCCGTGCGTGCCCGCGGGTTCGAGACGCGGCATAAGTCGGACAAAAGTCCGGTGACCGAGGCCGACCACGCCGCCGAGGCGCTCATCTGCGAGGCGCTGCGCGCCGCCACCCCCGGCATCCCGGTCGTCGCCGAGGAGGAGATGGCGGGCGGCCACGTCGCCGACGAGCACCACGAGTATTGGCTGGTCGATCCACTGGACGGCACGCGGGAGTTCTCGGCCGGGCGGGACGAGTTCACCGTGAACGTCGGCCTGGTGCGCGACGGGCGGGCGGTGCTGGGCGCGGTCGGCGTGCCGGCGTATGGCGAGCTGTTCGGCGGGCTGATCGGGCCCACGCCCGCCACGACCCGCGCCTGGAAGCGCAGCACCAGCGGGGAGCGGGCGATCCGCGCCCGCTCCCCGCCGGCGGACGGCCTGCACGTGTTCGCCAGCCGGCACTATGCCGAGGACCCGCGGCTGGAGCAGTTCCTGCAGGGGCGCACGGTCAACAGCGTCACCCACATGGGATCGGCGCTGAAGATCGTGCGGCTGGCGGAGGGCGCGGGCGACCTGTATCCGCGGTTCGGCCGCACGATGGAGTGGGACACCGCCGCCCCACAGGCGGTGCTGGAGGCGGCGGGCGGCCAGGTGCGCGGCATGGACGGCACGACGCTGCTGTATGGCAAGCCCGGCTGGGAGAACCCGCCCTTCGTCTGCACAGGACGTTGATACAAGATTGGGCGCTAATGCCCGCCTTGGAATGACTCAACGGCTGCTGGACGACGCCGCCGGGATCGCCCGCGCCGCCGAACTGCTGCGCTCGGGCGAGCTCGTGGCGTTCGGGACGGAGACGGTCTATGGCCTCGGCGCCGACGCGACCGACACGCGCGCCGTCGCGTCGGTGTTCGACGCCAAGGGCCGGCCGCACTTCAACCCGCTGATTTGCCACTACCCCGACGCGGACGCGGCATTCCGGCACGTCGTGGCCTCGGCTGAGGCGCGAGCGCTGGCCGAGCGGTTCTGGCCGGGGCCGCTGACCCTGGTGCTGCCGCGCCGGGTGACCTGCCCGGTGGCGCTGCTGGCGGGGGCGGGGCTGGACACGCTGGCCGTGCGGGTGCCGATGGGGGCGACGGCGCTGGAGCTGCTGCGGCAGGTGGGCCGGCCGGTCGCGGCGCCGTCGGCGAACCGCTCCGGCGAGGTGTCGCCCACGACGGCCGCGCACGTGCTGGCGGGGCTCGACGGCCGGATCGCGGCGGTGCTGGACAGCGGGGATTGCGCCGTGGGGGTCGAGAGCACGGTGCTCGACCTCGCGGCCGGGCGGCCGTTCCTGCTGCGGCCTGGCGGCGCGGCGATTGCGGACATCGAGGCGGTGATCGGCCCGTTCGGTCGCGGCATCACCCCGCTCGCCGCCGAGGCGCCGCGCACGCTGCGCTCGCCGGGCCTGCTGGTGTCGCACTACGCGCCGCGTCTGCCGGTGCGGCTTGATGCGGCGACGGCTGGCGCGCAGGAGGCACTGCTGGCGTTCGGCCCGGCACCCGCGGGGGCCGTCTGCGTGTTCCAGCTCAGCGCTGGGCGGGACGTGGTCGAAGCCGCGTCTCGGCTGTTCGCCGGGCTGCGCTGGCTGGATGCGGAGGGGGCGCGGCTGGGCCTGGCGGGGATCGCGGCGATGCCGGTGCCGCTAGAAGGACTGGGTTTGGCGATCAACGACCGGCTGCAGCGGGCGGCGGCGCCTCGTCCGTAAAGTTGTGCCAAGCCGAGAGTGATGCTATTGCGCGCAGCGTAACGAGCTTGGAGCATCCCTTGTCAGCCAGCAAACCGCGCCGTTCGCCGGAGGTGATGCTGGCCTTGGCGCTGGCCGGATTGGCGCTGGTGCTGCTGCAATGGCGCTGGATCGGCTATCAGGGGCATGACGACGCGTTCTACGCCCGGGCCGCCCTGGATTGGGCGGAGCACTTCCCGGCGCTGGGCCACACCCATTGGGCGCTGCGCTATCCGCTGGTGCTGCCGACCGCGGCGCTGATCCGGATGTTCGGCTTTTCGGTGCCGATTTTGGCGGCGGTGGACCTCGCGGCCTATGCGGCGTTCCTGATCGGCGGGTATGCGGCGATACGGCACTTCTTCGGCTGGCCGGCGGCGGCGGCGCTGACCGCCATCGGCGTCATGGTGCCGCAGTTCCCGGTGCAGGCGACCTACGCCAACCCGGACCTGCTGGAGATGGCGCTGGTCATGGGGTCGTTCTGGCTGGTGATGCTGGCGCGTGAGGAGGGCCGGACCGCGCCGCGGCGGGGCCGCCTGCTGCTGGGCGCCGGCGTGCTGGCCGGGCTGGGGTTCCTGACGCGGGAGACGACGCTGCTGCTGGTGCCGCTGTACGGCCTGATGGTGCTCGTTCGGCCGGCGATGCCGCGTTGGCGCTATCTGCTGATCGCCGTGGGCTTCATGGCGGTGGTGGGCGCGCAGATGACGTATTTCGCCGTGCAGGCTGGCGACCCGCTGTATCGCACGCGGATATCGGCGACGCATGACGCCGTGGACCGCGCCGGGCAGGCGGCGCGGGTGACGGGCGCGCTCGACCGCGAGGGCGTGCTGGCGACCGGGCTGGCCGCGGCGCCGCTGGCGGCGTTGTTCGTCAGCCAGAAGTACGGGCTGCTGTTCTACCTGGCGGTGCCGGCCTATGTCGTGACGCGCCGCGCCCGTTGGCTCGATGGGCGGCAGCGGTCGGTGGTGGATTGGGCGGCGGTGGGCGCCGTGGTGTCGTTCCTGTTCGTGGCGCTGAATGTCGGCATCCTGTATATCGTGCCGCGGTATTTCATGGTGACGGCGGCGCTGGCGGCGGTGCCGGTTGCGGTGCTGGGCGCGCATTTGGCGCAGGCGCGGCCGCGGCTCGCCGGCGTGCTGGGCGCTGGGTTTGCCGCGTCCTGCCTGGGGCTGCTGTATCTGGAGAACACCGAGCCGACGTTCGCCGAGCAGCGCGCGGTGGCGTTCATCGCGAGCCAGGCGGACACGGTCCATATGGATTCGGAGATGACGTGGCGCATGCGCGCCCTGTTGATCGAGCCTGGACTGCAGGACCGGGTGACCAGCGACACGCCGCCGCCGGGTGCGCTGGTGGCTGAGACGGCTGGAGCGGTCGAGGCCTGTCTGCGCGCGCCGGTTTGCCCGCACCGCGCGGAGACACTGGCCTATCGCCCTAGCCCGGACTGGACCGAGGTCGCGCGCTACGACCCGCCGCGGCGCCGGCTGGGGGTGTGGCTGCGTAATATTGGCGTGGCGTCGCTGGTGCCGGCTGATATTTTCCGCAAGGTCGAGCAGCCCGGCAGCGCGCTGATTGTTTATCGCACGCCGCTGTCTTGAGGGTGCGGGACCTGACGCCGCCGGCTTTGCTTGCTATGCTCCGGGCGCAACCCGCGAGTCCGCGATGATCAACAATCTTTGTATCCTGTTCAGCCTGCTGATGGTCGCCTACGTCGTCGTGCGCGCCTCCATGCTGGACGCGCGGCGGCCGTGGTTTGAAAAGGCGCCGCCGGCGGAGGCACTTCCCGACGCAGCGCCGGACGATCCCCGCCGGCCCATACCGCAGCGGCATTAGGCAGAATGCGCGACCTCGCCATCATCCTGACCTATGTCGGCTTCCTCTGCATCGGCACCATGTCGCCGTTCGCCTTGGCGCTGGGCTATGTGTGGGTTGACCTGTTTGCCCCGCAGTACTTGGGCTGGTCGCCGCTGTCCGCCCTGCCGATCTCGTTCATCATCGGCGCGGCGGCGGTCGCGGCCTATCTGCTGCTGGACCGGCGCGCCCCGCCCAAGATCACCGCGCCGACGCTGCTGTTCCTCGCGATCGGCGCTTGGATCACCGCCACCACCTCCTGGGCGGCGATGCCGATCGAGGGCTGGGGCAAGTGGGACGTGGCGTTCAAGGCGCTGATCTTCGCGACCTTCATCCCGTTCGTGATCCGGTCGCGGGTGCAGATCGAGGCGTTCGTGCACGTCTATATCTTCTCGATGGCCGCCCACATCCTGCCGTGGGCCGTGAAGACCGTGGTCGCCGGCGGCGGCTACGGGCAGTCGCTCGGCCTGGTCGGCTCCAACGCGATATGGCTGTCCGAAAGCAGCGCCGTGGCGACGATCGGGATCATGCTGGTGCCGCTGCTGCTCACATTGCGCAAGCACTCGCTGCTGCTGCCGCGGGGACGCATCCGCGACCTGCTATACTACGGGACGGCACTGGGTGGGCTGTTCGCCTCGATCGGCACCTTCGCCCGCACCGCCATCGTGGGCCTCGGCGTGCTGGCCATCGCGATGTTCCTGCGCTCGAAGCGCAAGGTGACGTTTCTGCTCACCTCGGCGGTGGTCGGCGCGGCGCTGCTGTCGGTCACGTCCGACAAGTGGGCGGCGCGGATCAGCACGATCGAGGACTACGAGACCGAGAACTCGGCCAAGGTACGCATCCTGGTCTGGCGCTGGACGCTCGACTACGTGGCGCAGCATCCGTTCGGCGGCGGCTTCCGGGTTTGGCTGAAAAGTCATATCGTGCTGACGAGCGAAAATCCGAACGTGCTGCAGACCGAGCAGAACGGCCGGGCGTTCCACAACATCTTCTTCGCGGTGCTGGGCGAGCACGGCTACCCCGGCCTGTTCCTCTATCTATCGCTGATTGCGGTGCTGTTCCTATCGCTGCGCCGCATCATCCGGCAGACCGCCGGGCAGAAGACGCATGAGTGGGCGCACGACCTGGCGAAGGCGCTGCAGATCACCATCGCGGTGCTGCTGTCCTGCGGCAACTTCATCGACATCAGCTTCGAGCCGCTGGTTTGGTACCTGTTCACCATGGTGGTCTGCCTGCGCGAGTACGTGCGGCGGGTGATCGTGGTGCCCGTGGCGGATAAAAGCGCCGTGGCGATGGGCCGGGCGCCGCTGCCGGACTCCGTGCGCCTGCCCGGGCGGCTGGCAGCGCGCGGCCAGTAAATGGCCCGTCCTGTGAATGTCGTAACGATAAGAAACTAATTTTATTTCGGTGATGCCGATGTATTAAGCAGGCATGATCAGTGATCGAAACAACCTTGCGGAGCAGTCCGTCATATCAGGCCATTGGGCTTGGGTGAATGCGAGTGACTGTGCCTCGTGCGACGGAATCGCGCGCCTGCATGACAAAGCGGCGTTGCCGAGCCAGCGGCTATCGGAACTTGATGCGTTACGGGGCCTCGCAGCGGTCGCCGTCCTGTTGCATCACAGCCTGCTGTTTTCCGGCTTTCTGATAGGGCCATTTGGCCAATGGCTGAGTGCGACGCCATTTCAGCCGATCCGGACGGGGCGCCCGGCGGTGGTTTTCTTCTTCATGCTGAGCGGCTTCGTCCTGACCAAAGCGTTGCGCAACCGAGGCTTCGTACTTGCCGTCCGGCCGTGGGCGATCTGGGCGGCACAGCGCACCATCCGTCTTTGCCTGCCCGTTGCAGGTTCAGTGGTCATC
>JANXVC010000020.1 GCA_025351925.1 Rhodospirillales bacterium | reverse complement strand
CGAGCGCGCCGAGGTTGCCGAGGCCCAGCACCGCCGTGCCGTTGGAGACGACGGCGACCATGTTGCCCTTGGTCGTGTAGTCATAGGCCAGCGCCGGGTCGCGCTGGATGTGCAGGCAGGGCTCGGCGACGCCGGGCGAGTAGGCGAGGCTGAGGTCGCGCGCGGTGACCAGCGGCTTGCTGATCCGGGTCTCCAGCTTGCCCGGCCGTCCCGATGAGTGCAGCGCGAGCGCCTCCTCGGCCGAGACGCGGCCAGCGCGCGGTTCGATGATGCCGTCGGCCATGGGTGGTCTCCTGAAGCGGGCCAGGTCGTACCCGGCAAGGTCAGCTTGCATACGCCAGCGCTCCCTGTCGCGAAACCCAGCCGCTTCGCAGGTGCGGCATGGCTTGTTAAGATAGCCCGATGGACCTTCCCAGCGCTGTAGGCGCGTCCCCCGCCATCGCCCAGTGGTTCGCCCTCAAGGCCGACAACCCCGACGCCCTGCTGTTCCTGCGCATGGGCGACTTCTACGAGCTGTTCTTCACCGACGCCGAGGCAGCATCGGCGGTGCTCGACATCGCGCTGACCCGGCGCGGCGAGCATAACGGCGCGCCGATCCCGATGTGCGGCGTCCCGGTGCACGCCGCCGAGGCCTATTTGTCCCGCCTGATCCGCCGCGGCTTCCGGGTCGCGGTGGCTGAGCAGATGGAGCCGGCGAAGGGCCGCACCGGCAAGGCGCCCCTGCGTCGCGCCGTCGTGCGGCTGGTCACTCCGGGCACGCTGACCGAGGACAGCCTGCTCGACGCGCACCGTCCAAACCTGCTGCTGGCGCTGGCCCAGGTCGGCCGGGCAGTTGGGGCCGCTTGGCTGGACGTCTCGACCGGGTTGTTCGAGACCGCCGCGCCGTCCCTCGCCGACCTCGCGGCGCTGCTTGGCCGGTTGGAGCCTGCGGAGATTTTGGCAGCCCCGGAGCTGCCGCTGGGCGACTGGTCCGACCGCCGTGGCCCGGCCACCCTCGCTTTGTCGCCTGCCGCCGCGCAGCGCCGGGTGGCGGAGGCGTTCGGCGCCGCCAGCCTCGACGCCTTTGGCGCGTTCACCGAAGCCGAGGCGGTCGCCGCCGCGATGACGCTGGACTATGTGCGGACCACGCAGGCCGGCGCGATGCCGCGGCTCTCGCGGCCGCAGCCGGCCGGGTTGGCTGGGCAGATGATGCTGGACGCGGCGACCCGCGCCAGCCTGGAGCTGACCCGCGCCCGGGATGGTTCGGCGGCGCACACCCTGGTCGCCGCCGTGGGCCGCACGCTGACCGCGCCCGGCGCCCGTATGCTCGCGGCATGGCTGGCCGCGCCGCTGCTGGACACGGGTGCCATCGCGCGGCGGCAGGATGGCTGGGTCTGGATGCTGCTGCAGCCGACCACGGCGGCCGAGTTGCGGACAGCTTTGCGCGGCGTACCCGACGTGGCCCGCGCGCTCGGCCGGCTGTCGGTCGGTCGCGCGGCGCCCCGCGACCTCGGTGCCGTGGCGCAGACGCTCGCCGCCGCCCGCGCCATCGCGGCGGTACTCGCCAGCGCGCCGCTGGACCAGGCCGCGCTCGCCGTCGATCCGGCGCTCGACGCCCTGCTCGCCCGCGCGCTGGCCGACCCGTTGCCGGTGCGGCTCGACGATGGCGGGGTGATCGCGGCCGGCTTCGACGGCGAGCTGGACGCGGAGCGGCGCCTGCGGGACGATAGCCGGCGGGTGATCGCCGGGCTGACGCTCGACTACGCGCAGCGCTACGGCGTGGCGTCGCTCAAGATCCGGCACCACGCGCAGCTCGGCTACGTCATCGAGGCGCCAGCCGTCGCGGTCGAGCGGCTGCAGGCGCATCCGGAGCTCACCCTGCGCCAGGGCATGGCCAACGGTGCGCGCTTTGGCTGCGCCGAGCTCGCGGACCTCGACCGCCGCATCAGCGAGGCGGCCGATCGTGCGGCGGCGCGCGAGCGGTTGGTGTTCGCAATCCTGATGCAGGCCGTGCTGGCGCAATCCGACGCCCTATCGGCCTGCACCGACACGCTGGCCCGGCTCGACGCGCTGCAATCCTGCGCGCGCCTCGCCGAAGGCGGGCGCTGGTGCCGCGCCGTGGTGACCGATGACGACCAGTTCTGCATCCGGGCGGGCCGCCATCCCGTTGTGGAGGATGCGCTGCAGGGAACCGCCGCCTTCGTGCCGAACGACTGTGACCTTTCGGCCACACAGCGCGTGCTGCTGCTAACGGGTCCGAACATGGCGGGCAAGAGCACCTTCCTGCGGCAGAATGCGCTGATTGCCATCTTGGCGCAGGCCGGGCTGCCGGTGCCGGCCGAGAGCGTGCGGATCGGCGTGGTCGATCGCCTGTTCAGCCGAGTTGGCGCCGCCGACGACCTGGCGCGCGGCCGCAGCACCTTCATGGTCGAGATGACCGAGACCGCTGCGATCCTGCATCAGGCGGGCCCGCGCTCACTGGTGATCGTGGACGAGATCGGCCGCGGCACCAGCACGCTCGACGGCCTGGCGATCGCCTGGGCAGTGCTGGAGGCGCTGCACGGCCAGGTCCGCTGCCGCACGGTGTTCGCGACGCACTTCCACGAGCTGGCGCAGTTGGCCGGCCAGATGCCGCGGCTGCGCCCCCACACCATGCGGGTCAAGGAGTGGCGCGGCAGCGTGGTGTTCCTGCATGAGGTTGCGGAGGGCGCCGCCGGGCGCAGCTGGGGCGTGCACGTGGCGCAGCTGGCCGGCGTGCCGCCCGCGACCGTACGCCGCGCGGCGGCGCTGCTGGGCGCACTGGAGAAGGGCCGTCACGGCCGGCCGGCCGAGCTGCCGCTGTTCGCCGAGGCGGTCCCGGAGGCGATCCACATGCCGCCGCCCGATCCGTTGCGGGACGCGCTGGGAGAAATCGATCCCGACCGCCTCACGCCGCGGGACGCGGTCGAAATTCTCTACCGCCTTAAAGCACTCGCCGCTGTTCCCCCGGCGCTTCCGGGGGTAGCATCCGTCTGATGTCCAACCCCCTTCCCCTGCCCGAGCGTCCCGAGGAGGCCGTCGCACTCCTTACGACGGCGCTGTGCAACGCTGCATCCTCCGGCAGACCCCCGCCGCGCGACGCCGCCCTGAGCGTGTTCCGCCGCTATCTCGCACGCGTGCAGCATCACGTGCAGGAGCGGTTCGAGGCCGGCGGCATGAGCGGGCTGCAGGCCGGCCGCCTGCTAGGCCGGCTGATGGACGGCGTGATCGCAACGCTGCACGACTTCACCCGCGGGCATGTTCCCGGCCCCAGCGCGGAGCTGGCGACCTCCATGGGTCTTGAACCGATGACGGTCGTCGCCACTGGCGGCTACGGCCGCGGGGTGCTGGCGCCGTTCAGCGACATTGACCTGCTGTTCATCACCGTGGACCAGCCATCGGCGCCGACCCTTTGGGCCGTCGAGTTCATGCTGTATTTCCTCTGGGACCTGGGCCTCAAGGTCGGCCACGCCACCCGGTCGATCGACGAGTGCCTGGCCGAGGCGGAGCGGGACCTCACGATCCGCACCGCGCTGATCGACGCCCGGATGCTGGCCGGCAACCCCGGGCTGTTCGCGTCGTTCCAGACGCGGTTCCTGCAGGCCTGCACCGACGCCGGCGCCGGTAGCTTCATCGTCGCCAAACAGGCCGAGCGCGACGCCCGCCACCATCGCTACGGCGAGTCGCCGTTCCTTGTCGAGCCCAACATCAAGGAGGGACGCGGCGGCCTGCGCGACCTGCAGACGCTATACTGGATGACCCGCTACGTGTTTGGCATCCAGGTCATGGGCGAGCTGGTCGGCCCCGATAGCCCCGGCGGCGGCGTCCTTACCCACCAGGAGGCCAAGCACGCCCGCCGCTCCTGGGACTTCCTGTGGACCGTGCGCTTCCATCTGCACTACGTCGCCGGGCGCGCCGAGGACCGGCTGACCTTCGATCTGCAGCCGGTGGTCGGCGCCCGCATGGGCTACACCCGGCACGGCCGGCAGGACGGCGTCGAGCGGTTCATGCGGCACTATTTCCTGACCGCGCGGGAGATCACCCGGCTCACCACAGTGCTGGAGCCCGCCGTGGTGCGCGCCGCCCTCGGTCCGCCGGCGCTGGCGGCCGTGACCGACGCGGCCTTGCTGGAGCAGGGCTTCGTGCTGGCCGAGGGCAAGCTGATGTCCGCGCCAGGCAGCGAGTTCGGCCATCGTCCGATCGCCATGCTGCGCATCCTGCAGGTGGCGCGCGACCGTTCGCTGGAGCTGCATCCGCTGGCGCTGCGCGCGCTGATCCGCCACGAACGCGGCGCGATCCAGCTGCGCGGCAACCAGCTGGCCGCGGACATTTTCCTTGATCTGCTGTGCGGGCGGGACGGCGAGCATGGCAAAGCGGGCGGCGCCAAGTGGCTGGCCGTCCTGAACGAGACCGGCTTTCTCGGCCGCTACATCCCGGACTGGGCCCGCATCGTCGGGCAGATGCAGTTCGACACCTACCACGTGTTCACCGTGGACGAGCACACGATCGAGGCGGTGCGCGTGCTGAACGCGCTGGAGCGCGGCGGGCTCGCGGACGTGGCGCCGATCGCCTCGGGCTTGGTCGAGGACCTGCAGTCCCGCCGGGCGCTGTACGTCGCGACGCTGCTGCACGACGTCGCCAAGGGCCGCGGCGGCGATCACTCCGAGCTCGGGGCCGAGCTCGCCACCCAGATCGGCCCGGCGATCGGCCTGTCGGGCGAGGAGACCGAAACGGTGAGCTGGCTCGTGCTGCACCACCTCATGCTGAGCCAGACGGCGTTCAAGCGCGACATCGACGACCCCAAGACCATCCTCGATCTGGCGGATACCATCCAGTCGCCCGAGCGGCTGAAGCTGCTGCTGGTGCTGACCGTCGCGGACATGC
>JANXVC010000457.1 GCA_025351925.1 Rhodospirillales bacterium | reverse complement strand
CTCCGCAGGCGACGCGTCAACTGTGGCAAGCCTTGGCGGTCCAGCACATCGAGGTAGGCCGCCAACGACGGCGCGCTCCTGCTGAGGTTTGCGTGCGCCGCCTCCGTTGAGGCTCGCAGCAGCTCCGGATCGGCATCATGCAGCCCGCACAGGTACTCGTCCGGATGAACTGCGACGATGCCGTGCGGTGCCAGCGCCGACGCTGGAAAGTCGCGCAGGTTCATCGTCAGGATCGTCTCAGCCTCAGCCGCCAGCGCCGCTGCGAGTACATGGTGATCGTCTGGATCAGGGAGCTTCAGGCTGTCCATGCGGGCTTCCCAGCCTTGCACCTCGGCCTCTGGCAAGGCGCTGTTCATCAGATCGAGCGTAAGCAGCAGGCGTTCCTCTGGCGCCCTGTCCGCTGCGACCAGGTTGCCGATCCACTCCAAATTAATGCGCGTCGTCCAGCGTGGTGCGATGACCGAGTCCACACCGAACTGGACCAGCAGGTTTCGCATGTGAAAAGGGTAGAGCAGGTTGGCATCGATGATGACAGGCGGTGGCGGGCCTGACCTTTCAAAGGCCATACGTTCGCTCGAGGTCCTCAGTATCGGCGGCCAGTGCCTCCACCGCCTGGCGAATAGGTTCTTCCCGCGCGCGAAGGGCCAGCACGTCGGCCAGGCGGATGCGTCGATGCGCGCCGACGCGCCGGAACGGCAACAGACCAACATCCATTCGTCGCCGCACCAGCGGGCGTGAAATGCCCAGGATGCCGGCTGCGTCCTCGGGCGTGACCTCGGCATCGTCGGCGAGCACAGTGACTGCATCGGCCGTGGAAAGTCGGTCAAGAAAATCAGCGAGGGCGGATAGGGCAGACGCAGGAAGCGTCAGCGTCTCCTTCGTTCCGTCGACGCGCACGAGGTGGAGATCGGCTTGCGCCGCCGCTCGTAGGGCCGTTGCACCACGAGCTCCGCTTGGGCGCTCGGCAAGCGGCAAGGAATGTCGAGTTGGCGACTGTATTGGCATGATCCAACTCTACCTCTTATCCGGAATATCTGGAAGGATTTTATGAGCTCAGGCCGCGTCTCCTCTCGTGGCCGAGCACCACGCGCCTGTTCTCCTCCTGGCCGATGGTGGCCGGAAAGGACAAGGCTATGGGACACTCAGAATATGATCCGGCGACCACAGATCGGCGACCGTGGAACGCGGGCCGGATGGTCGGCGCTAAACGCGCGCTGAAGCCGCAGCAGGTTTGGGCCATTCGGTTTTGGCTCGACCACCAAGGGCGGCTGCGCGATCGCGCGATGTTTGACTTCGCCATAGACAGCAAGTTGCGCGGGTGTGACGTCGTCAAGGTCAAGATTGGCGACTTGGTCAGCGGCGGCCGAGTTTGGTCACGTGCGATCGTCGTTCAGCAGAAGACTGGCCGGCCGGTTCAGTTCGAACTTCCCGAGCCGACCCGGAGCAGCATGCTGGCTTGGCTGGAGCGCCGCGGCGGCACGCTTGACGAGTTCGTCTTTCCGAGCCGGACCGATCACGCCGACCACATCAGCACACGACAATATGCTCGGCTGGTCGACGAGTGGGTGACCGGGATTGGGTTGCGCTCGGAGGATTATGGGACCCACTCGCTCCGCCGGACCAAGGTGTCCATCATCTATAAGCAAACAGGCAATCTCCGTGCTGTGCAGATCCTGCTCGGTCACACGAAGATCGAGAGCACGGTGCGTTACCTGGGCGTCGACGTTGAGGACGCGCTTCTCCTTGCTGAAGCAACGGAGGTGTAGCTCCTTGAAGCTCCTCGACCGCAGTGTCGGGGAGCACCCATCCAGCATTGCGCCAGTTCCGGTCGTTGCAGTCCAATGCCGCTGTCTCTGAAAGCGGACACCATCCGAGGGCACCCTCTCGACTGCCATGCAGCACATCAGAAAGGCAAAAGCACAGTGATCCAGATCCGACCGTCCGGTTCCTGTCGTCTGCAGACGGCATCGCCGATGCGATGCGACTGGGGCCAGGGCACGCTATCGACGGATCACGTCGCTCAGTGCATCGCGAAGCCTTCGTAGTTCTTTGCCGCGATCTCGTCGCACTTCTGCCGGTACTGCCCGACGCCGCCGATGTAGGACAGCAGACGCCGCGGCTTGCCCTCCACGTTGGAGCCCATGTACCACGACACCGTCTTCTGCACGAGCGTCGCCGCGGCGGTCTCCTCGTGGTGCTGCACCCACTTGTCCTCGGCCTCCCGGGTCGGCTCGCAGACCGTCAGGCCGTGTTCGCGTACGTATCTGATGCAGCCGCTGATCCACTCGGCCTGCTGCTGCAGGCAGGTGGTCATGTTGCACAGCGCCGCCGACGGGGCGAGCGGCGTGGCGGTGGTGAACAGGTTCGGATAGCCGTGGATCTGCAGCCCCATCGTGGTGCGGATGTCGCGCCCCCACTCCTCAGTCAGCGAGCACCCCCCGCGGCCGTGAATGTCCATCCGCGTCAGCGCGCCGGTTCCCGCGTCGAATCCGGTCGCCAGAATCAGGACGTCGAACGCGTGCTCCGTGCCGTCGCGGAGCAGCAGGCCCTCCGGGGTGATCCGCTCGATCGGGTTGTCCTTGACGCTGACGAGCTCGACGTTCCGCTGGTGGAACACCTCCAGGTATCCCATCTCCAGCGGCACGCGATGCGTGCCGAAACCGTAGTCCTTCGGGATCAGGATCTCGCACAGGCGAGGGTCCTTCAAGCGCTCGCGCATCTTCTCGCGCACGAACTCCGAGATCGCGTCGCTCACCTCCTGAACGAAGAACATCTCTCCAAACGACGCGAGCCACAGCTTGAGCGATCCGTCCGCGTAGACGTCCTCCAGCACCTGGCGCCGCTGCTCCTGCGTCAGGTCGGCCCAGGCGTGCTCGAAATCGTATTCGAACCCAGTGAAGGTGTGCAGCAGGGTCTTGGAGAGCTCGGCGAAGCGCGCCTTATACGCCTCCTGCTCGGCCGGCGTGTATTTCGGGTTCTTCATCGGCAGCACATACTGCGGCGTGCGCACGAACACCGTTAGATGCCCGGCCGTCTTGGCGGCCGTCTGGATCACCTGGATGCCGGTCGCGCCGTTGCCGACGACGCCGACGCGCTTGCCCGCAAGGTCGACCGCGTCCTTCGGGTATATGCTCGTGTAATACGACTTTCCCTTGAAGTCGTCCTGGCCGGGAAACAGGCCGGTCAGGGGCGCAGACAGCATGCCGCAGCAGGTCACCAGGAACTGCGTGTCGATCGTCTGGCCGCTGTCGGTCGTCAGGATCCAGCGCTCAGTCGCCTCGTTGAAGCGCGCGCTCTTGATGCCCGTGTTGAACTGGGTGTCCTTGCGCAGGTCCAGCTTGTCGGCAACCCAGTTGAGCCAGCGCTCAATCTCCGGCTGTCCCGGAAACTTCTCGCTCCAGCTCCAGCCTTTGTAAAGCTCCTCCGAGAACAAGTATTGGTAGATGTATCCTTCGGAATCAAATCGTGCGCCGGGGTAGCGGTTCCAGTATCACGTCCCACCGACGCCGGATGCGGCGTCGAACGCCCTAACGTTTATCCCCTGCTGGCGCAGCAGATGAAGCTGATACAGCCCGGCGACGCCGGCACCGATTACCGCCGCGTCGAGCTTCAGCGGTGCGGCAGCGCCGTCCGGTTTCTTTTCGTCAACTGATGTCTCGGACATCGTCTACTCCCTCACATTTTGCTTGTTCTCGGAGCCTGTTGCGAGATTGCCGGCGTGGGGTGATTGACGGGTGGGAGAAGTGCAGAATGAGGCGTGAGGTCGCGCTATGCGGCTCTCTGCATCCTTTTCGCGGCCCGTTCCCTGGCCTTTTCCACGCGGCGGGCAGAGTCC
>JANXVC010000440.1 GCA_025351925.1 Rhodospirillales bacterium | reverse complement strand
GAAGCCTGCTGGGGCAAGCGTCGTCCTACCCTGATCCACGCGAGCGATGTCGAGATCGCCATGACCTTCAACGCCGAACTACGCGGCCTGGCCAATTATTATGCCTTGGCGAAAGACGTGAAGGCTAAGCTCAGCAAGCTTCAAAGAATTTGGAGACTGAGCCTTGGTCACACACTGGCCAATAAGCACAATACTACAGTCACCCGCGCACTGGAACGGCTAAGGATGGGAGATGGCTACGGCTTAGCCTACCAAGTGCAGGGACGCCGGCACGTCACTAAAATCTGGAGCCTGAAGGACCTAAGGCGAGATACTCGGAAATGGGGGGAGGTTGATCTGCCCCCGTTTGCCGAGTATGCCCTGAATCGCACGGAGATTGTCGAACGTCTCAATGCTCGCGAATGCGGAGCATGTGGACGAACAGACAAGCCGTGTGAAGTCCATCATGTCCGGAAGATGGCTGACATGATCGGCGCACCTTTAGGACAGCTTGCACAGGCCGCAAGACGGCGGAAGCGCGTCGTGCTGTGCCGAAGCTGCCACATGGCATTGCACTCTGGAAAGCTGGGCGACACGAGAACCTGACGGCGCACAGAAAGGGAGAGCCGTGTGCGATGAAAGTCGCAAGCACGGTTCGGAGGGGGGGAGAGGGGTATCCTCAAGCTAGGTGCCACCCTCCCTACCCAACTGTTCAAGGCCGCCGCCGCGGCGCAGAAAGCAGCCGACTGGATGCTGGCATTGCACCCCGACCATGCGGATGCTTTGCCAGGCGAAGACAGCGATAGCGAGGCCGGCGGTAACGACGCCGCACAGGCCGTGACGGCGAGGGCGGCATGATGGCGGCTCCCTCGCTCGGCGTGCCCGGCATCGACGCGTGGGTCCGCCAGGCACTGACCTTCGAGGACGGGCACCTGTTCATCGGCGGCGGTGGCCCGGTGCTCTGTTTCGCACGCGGCGCCCGGCTCGGCGGCATCGACGCGGAGACGGCCAAGCCAGCCTGCATCGCCGCCGGCTTGCCGGTGATCGACATGCGCGGGCTGGATGTCGAGACCGGGATCCGGGTCGCGCGTGACGAGCCAAGGCCCGCTCCCGGCGAACGCCTGGACGCACGGCCGTTCTATGGCTGGGCATATGGCCCGCTGCGCGCCGTGGCCGCGCTCTACCACGCGGCCGGCGCCGAGGTCGTCAACATGCCCGACGTCACCGGACCAAAGCCGGGGCCGAGCGCATGAACCCGCGCTGGCAGATCGACCGCCTGCCCGCTCCGTGCGCCGCCGGGCAAGACGGCTCCCTGCCGATCGTGGACGCAGAGGACGGGCCAACCGGCCGCATCGTCTGCGTCATCCCCGGCCACCTGGAATGGCAGGCCGCACCCGACCGCCTCGTGCGCCTGCTGGACGAAGAGGACGTCGAGAACGCGCGGCTGATCGCCGCCGCTCCCGAGCTTCGCGCGGTGCTGGCCGGGCTGGTCGAATGGGCAGCACGCACAGGCGGCTGGGAGGCCCCCTGCTGGCGGGAGGCCCTCCCGGCTGCGGGATCCACGCGCCGAGGGCTGACGCCCCGCCCACGACCGCCGCTGGCCCTGTCCGCAGGGTCGGCGGCATTCCACTCCTCCCTGACGGAGACCACCATGACCATGCTCATCACGCCGGAGCAGCGCGCGCAGCTGCTCGCCAACGGCGCCACATACAATGCGGACGAGACATGCGACCCCTATCCGGTCGTGAGGATTTTCACGCCGGACGGAGCGGCCACTTGGCTGCTGACGCACCTTGAGCCCGAATGCCCGGATATCGGATTATGCGATCTCAGGTTCGGCTGTCCTGAAATGGGCTCCCTATACATCAGCGAGCTTCTGGCCGTCCGCGGCGGGCTTGGCCTGCCCGTCGAACGCGACCTGCACTTCACCGCCAAGAAGCCCCTGAGCGCCTACGCCGCGGATGCACGCCGCGCCCGGGCCATCGTCACCGATTGAACGCCTTCGTGCCGATCGGCAAGGCCGTATTGCAGGACCATCATCATGAGACAGCCATCAGACTACGCCGTCGTGCGCGTGAACGACGACAGCTACCGGCTCGACCGCACGACGCCCCCTCCGATGGCCTTCCACGCACTGACGCGCGCGGAACCTTTGCCATCTTCGCCCGGCATTGGGGCGGTGGCGTTCGTGCGGCGGTTCCGTGACCGGCTCGGCTACCCGATCGGCTGGCGGCTCAAGTCGCTCGTGGTCATGCAGGGGGCCAAGAGCCGGATCCACCCGACCGCCGCGGAGGCGTTCGCCTCGACCAAGCTCCTGAGCCCGAAGCAGGCCAGGAAGGCGGTGAAGCAGGCCGATGGCGGCGTGCTGGCCGATGCCGGGAGCGCGCGGCGATGAACCATATCGCCCGCCTGCAGGCCGAGCTTGCCGCTGCAAAGGCGGAGGCAGCGGTAAAGACCAGCATCGCCCGCGAGCTAAGAGAACATCTTGCTTGCGAAAAGTTCTGTGGTACCGAGCCGGACGGCAGCCGCCGCGACTGGATCGCGGTCAGGGACGTCGACGCCTGGATGGTGCGCCTGCTGACGGCGGAATGTTGAGATGCCCGCTTGTTGCGGCGCTCCCATCACCATGCCCATGCCGCATGACCGCGTGCCATGAGGTTCATCCGCCGGCCACGGTGCGAATACGCCGTAACCGACCGCAAGCGCGCGGCGGCCGTGCGGCTGCATCGACGCCAGCGCGACAAGCTGCCGCTGCTGGCCCCGCTGATCGCCGAGACACAGCCCAGCATCGACAGGTTGATGGCGGCCCGCGTCGCCAACTGGATCGTCCTGGAGCAGAGAGGCCGCGACGACCGCGCCTCGCAGTGGCGTCGAGGCAGGGCGCTCCTCGACCAGCACGGGCCGGCAACGCGCCGGGCGCTGCTCAAATACTGGAACGGGCACCGCTGGCTGACGGCCGACCCGATGTACTTGCTCGACC
>JANXVC010000407.1 GCA_025351925.1 Rhodospirillales bacterium | reverse complement strand
TCCTTCTCCTCGTGCGTCAGACAGCTGAGATCAGGAAGCTCGGTCATCCCCGCTTTGAATCCCAAGCATCAGGGTCACGTCAAGCCGCCTCACGCGCAGCGCCAGACATTCCAGATCAACGGGGGAGATGAGCAGACACCCTCAATCTGCGGTCCAGCCGCCATCGATCACCACGGATGTCCCGGTCATCAGCGCCGCCGCGTCGGACGCCAGGAACACGACCGCGCCCATCAGGTCCTGCATTTGGCCGAGTCGCCCGAGCTTGATGCGGGTCAGCACGTCGGCGCGGAACGCCGGGTCTTCGAGGTACGGCCGGGTCAGCGGGGTCTCGATGAAGGTCGGGCAGATGGAGTTCACCCGTATGTTGTGCGGCGCGAGGTCGATGGCCATGGCTTTAGTCAGCCCCTCGATGGCGAACTTGCTGGCGCAATATACCGTGCGCCGCGCGCCGCCGACGTGGCCCATCTGCGACGAGATGTGGATGATCGAGCCGCCGCGCCCGGCCTGGACCTGGCCGCGCGCCACGGCCTGCGCCACGAAGAACGCCGCCCGCAGGTTCAGGTCCATGATCGCGTCGTAGTCCTCGACCGTCACGTCCAGGAACCCGGCGGGGCGGTTGGTCCCGGCGTTGTTCACCAAAATATCGATCGGGCCGCAAGCCGTGATGGCGGCAGCGGCGTATACCGGATCACTGACGTCGAGCACATGGGCCTCGGCGCTGCCGCCCTCTGCACAGATGGCGGATGCGACCTCCTCGATCTCTGCCGCGGTCCGGGCAGCGACCAGCACATGGGCGCCGGCCTGGCCCAACGCCGCCGCGCAGGCCACGCCCAGCCCGCGGCCGCCGCCCGTCACCAAGGCCCGCTTGCCGTCCAGCCGGAACGACGGCGTGCGCGGCAGCCAGTTTTCCATCTCTGCTCGCCTGACAGGGTTTTGCCGATGCGATTAGACTACGCGCAACCGGTGCCGTGAAGCCGGGCGGCAGTGGGGGGCGGATACATGGACGGTTACGCGACGCACGAGGTGCTGAACCAACCCGGTGCGTTGGAGGGCACCAACGCCTATGCCGGCGACCAGGCGCTGGTCGAGGCCGCCCGGGTGTTCGGCGCCGACTGGGCCGGCGACACGCTGCATCGGGCCGGGTCGTTGGTGGGCAGCGCGCACGTGCAGCACTTGGCGCGCCAGGCCAACCGGCATTTGCCGGAACTGCGCACCCATGACCGTTTCGGCCATCGCGTCGATGTCGTGGAGTTCCATCCGGCCTATCACGAGCTGATGGGCCTGATCTACGGCTGCGGCACCCACTCGTTCGCCTGGACGCATGACCAGCACAGCGCGCACGTGGCGCGGGGGATGTTGAGCTATCTGTGGAACCAGGGCGAGAACGGCGTCTGCTGCCCGATGGGCATGACCTTCGCCTCGATCCCCGCCCTGCGGCACGACACGGCGCTGCTCGCGGAATGGGGGACGCTGATCAACAGCACCGTTTACGACCCGCGCGCCGCCTATGCCAAGGACAAGGCCGGCGTCACGGTCGGCATGGCGATGACGGAGAAGCAGGGCGGGTCGGACCTGCGCGCCACCATCACGACGGCGCGCCCGGCCTCCGCGCGCCGTGGCTCGGGGGCGCCGTATCTGATCACCGGGCATAAATGGTTCTTCTCGGTGCCGATGAGCGACCTGTTCCTCACTTTGGCGCAGACCGAGACGGGCCTGTCCTGCTTTCTCGCGACCGGCTGGCTGCCGGACGGCTCTCGCAACCGGCTGAAGCTGCAGCGGCTGAAGGACAAGTGCGGCAACAAGTCGAATGCGAGCTCCGAGGTCGAGTTCCACGACCTGCAGGCGGTGCTGCTGGGCGACGAGGGCAGCGGCATCCGCACCATCATCGAGATGGCGCACGCGACCCGGCTGGACTTCGCCATTGGCTCCTCGGGCCTGATGCGGCAGGCGCTGAGCCAGGCGGTGCACCACACGTCGAACCGCCGGGCGTTCCAGCGGAGCCTCGTGGACCTGCCGCTGATGCGCAACGTCGTTGCGGATTTGGCTGTTGAGAGCGAGGCGATGATGTGGATGTCGATGCGGCTCGCCTACGCGCTGGACCGCTCCGAGGCGGATCGCGGGGAGGCGCTGCTGTCGCGGATTTGCACGCCGGTTGCGAAGTACTGGGCCTGCAAGCGCGCGCCGGGCTTCGTGGCGGAGGCGCTGGAGTGCCATGGGGGGAACGGGTTCATTGCGGACCATTTGATGGAGAGGCTGTATCGCGAGGCGCCGCTGAATGGGATTTGGGAGGGGACGGGGAACGTGATTTGCCTCGACGTGCTGCGGGCCATGCAGCGGGAGCCTGAGAGTGTTGGGGTGTTCCTGGATGAGGTCCGGGCGGCTCGGGGCGGGGATGCGCGGCTGGATGCCTATGCGGAGAAGCTGGCTGATTGTTTGGTGGACCCGGCGGGGCTGGAGCCGATGGCGCGCCGGATTTCGGAGATGATGGCGGCGGCGCTGCAGGGGAGCTTGCTGGTGCGGTATGCGCACCCGGCGGTGACGGATGCTTTTTGCGCGACGCGGTTGGGTGGGGATTGGGGGTGGGCTTATGGGACCATGCCGCAGGGCTTGGACACGCAGGCGATCGTGGACCGGGCGCGAGTGGCTTAAGCACAACAACCGGCGACGGCCACATTCCTGGTGTAGGTGCCCGGCTTCCCCTTTGCACGTTACTCTGCCAACGTAATTATTGATGTGTGGAGTCGGGAGGGACATGCTCGGTGGTGGCCTGTTTAGCCGATATTTCCTCGACACCGGCATCCGCACCATCGCGGCCTGGGCCGCGCCGCCGGACGCAGAGGTAGCTGACTTCGCCAAGGCTGTCCGCGCCGACCTCAGCACGTTCCAGACCGCCGAGGCGCCGAACGAGGCTGTCACCGAGGAACGCCTAATCTTTCCCGTCTTGCGGCGGCTCGGTTGGGATCTGCTGCCGCAGCAGCAGGCCACGCGCCGGCGGGAGGACGTGCCGGACGCGCTGCTGTTCGCCGAACCCACCGCAGCCGCATCGGCCATGGGCCGCCCGGTCGGCGCGGAACGCTATCGCCTCGCCATGGTCGTGCACGAGAGCAAGCGTTGGGACCTGCCGCTCGACCGCGCCACCGACGCCAGCGGCCGCACGCCCGCCTCCCAGGTGCTCCGCTATCTACGCGTCGCCGAGGAGCTGTCCAGCGGGCGCATCCGCTGGGCGATGCTCAGCAACGGACGGCTCTGGCGCCTCTATGCCTACGACGTCACCTCGCAGGCCGAGCGCTTCCTCGAAGCCGATCTTGCCGCCATGCTGGAGCCGGGCGGAGAGGCCGCGCTGCGGGGCTTTCTGCTGCTGTTCCGGCGCGACTCGTTCATGCCGGGTCCGGATGGCCGCAGCGTGCTGCAGGCCGCTTTGGACGAGGCGCTGGAATGGCAGCAGGCGGTTACCGCCCGCCTGTCCGGGGCAGTGTTCGAAGAGGTCTTTCCGGAGCTGTTGGGCGCCCTCTCTGCGGCCGACCCCAATCCAGCGCCCGATGACGCCGCCTGGCCCGAACGCATCCGCGACACGGCGCTGGTGCTCCTGTACCGGCTGTTGTTCCTGCTCTACGCCGAGGACCGCGACCTGCTGCCGGTGGGGCACGACGGCTACCGGCCGTTCGCCATCACCACCCTGCGGCGGGAGGTCAACGCCGCCGCCGTGCAGGGGCGGACGATCTCCCCGAGCGCCGCCACCTGGTGGCCGCGGCTGCTGCGGCTGTTCAGCGCCATCGCTGGCGGCAGCGACGACATGGGCCTGCCGCCCTACAACGGCGGCCTGTTCGACGCCCGGCGCGCGCCGCTACTCGGACGCATTGCCTTGCCGGACACCGCGTTTGCCCGGGTGCTGGACCGGCTCTCGACGCTGCGCGGCGCGGGCGAGGCCGCCTGGATCAACTACCGCGACCTCTCGGTGCAGCAGCTCGGCGCGATCTACGAGGGGCTGCTGGAGCGCGGCGTCGCGGTGCAAGGCGGTCTCATCGCGCCGGTGCAGGACGATGCGCTGCGCCATGGCAGCGGCGCATACTACACGCCGGAGGTCCTGGTGCAGCTGGTGATGCGCCATGCCGTCGCGCCCCTGCTTGCGGAGCGCCGTGCCGCGTTTGCATCTGCGCTCGACCGCCTTGCCGGGGACCGCCGCGACAAGGCCGACCGACGCGCCAACCTCCGGCAATTTGACCCTGCCTCGGCCTTCCTCAACCTGAAAATATGCGACCCGGCCATGGGGTCCGGGCACTTCCTCGTCTCCCTCGTGGACTGGCTGGCGGATGAGACGCTGATCGCCATGGAGGAGGCCGCCGACACCGCCGTCGCCATCGACTACCGCTCGCCTTTGGCCGAGCGCATCGCGCAGGAGCGTGAGCGGATCGAGGCGGCTGCCGCGCTGCATGGCTGGCCGCTGGACCCGCGTCACCTGGATGACCGGCAGATCGTCCGCCGCCTGCTGCTGAAGCGGGTGGTGTACGGCGTGGACCTAAACCCGCTGGCGGTGGAGCTGGCTAAGCTGTCGCTCTGGCTGCACAGCTTCACCGTCGGCGCGCCGCTGTCGTACTTGAACCACCACCTCCGCCCGGGCGACAGCCTGTTCGGCGCCTGGATTGCCGACACCGAGAAGCTGACCAGCGGCGCCGGCCGGGCCTGGCGCGGCGGCCTGGCGCTGGCGGGTCCGATCCAGGCCGCCCGCAGCGCCGCCCAGGCGATGGAGCAGATCGAGGACCTCGCCGACGCCGACATCGCCCAGGTGCGGCAAAGCGCCGGCCTGTTCGGCGACATCGAGGAGGCGACCGGGCCGCTGCGCGGGTTCTTGGACTGCCTGCATGCGCTGCTCTGGCTGCCGCGGCCCGAGGGCCGGGCGGCGAAGGCGGAGCGCGCGGCGACGGTGAACGCCTGGCTCGACGGGGTGTGCGGCGATCCACTGGCGCTGGCCAACGGCGCCCCGCCGCGCGGCGGCACCCCGATCGTGCGCCGCACTGTGGACGAACTGCTGCGGTCGCTGCGCGCCTTGGCACGGCAGCGCCGATTCCTGCACTGGCAGCCGGCCTTTCCCGGCATTTGGCGGAGTTGGCAAGGCGTGGAGCCGGAGGGCGGTTTCGACGCCGTCATCGGCAACCCGCCCTATGTCCGGCAGGAGCAGCTGGGGCCAGCGAAGCCCGTCCTGAAGGCGCGCTATGCCGCCTATGACGGTGTTGCCGACCTCTATGTGTATTTCCTGGAGCAGGCGCTGCGGCTGCTGCGGCCCGGTGGGCGCTTTGCCTTTACGGTGACGAACAAGTGGCTGAAGGCCGGGTATGCCGAGGCGCTGCGCGGGGTGCTGGCGGAGCGCTCCTGAGTGGAGGCGGTGACGGATTTTGGCCATGCCCGGAAGTTTTTCCCCGGAACGGACGTGTTCCCGTCCGTGGTCTGCGCCCGGCGGCCATTGCCGGCGATCGGCGCGCCGGAGCAGGTGGCGGTCACGGTCGTGCCGCGCGATTTGGTGCGGATGGAGGCGTTGGAAGCGCAGATCGCGGAAACGACAATTTTAGTTCCGCGTGCGGCCCTGACGCGCAATTCTTGGGTGCTGGAACCCTCAGCAGTTCGGACGCTTATGGAAAAGCTGCAGCGGACCGGGATGCCGCTAAGGGACTTTGCATCTGAACCAAGGTATGGTGTGAAAACCGGCCTAAATGAAGCTTTTGTAGTAGATCAAGAGACCAGAGATCGATTAATAGCGACAAGCCCTCAAGCCGAGCAAATAATCAGGCGTTTCTTGCGAGGTCAGGACATCGACCGTTGGAGTAGCGACTGGGCTGGACTTTGGATGATTTTCAGTCGCCAGGGCATCAACATCGACGACTTCCCTGCAGTACAGACGCATCTTCAACAATTCCAGGATCGTCTGGAGCCGAAACCAAAAGATTGGATGGGCGATAATTGGTCAGGGCGAAAGGCTGGCTCTTACGAATGGTATGAGATTCAAGACCCGGTCGCATACTGGGAGTTATTTTCCCAGCCAAAAATTCTGATTCAGCGAATTCTTTTCCATCCAGGGTTTTCGTTGGACTTTGGCGGGGACCTCTGCAACGACGCTGCTATATTTATTTCCTCTCAAGATAGATGGCTCGTCGGTGTTCTCAACTCTCCTGTGGCGTGGTGGCTTATGTTTCGCGCATTCCCGCACAAGAAAGATGAGGCGCTTGCAATGGACATACCCTTCGTTCGATCTTTTCCAATTCCCATTCCGCTAGCGGATGTGAACGATGTTGCAACACAACATGTTATTGCTCTGGAACATATCGCGCATTCTAAAAAGCAGGCACTCACTGCATTATTTGATTGGCTTCAGGTAAACTGGGATTTTTCCACTCGTCCTGCCGCGCTACGCAACCCATTTAGCCTCTCTGCGGACGGCTTTGTTGCTACCCTGCGCGCCGCCTTGCCAGTGCGCCGCCGCACCCTGTCCGCTGCCGCCATCGCCGCCATCCGTGCCGAACACGCGGCCACCATCGCTCCGATGGCAGCACGGCTGGCGGAGGCGGCGCGGCGCGAGGCCGAACTGTCGGCGCTGGAGAACCGCGCCTACGGCCTCACGCCCGAGGAGGAGGCGCTGCTTTGGGCCACCGCCCCGCCGCGTATGCCCATCCCGCCGCCCAACGTCCCAACTGCCGCATAGCAGCGGCCTGCGCAGGCCGCGTACTGCGGCATCAACCCCGGCCAACCCGGAGAATGCATCGATGCGCCTTCATCCCACCCTTCTCGCCTGCGTGCTGCTCGCGCTCGCAGCCTGCTCGAGCACCGCCTCTTTGAACTATGCCCCGAGCGTCCCGATCGTCGCGGGATCGCCAAGCTCGGTGTCCGCCGTGACGGCCACCGACATGCGGGACGAAAAGCCGAACCGACTCGCGACGGTCAGAGGCGGCTTCGGCAACCCGTTCTACGTCCGCGACACTGCCCGGCCGGTGACAGAGGAGGTGGCAGCCGTATTCACCAAGGCGCTGCAGGCGCGCGGCATGCTTTCCACCCAGGCTAACGCACCGTATCGCATCCAACTCGTGGTGCGCACGTTTGACGCAAACAAATATATCAAGCGGGTGGCCGGGATCGACCTGGACCTTCTTGTCATCGACCGCTCTGGCCGCACGGTTTACAAGGACACGGTCAAGAACCAGCGCGACGCCTTCGTCCTGATCGACGCAGACATCGACGCACTGCAGAAACTCGCGGAAGACCTGTTGAGTGCGACCGCGGACCGCATGCTCGACAACCCGAAGCTTCGGGCGATACTCGACAGCCGGCCAAGCGCCGGTGCCCCGTCCACCTAAGGGTCAAGCTAACGGAGCGACAATATCTCTGATAAAGCCACTCCGCCCGCCGTGCCCGCCCGAAGCGGCCTACTCAGCCGCCGTCGCCATCTCTACAGCCCCAACCCGCGCCGCGCAGAACTTGAACTCCGGAATCTTCCCAAACGGATCAAGCGCCGGATTGGTCAGCAAGTTCGCCGCAGCCTCGGCGTAGCAGAACGGCATAAACACCATCCCCGCCGGCACGTCGCGGTCGCTGCGGACCTTGACCTCCACAACCCCCCGCCGCGTCTCCAGCCGAATGCGGTCGCCCGGCGTCAATTGCAGCCGCCACAAATCCTTCGGCGACATGAACGCCACCGCCTCCGGCTCGATCGCGTCCAGCACATCCGACCGCCGGGTCATCGACCCGGTATGCCAATGCTCCAGCACCCGCCCGGTCGAGAGCACCATAGGATACTCGTCATCCGGAATCTCATCCGGCGGCAGCACATTGGCCGGCACCATCTTGGCCCGGCCGCTCTCGGTCGGGAAACCCGCATAGAAAATGATCTCATGCCCCGGCACGTCCGGCCCATCGACGGGATAGGTCACCGCACCCTCCCGCTCCAGCCGCTCCCACGTGATGTTGGCGAATGACGGCATGACCTGCGCCATCTCGGCAAAGATCTCCGCCGGGCCCGGGTAGTTCCAGCCCAGGCCCATCCGCTTGGCGATCTCCGCAATGATCCACCAGTCCTGCCGCGCGTCGCCGGGCGGGTCCAGCACCGGGCGGGCGATCTGCACCCGGCGGTCCGTGTTGGTGAACGTGCCGCTCTTTTCCGCGAACGCCGAGGCCGGCAGCACCACGTCGGCATGGAACGCCGTCTCGGTCAGAAACAGGTCCTGCACGACCAGATGATCAAGCTTCGCCAGCGCCACCCGCGCGTGGTTCAGGTCAGGGTCGGACATCGCTGGGTTCTCGCCCTCGACATACATGCCGCGGATCTTGCCCTCGTGGATCGCCGTCATGATCTCGACGACCGTCAGGCCCTGCACAGGATCGAGCTTGGTGTCCCAATACGCCTCGAAATGCTCGCGGATGCCGGGGTTCTCGACCGACTGGTAGTCCGGGAACACCATGGGGATCAGCCCGGCGTCGCTTGCGCCTTGCACGTTGTTCTGGCCGCGCAGCGGATGCAGCCCGGCGCCGGGCCGGCCGATCTGACCCGTCACCAGCGCCAGCGCGATCAGGCACCGCGAGTTGTCGGTGCCGTGCACGTGCTGGCTGATGCCCATGCCCCAGAACACGAGCGACGCGCGGGACTTGGCATATAGCCGCGCCACCTCGCGTATGGTCTGCGCCGGAATGCCGCAAACCGGCTCCATTCGCTCGGGCGCGAAGTCCTTGATGCGGGCGCTGAGCTCCTCGTAGCCCTCGGTGTAGCCGGCGACATACTGTTCGTCGGTCAGGCCCTCCTCGATGATCGTGTGCAGCATCGCGTTCAGCAACGCGACGTCGCTGCCGGGCTTGAAGGCGAGATGGTAGGTGGCGAGCCGGGACAACGCCTGATGGCGCGGGTCGATGACGACCAGCTTGGCGCCGCGGTCCTTGATGGCGTTCTTGATGAAGGTCGCGGCGACCGGGTGGTTCACCGTCGGGTTGGCGCCGATCACGACGATCACCTCGGCATCCAGCGCCGCCGAGAACGGGGCGGTGACGGCGCCGGAGTTCAGACCCTCCATCAGCGCCGCGACCGACGACGCGTGGCACAGCCGGGTGCAGTGATCGACGTTGTTGGAGCCAAAGCCGGTGCGCACCAGCTTCTGGAACAGATAGGCCTCCTCGTTCGACCCCTTCGCCGACCCGAAGCCGGCGAGCGAGCGCGGCCCGGACTCCGCACGGATGCGCGACAGCCCGCCAGCGGCGAGCTCCAGCGCCTCCTCCCACGATGCCTCGCGGAAATGCGTCCACGGGTTCGCGGGATCGACCTGGTCCTGCGCGTGCTTCGGCATGTTCGGCAGGCGGATCAGCGGCTTGGTCAGGCGGTGCGGATGGTGGATGTAGTCGAAGCCGAACCGGCCCTTAACGCATAGCCGGTTGTGGTTCGCCGGACCGTTGCGGCCCTGGGCATAGACGACGCGCTTGTCCTTCACCTCATACGTCACCTGACAGCCCACGCCGCAGTACGGGCACAGGCTATCCACCTTGCGGTCGGGCCAGGTGACGCGCGTTTCGGCCTCGTTCAGGTAAGCCGCCGGCATCAGCGCGCCGGTTGGGCAGGCCTGCACGCACTCGCCGCAGGCGACGCAGGTGGATTGGCCCATCGGGTCGTCGAAGTCGAACACCACCTTGCTGCCAGCGTTCCTGAACGCCATGCCGATCACGTCGTTGACCTGCACCTCGCGGCAGGCGCGGACGCAGAGGTTGCACTGGATGCAGGCGTCGAGGTTGACCCGCATCGCCGGGTGGCTGGGGTCATGCGCCCAGCGCTGCGCTGTGGGAAAGCGGCTCTCGGTGACGTGCGTCTGGTCGGCCCAGTTCCAGAACGCCGACGTCGGGTCATGCGACGTCTCGCGCGCCGGCTGGTCGGACACCAATAGCTCCATGACCATGGCGCGCGCCTTGGTCGCCCGCTCGGTCTGCGTGTGCACCTTCATGCCGACCGCGGGCATGCGCTTGCAGGACGGCGCCAGCACGCGCTCGCCCTCGATCTCCACCATGCAGACGCGGCAGTTGCCGTCGGGGCGGTAGCCCGGCTCCGGCCGGTGGCACAGATGCGGGATCGCCGTGCCGACCCGGCGCGCCACGTCCCACAGGCTCTCGCCCTCACGCGCGAACACCCGCTCTCCGTCCAGCTCGAAGGCCAGGCCCTGCGTTTCCGTCGTGATCCCGTCCAGGTTCTGCGGGCCCTCCCGCATTGTCGAGCTGCTCATTCTGCGGCCTCCTTGGGCATCAGCAATTCCGGAAAATACTTGATGACGCAGGCGAGCGGGTTGGACGCCGCCTGGCCCAGCCCACAGATCGAGGCGTCGCGCATGACCTGGCCGAGCTCGCCCAGCAGCTCCGCGTCCCATACGCCGCGCTCCATCAGCATGCGCGCCTTCTGTGTGCCGGACCGGCAGGGCGTGCACTGGCCGCAGCTCTCGTCTTCAAAGAAGCGCATCAGGTTGAGCGCCACATCGCGCACATCGTCAGCCTGCGAGAACACGACGACGGCGGCGGAGCCGATGAAGCAGCCGTATTTCTCCAGCGTGCCGAAATCAAGCGGGATGTCCGCCAAGGACGCCGGCAGGATGCCGCCCGACGCGCCGCCGGGCAGGTAGGCGGAGAACTCGTGCCCGTCCGCCATGCCGCCGCAGTACTCTTCGATCAGCTGCTGCACGGTGATGCCGGACGGCGCCAGCTTGACGCCGGGCTGCTTGACGCGGCCGGACACCGAGTAGCTGCGCAGGCCGACGCGCCCGTTGCGGCCCTGGCTGGTCCACCAGGCCGCGCCCCGCTCCAGCAGTTCGCGCACCCAGAACACGGTCTCGACATTGTTGATCAGCGTCGGCCGGCCGAACAGGCCAACCTGATAGGGGAACGGCGGCTTGTGCCGCGGCAGGCCGCGCTTGCCCTCGATGCTCTCCAGCATCGAGCTTTCCTCGCCGCAGATATAGGCGCCGGCGCCGCGTCGCATGTGGATACGCGGGCCGCCCGGCGGCAGCTTGGCAATCTCCCGCGTCAGCATCTCGCGGGCGGCCGGATACTCGTCGCGCAGATAGATATAGACGTCGGTCGCCTCGACCACGTGGGCGCCGATCAGCGTGCCCTCCAGGAAACGGTGCGGGTCGCTGTTGAGATAGTGGCGGTCCTTGAAGGTGCCGGGCTCGCCCTCGTCGCCGTTGATCGCCATCAGGCGCGGGCCGGGCTCGTTGCGAACCGAGCGCCACTTGCGCCCGGCCGGGAACCCGGCGCCGCCCAGGCCGCGCAGTCCGCTCTCGTCCAGCACCGCGAGCACCGCGTCGCTGGTCAGCGTGCCGGCCCGCAGCTGGTTCAGCAACGCGTAGCCGCCGCCGGCGACATAGGCGTCATAGTCCGGATAGTCCGCGACATGCGCATGGCTGTCATCGCGCGCGATGACTTCCAGCACCATGGCCGGCGTCGCCTTATGCAGGAAGTGATGGCCGACCTCGGCGACAGGCGCCTGGTCGCACAGGCCGACGCAGGGTGCACGCACCACGCGGGCCGGACCGCCGAGGCTGCCAGCAGCTTCATGTGCGCGAAGTTCGGCATAGAGCTTCTCGGCGCCAAACATCGCGCAAGTTACGGTATCGCACACCCGAATGACCAGCGGCGCGAGCGGGGCGTCGCCCTCCTTCACCACATCAAAATGTGCATAAAACGTCGCGGTCTCATAGACTTCCGCAAAAGCAAGGCGCATTTCATCTGCAAGCGCGGCCAGATGCGCCGCGGAGATTTGCTTATAGGTATCTTGGATCAAATGCAGGTATTCGATCAGATACTCCCGCTCCCGCGGCTGGTCAGCGAGCAACGCCTCGATCTCGTGTTTCGCCTTGGGCTGGACCTCGCGGCCTTTCGGCAGGGAGGTGGCGCGACGGCGGCCAGCGCCGGGATGTTCAAAGCGTACCACCGTACCGTGGACTGCGTCCGCCATCAATGACTCCCAGAACGCCGGGCGTCGAGGCCAGGCACAGTTGCCCCCGGTATATGAATGCAAATGTGCATGACGCCAAGGGTATCGGGTGGCAGACAACGCGTGATTGCCCGCGGGATACTCAATTGGCCAGGAATGATAGATATAACCAATGACGTTAATAAATTCAATACTACTTTGCCTGATTGACCCCAGATGCGGGTGATTGGCCTTGCGGGTTGGAGCGGCGCTGGCAAGACCACCCTGCTGCGCCGGTTGATTCCGGTCCTGGTCGGGAAGGGGCTGCGCGTCTCGACTATCAAGCATGCGCATCACGCCTTCGACGTGGACCAACCCGGCAAGGACTCTTGGGAGCACCGGCAGGCTGGCGCCCAGGAGGTGCTGGTAGCGTCCGCCAATCGCTGGGCGCTGCTGCATGAGCTGCGCGGTGACGCCGAGCCTGATCTCGCCGACCTGCTGATGCGCCTGAGTCCCGTGGACCTGGTGCTGATCGAGGGCTTCAAGCGCGGCGGTCAGCCTAAGCTTGAGGTGTTCCGCACTGCCAACGGCAAGCCGATGCTGCATCCGGACGACCAGTCCGTGGTGGCGGTGGCGTCGGACGCGCCGGTGCTGGGCCTGGCATTGCCTTGGCTGCAGCTGGACGACATTGAAGGCATCGCCGAAGCCGTGCAGGTGCACGCGGTTCCCGTCGGCTGATGGCGCAGCTCTCGGATGACTGCTTTGCCTTCGGGGGCGCGCTGCTGACGTTGGACGCCGCCCAGGCCATGATCGCGGCTGAGGTCGGACGGATCGATGGGACCGAGCGGGTCGGGCTGCTCGCGGCGGACGGGCGCGTGCTCGCTGCGGACGTGATCGCGCCGGTGGACCTGCCGCCCTTCGACAACTCTGCCGTCGATGGCTACGCGGTGCGGCTTACGGGGCTGGAGGATGGCGGGCACCTGCCGGTGCTGGGCCGGCTCGCGGCCGGGGCGCCAGCGCAGCCGCTCATCGATGGTTCGGCGCAGCGCATCTTCACCGGCGCCGCGTTGCCGCCCGGCGCAGATACGGTATTCATGCAAGAGGACGTTCGACTCGACGCCGGCCATGTCGAGGTCCCGCCCGGATTACGCTCCGGCGCCAACACGCGCCCACGCGGCGAGGACATCGCCCGCGGTGCCGTCGCACTGCGCGCCGGGCTGCGGCTGCGGCCACAGGATCTCGCATTGGCGGCCGCATTGGGCATCACCGGCGTTTCTGTATGCCGGCCGGTCCGGGTGGCGCTGTTCTCGACCGGGGACGAGCTGGTCGAGCCCGGTCGGCCCACCGGCGCGGCGCAGCGCTATGACAGCAACCGCGTGCTGCTGGCCGCAATGGCGCGCCGGTCTGGGGCAGAGGTGACGGACCTCGGCATCATACCGGATCGGCTGGCCGCGATCACCGACGCGCTGCGGACCGCGGCCCGCGGCCATGACTTGATCCTGACCTCCGGCGGCGTGTCGGCCGGGGAGGAGGACCATGTCCGTGCGGCCGTCGAGGCGCTGGGACGGCTGGTGTTCTGGCGCCTGGCGGTGAAGCCGGGGCGGCCGGTGACGATGGGCGTGGTCGGCGGCGTGCCGTTCATGGGCTTGCCGGGCAACCCGGTGGCGGCATTCGTCACCTTCGCGCAGTTAGCGCGTCCGATGCTGGCAGCGCTGGTGGGCAGCGTTTACCGGCCGCCGCCTATACTGCGTATGCCGGCCGCCTTCGCCTATCGCAAAAAGCCCGGGCGGCGCGAATATGTCCGGGTCCGGCTGCTGCCCGGTCCCGACGGCACGGCCGCTGCGCATAAACACGGGGTGGACGGCGCCGGCATCCTCACCTCGCTGACCGAAACCGACGGACTGGTCGAGCTGGCGGACGACGTGACGCGGGTCGCTCCAGGGGACATTGTGGCATTTATGCCCTACGCCCTGCTTTTCTGAGACTATCTTGTTGCGCTGCTGAGCCATTGTGCCTATGTGCGGTGCAGCAGACTGCGACTGCTTGAGCCTTCCAATCCGGTGTCCTCGTGCGCAGAGAGCCGACGCCCAACACGGAAGTTCTCCTCCCCGACAAGCTTCGAACGACACCAGCGGCAACCCTGCCGCGCCCTGTGCCATGCCCGGCACTCTCCCTTTTTGCCGCTCACTTCCTTTTCAGGACAGCGGCCCGACAACCTGGCGCCAGGAGGCGCCGCCCCTTATGACGACATTCGCCGACCTTAAACTCTCCGAGCCTTTGCTGCGCGCCCTCGAAACCGAGGGCTACACCATACCAACGCCGATCCAGGCCGGCGCTATCCCGCACCTGCTGGAGGGCCGCGACCTGCTGGGCCTGGCGCAGACCGGCACCGGCAAGACCGCCGCCTTCGCCTTGCCCATTTTGCAGCGGCTTGATGCCAAGCGTGTGCCGGCGCCGCCCAAAGGCGCCCGCGTCCTGGTGCTGGCCCCCACCCGTGAGCTCGCCTCGCAGATCGACGAGAGCTTCGCGACCTACGCCAAGCACATGCGCCTGAGCCACACCGTGGTGTTCGGCGGCGTGGGCCAGGGTCGTCAGGTGGACGCGATGCGCCGCGGCGTGGACGTGTTGGTTGCAGCGCCAGGCCGGCTGCTGGACCTGATGGGCCAAGGCCACATCGAGCTGTCGAAGGTCGAGGTCCTAGTGCTCGACGAGGCCGACCGCATGCTGGACATGGGCTTCGTGCGCGACATCCGCCGCATCGTCGCCACCCTGCCGCACGCCCGCCAGACCCTGCTGTTCTCCGCCACCATGCCGCCCAGCATCGCGGAATTGGCCGGCAGCCTGCTGCGCAGCCCGGTCCGGGTCGAAGCGGCACCCCCTTCCACCACGGTCGAGCGCGTCCGCCAGACCATGATGTTCGTGGACGAGGCCGATAAGAAGGCCGCGATCGAGATGCTGGTGAAGTCGCCCAAGGTCAACCGCGCCATCGTGTTCACGCTGATGAAGCACGAGGCCAACAAGGTCGCCGAATACCTGACCAAGGCCGGCGTCAATGCCGAGGCGATCCACGGCAACAAGTCCCAGGGTGCGCGGGAGCGCGCGATGGCCGGCTTCCGCTCTGGTGCGGTGAAGATCCTGGTCGCGACCGACATTGCCGCGCGCGGCATCGACGTGGACGACGTCTCGCACGTGTTCAACTTCGACCTGCCGAACGTGCCGGAGAGCTATGTGCACCGCATCGGCCGTACCGCGCGCGCCGGTCGGGAGGGCCACGCCATTTCGCTATGCAGCGCCGAGCAGCGCGCCTGGCTGCGGGACATTGAGCGCGAGGTCGGCCAGACGATTCCGGTGTTCCTGGAGCACGAGTACCACTCGGAGGCCGCGCAGAACTCGACGATGCGGGCGCCGGTGCTGGGCGGCGGCAACGGCCGCGGTCAGGGCCATCGTGGCGGCGGTGGTCCGCGCGGCGGGGCGCAGAACAGCAACCGCCGATCGAGCGGGCGCCGGGCTGCGTAGCCGGCTGGATTGATGGTTGGATAGGGTTGATGCGGCTTACTATGCGCATGTCTGGTGCGCATAGTGGCAGGCATTCCAGCTGAAGGTGTTTCCGTGTCCCGTGCAACTGTTTTCGCTTCGCCCCGGCGTGCCACCAACGTGACTTTGCCCGAGACGCTGCTCCGGGACGCCCGGGAGATGGGCATCAACCTATCCCAAGCCTGCGAGCGCGGTCTCGCGGCGGAGGTTGCGAATATTCACCGGCAGCGGTGGCTTGAGGAGAATAAGGGCGCGATGGACGCCTGGAACGGGCATGTCGCCGAGCACGGGCTGCCGCTCGCCGCTTTCCGCCAGTTCTGATGGCCCGCCTTGACGTATATCCGATGCCCGGCAAAGGCCGGGACGGCTGTGTCGTGGATGTCCAGGCTGAACTTCTATCCCATCTCGCGACCCGAACCGTAGTGCCATTGCTGCCCGAAGACACGGCGCCGAAGCCGATAAGCGAACTCAACCCGGTTTTCGAGATCCTCGGCGAGCGCTATGTGATGGTCACCCAGGCGATAGCCAGCATTCCGGGCCGCGAGCTCAACGGCGCCGTCACGTCATTGACCAACCAGCACGACCATATCACGCGCGCCCTCGACATTTTACTACTTGGATTTTGAGGACGGTGCTGAATCGGTTGTGCCTGGTTCAGTGTTCACCGTAGCTAGAGCTATCGCTGGAACGGCATCCATGCATCAGCCGCATAAATCAGGCATGCGGTAACTTGCAGTCGACTCCTCCGGCTGCGAGCCGGTCCGCCTCTGCCAGGTCACCCTGCGTGTTCACGTTGAAGAACGGATCCACACCTTCGATCGGCCATTCGACAATCGCAGGATTATGGCGCCGGACATAGGCGCCGACCTTGTGCAAGTCCTCCTCCACCAACGCCCGACGCAAATCGTGGCGCAGCGCCACCGGCCAGAGTGTTACCACCGGGTGCATTTGGCCCCCCGAGGCGGCGCAAGCCAGGGGCGCTCCGCCGCGGGCCGCGTATAGCCGGGCCACCAAGTCCTCCGGCAGGAACGGCGCATCGCCCGGCACGGTCATGACCCAATGCACCTCCGGCGCAAACCGTGCTGCCCAGTCCAGCCCCGTCAACACGCCCGCAAGCGGCCCCGGCCGGTCCGGCAGGTCGTCGCCCACAACCGGCAAATTGAATTCGGCGAACCGTGCCGCGTCGTCGTTGGCGTTCAGGATCAGCCGGGTCACCTGCGGCGTCATGCGCTCGATCAGCCGCGCCAGCACGGTCTGCCCGCCTACCATGCGCAGCGCCTTGTCGCCGCCGCCAAGCCGCCGGGCCAGGCCGCCGGCTAGGATCATGCCAACCGTCGGCTCAATCATCCGCGACCTCGAACCCCCGCGCACGCAGGGCCGCCCGCGTCGAGGGCCGCCGCAGCATTTCCAGAAAGCGTTGCACCGGCGCACGATCCAGCCGGAACGCTGGGATCACGAAATCGTACTGCTCCGCCTGCAGCGGCAAGAAGCCCAGGCCATACTCGGCAGCAACGGTCTGAATCGCCACCCCCCAATCCGCCCGGCCCTGCGCGACTGCAACCGCCACCGCATTGTGCGACTTCGTCTGCGCCGAGTAGCCCGGCGGACGCGCGCCGCCCAGCACCCGGTCGATCAAGATACGGGTGCCCGAGCCTGCGTTGCGGTTCACCATCAACGCGCCCTCGATGCGCATGGCCGCCGCCGCGTCCGGCAGTCCATTGAACCGCGCGTCATCCGGCCGGAATACGACGCCCTGCAGGCGGCCATAGCCCGGCGCCAACTTTAGCGCGTCGCTCAGGAAAGGCCGGTTGTACTCGCCGCTGGCCGGGTCCATCAGGTGGATGCCGGCCACGTCGCACTCGCCGCGCCGCGCTGCCGCCAGCCCGCCGGAGCTGCCGACCGCGAGCGACTTCACGTTTAATCCGTCCCGCTCCAGCAGCCCGATCAGCATGTCCAGCCCCACGCAGTGGCTGCCGATCACCACCAAATCCGCCGTCGCTGCCGCTGTCCCGATCAGCTGGACGCGAACCGCCGTGCCCGCCGGCACCGCCTCGGTCAATGCCGGGACCGCGAAAAAGCCGTCCGCCTGCGCGAACCCGGTGACCGCGCCGGAGCCTTTCGCGGTCGGATAGGCGAGCAGCCCGCCCTCCGGCGCCTGCAGCAGCGCGACCATGACGTACTCGGTCCGGCCCCGCTCCGAGGCGATGCGCAGCGGCAGCGTGGCGTCCACCGTCTCCGGCCGCATGGCGGGCAGGCCCGCCAGCGCGCGGATCACCGGCGCCACAAACTCGTGGAACGTGAAGATCGCCGAGGTCGGGAAGCCCGGCAGCACCACGACCGGTTTGCCGTCATGCACCGCGAGGCACAGCGGCTTGCCGGGCTTCAGCGCCACGCCGTGCACCACCACGCCGGGATTGGCCAGGCGCGCGACCACCTGATAGGCCAGGTCTCCCGCGCCCTTCGACGTGCCGCCCGACAGCAGCACCATGTCGCCCGCGGCCAATGCCTGGGACAAAACGGCCTGCAGCGCCATGGGATCGTCGGACACGATGCCGAGCGGGACCGGTTCGCCGCCGGCCTCCTCGATCGCGGCAGCGAGGATGGCGGCGTTGCTGTCGAATACCTGGCCGGGCCGGATCGGGCTGCCGGGGGCCACGATCTCGTCGCCGGTCGAGAACACGGCGACGCGCGGCCGGCGCCAGACCGGGATGTCCGCCAGGCCGACGGCGGCGAGCATGCCGATCTCCCGGGACGTCAGCAGGCGGCCACGGCGCAGCACGGCCTCGCCGCGCGCGATGTCGGACCCGGCGGTCGCGATATACTGGCCTGGAGCCGTGGCGCGGCGCAGCTCGATCGTGGGCGGCGATCCGTCCAGCAGGTCGGTCTGCTCGATCATGATGACGGCGTCGGCGCCGCGGGGCACCATGCCGCCGGTCGCGATCACCGCCGCGGTGCCGGGCGTCACGGGCTGGGTCGGGGCGACGCCGGGGGTGAGGATCTCGCTGTTCAGCCGCAGCGTGACGGGCTGTGCGTCGGACGCCGCCGCCGTATCGTCGGCGCGGACCGCGAACCCGTCCACGCTGGCACGGTCGAACCCGGGAACGTCCAGCGGCGCCACGACATCGCGCGCCAGCACCCGGCCGCGTGCGGCGGCGAGCGGGACGGACTCCTCGCCGAGCGGCTCCATCCGCAGATGGCGACGAAAACGTGCCTCGGCCTCGTCACGGCTTACGACATCCAAAAACTGCTCCTGGCGCGCGGCACGGCGCAGGGCTTGAACGTCAAGCGTCATGGGCGATAGACCCGGACCCGTACGGCGGTGCCGGCCGGATAACCCTCGCTGCTCTCGGGTACTATGAAAAATCCGTCTGCGCGGACGGCGCTGGCCAGGGTGCCGGCATCGGCCGGTCCAAGCGGGGTCGCGTGGGTGGCGGAAATGCGGACCTGGATCATGTCGGTGAAGCCAACGGCCGACACTGCCTTGCGTTCAAGAAGCTTTTCCGTGCAGGCGTAGGGATCGCAGGGTTGGACACCCGTTAGGCGGCGTATGGCCCGGGCGGCCAGCGTGTCATAGATCGCCAGGCACGCATGCGGCGCACCGGGCAGCAACAGCACGGGCACGCCGCGGATGCAGCCCAGTCCCGCGGAGTCGCCGGGCCGGACGGCGATGCCGTGCATGTCCAGCACACCGCCTGCGTCCGCGAGAGTGAGCGCCGCATTGTCGTCCGGCCCCGCGCCGGTACGGCCCGCCATGAGGACCAGGTCGGCTCCCGCCGCCGGCAGCGCCATGGCCTCGGGCACGCCGCCATCGCGGGCGACCAGGGCGCGCAGCATCGGCGACAGCAGGTCGGGCCCGGATTTCGGACCTGCGACCAGCAGCGCCACCAATGGCTTGCGCACCACGGCAACCGGGTCCGTCCCAACCGCCAACAACAGCGCGATGTGCTGTGCTCGCAAGGTCCCGGCCGCCGCTGCGGTGCCCCCCGCCGGCAGCAGGCTGCCTCGGCGGTCCACCCCGGCACCCCTGGCGACCGGCGCCAGTGCATCCAGCGCCGGGCCATGCGGCTGCGCCAGCGCAAAAGGCAGGACGGCGTCGGTTCCGTCCGGCATGGGCAGGCCTGCCGCAATCAACACGTGAGCATTGACCGGCACGGGATTGTAGTCGCTGGCGCCCTCGGTTTCGGCGGCAGCAACGGCGTAGCCGTCCATGGCGGCGCAATCGGCGCTGGGCCAGTCGGCGGGGCTCGCGATCGGCGCAGCGAGCACACGGCCCAAAGCATTGGCCAGGGCAACGCGCTCCATTGGCAGGGCGGCGGTGCGCGCGTCGATCCAGGCCAGCGCATCCGCAAGCGGGGCCCGGCTGCTGAAGCCGGTCAGGCGGATGTCGGCTGTGACCACGCCCGTATTATGCGTCATGGCGGATTGAACGCAAAAACCCAGTGCCCACCAGCGGCCTTGCCATGCAGTTGCAAAGCTGCAAGCAAGAAAATGCATCCACTTCCGAGGCACGTCATGACCTCCAGCAGCGGCGCGTTCAAGAGCGGGCGGCACTTCCTGCAGATTCCCGGGCCGAGCAACGTGCCCGACCGTATCCTGCGCGCCATCGACCGGCCCACCATCGACCACCGCGGCCCCGAGTTCGGCCGGCTGGGCCGAGCAGTGCTGGCGGGCTGCCAGACGGTGTTCGGCACCTCCGGCCCCGTCATCATCTTCCCCGCCTCCGGCACCGGCGCGTGGGAGGCGGCGATCGTCAACACGCTGGATCGCGGCGACCGGGTGCTGATGGTTGAGACCGGGCAGTTCGCCTCGCTGTGGCGCGCGATGGCCCAGCGCTTCGGGCTGCAGGTGGACTGGGTGCCAGGCGACTGGCGGCGCGGCGTCGAACCCGCCGATGTCGAGGCCCGGCTGCGCGCCGACGCGGAACGCTCGATCAAGGCGGTGATGGTCGTGCACAACGAGACCTCGACCGGCGTCACCAGCCGCATCGCCGAAATCCGCGCGGCGATCGACCGGGCGGACCACCCAGCGCTATTCATGGTCGATACGATCTCCTCGCTGGGCTCGATGGACTACCAGCACGAGGCCTGGGGCGTCGATGTCACGGTGTCCGGTTCGCAGAAGGGCCTGATGCTGCCGCCGGGCCTGAGCTTCAACGCGATCTCCGACAAGGCGCTGGCGGCGGCGAAGGCGGGCGGCATGCCGCGCTCGTACTGGGACTGGCAGGAGATGCTGGCGCCGAACGCGACCGGGTATTTCCCGTACACGCCCAGCACCAACCTGCTGTACGGGCTTGAGGAAGCGATCGCCATGCTGCTGGAGGAGGGATTGCCCAACGTGTTTGCCCGGCACGACCGGTTTGCCGCTGCGACCCGGGCGGCGGTGCAGGGCTGGGGGCTGGAGATCCTGTGCCAAGAGCCGCGGGAGTACTCCAGCATCTTGACGGCTGTCGTGATGCCGGAAGGGCATGACGCCGATGCGCTGCGGCAGGTGATCCTAGAGAACTACGACATGTCGTTGGGTGCCGGGCTGGCGAAGCTGAAAGGTCGGGTGTTCCGGATCGGGCACCTTGGATATTTCAACGACCTGATGCTGCTGGGCACCCTGGGCGGTGTCGAGATGGGGCTGCATGCGGCCGGGGTGCCGCATCGGGCTGGTGGAGTGGCCCGGGCGATGGATGTGCTGGCGGGACGCACGGAACCGGTGCAGGCGGTAAGAGCGGCATAACCGTTCTAGCTCATTGATGAACCGTTCCCGGTAGCAGGTCTCATCCGAAAAGACTTGTTTTCCGACACCTAGAAATCCAGAACATACCAAGAACTATGGATGGGATGGGTTATGCCGGAGCAGGGAGGTTGGGTTTACCAAGGGCGGCAATTCCATATGTGGTTTGGTCACGGCACCAAGCCGCAAGACGCTCCATCTGAAAAGAATGGCCTGGGCAGCCTTGACGAGCGCGTCCGCATATTGGGGTCAACTGCAATTGCTGGGCTGCCTCAATCCAAGCGCCACCATGCCGCGGCATCATTCGACGGCCCGACTCTGGATCGGCTGGTTGAAACAATGCGCGCCTGGGTGGGCAAGCTGAGTCTCGGCCATGTGGATTTCGCGGCACGCTTTTTTGGCCGTCCAGCGAACAGCCTTGTAGTGGAGCACTTGCGGCGCTCGGCTGAAATTATTGCCGGTGCGGCCACTCGCGCGCAGATGCGCGACGCCACTGACGAATTTGCGGCCGGCATGATGGCGGTAGGCTTGGATGGATGGCGGCGCTTTCTAACCGACGCCCATGAACGGGCGACTGCAACGGCGTTTGTTCAATCCATCAAAGACAACGCGCGGCCAAGCTACTCAATGCCCTCTGACCCGTTTGAAGTTTTCACACCCGGTTCGCCCGAGAACAAAACTTTTACTCGTGGCACAGAGCATGTGCTGCGAGAACTTGGGCGTGTGTTCAACAACGAGAACCGGGACGACACCGGACCACCAGTGCCTGACGCGACATCTGGCGAAAAGACCAGAGGCCCCACGACGCAATGGGTCAAACCTGGCGGCATGGCGGAGGCCGATCGCGATTTCGATGATATGCACCCCAAAGATGTCCGTCCGCTTGCCAAAGGCGGCCGAGTGGGGGAGCTGCCAGACGGTCGCATGATCGTCGTGCGGCCATATAGCAAAGGCGGGCGACCTACATTAGAGATTCAGGACGGACGGAAGCGTAGCAAAGTGAGGTATGAATAATGAGTAAATACTTTGCAATATGGCAGGATATTGTCGGCAATCATAGATTTGAGCTTAATAGCTTACTCGATGCCGAAGGCAAGGTTTGTCTTGAACTTAATGATGACATGAATCGGAAATTTACGATTGTATCAGAAAACTGTCTCAGCTATCGCCGTATCGACGAGGGAGATGCACTGATCGGCATCGACGATTTGATGGCGTCTGCCGGCACAGCAAAGGTATTCTACCGCGTTGAGGAGTCCGATTTCTTGCAGTGGTTTCACATGCAGAGCGACGGAATTTACAAAAACAAAAACCTGCAGCATTTTTCAATCTGTACTTCAAATGATATTATTGATCTTATCACTTGTGATATACCCAAGATAAGCTTTATTGTTTAAATTGTTACATTATTTCTGCCAAGCCAATTTAATCTAGACTGTTTTGAGGGGTTAGACATGGAATCATGATTGATTGAAGCAGTCCTGATCTTGCAAAACGGCAGTCCCATGAGGTGCTACTATACTTAACTAGGGAAACACAATCGTTGCCTGACAACATGTATGCCCCGCTCGGCTTATCCCCTTTAGGCGACCCGCGCCTGGCTCAGCGGCTGAGGCGTGAGATCGAAGGCGACGTGCTGTTCAGCCGCGCCGACCGCGGACGCTACGCAACCGACGCCTCGATCTACCAAATTGTGCCGGTAGGCGTCGTGGTGCCGCGCACGGCAGCCGACGTGGCGGCGGCGCTGTCGATCGCCCGGGAGCACGGCGTGCCGGTGCTGCCCCGCGGCGGCGGCACCAGCCAGTGCGGCCAGACGGTGAACCGCGCGCTGGTGATCGACTGCACGAAGTACCTGCGCCGGGTGCTGGAGGTCGATACCGACACGCGGACCGCCTGGGTGGAGCCGGGCCTCGTGCTCGGCCACCTGAACGCCAGCCTGAAACCGCACGAGCTGTTCTTCCCGGTCGATCCCAGCACGCACAGCCGCTGCACCCTGGGCGGCATGGCGGGCAACAACTCTTGCGGGTCGAAAAGCATCCGCTACGGTCTGATGGCCGACAACGTGCTGGCGATCGATGCCCTACTGGCCGACGGCACGCGGCACCGCTTCGGCGCGTTGCCGGATAACTTGGGCGAGGACCTGCCGGCGGGTATTGCTACGCTCATCCAACGGCTGCGGGCGCTGGGCGCTGCAGAGGCGGATGAGATCGCCGCGCGGTTCCCGGCGCAGCTCCGCCGGGTCGGCGGCTACAACATCGAGGCGCTGACCCCCGCCGCGCGCAGCGCTGGGCGCGAGAACCTGGCGCGGCTGCTGGTGGGCTCTGAGGGCACGCTGGCGTTCTCGACGGCGATCCAGTTGGCGCTGCAGCCGGTCCTGCCGCGAAAAGCGCTGGGCATCTGCCAGTTCCCGACGTTCCGCGCCGCCATGGAGGCGTCTCGGCATTTGGTCCAATTGGGACCCGAGGCGGTCGAGCTGGTGGACCGCACCATGATCGACCTCGGCCGCAGCATTCCTATTTATCGCGCCACCATCGACCGGATGGTTAAGGGCGAGCCCGACAGCCTGCTGATCGTCGAGTTCCACGGCGACGCCGACGGACCGCTGTTCTCCAAGCTTGAAGAGCTGGACACGCTGATGGCCGATCTCGGATGGCCCAACGCCGTCATCCGCGCCACCGACCCCGCGTTCCAGTCCGGCATCGCCGAAGTCCGGGAGGCCGGGCTCAACATCATGATGTCGATGAAGGGCGACGGCAAACCCGTCTCGTTCATCGAGGACTGCGCCGTGGGCCTCGACGACCTCGCGGACTATACCGAGCGGCTGAACGAGGTGTTCGCGCGGCACGGCACCAAGGGCACCTGGTACGCCCACGCCAGCGTCGGCTGCCTGCACGTGCGCCCGGTGCTGAACATGAAGGACCCTGCCGACGTCGCCACCATGCGCGCGGTGGCGGAGGAGTGCTTTGCTTTGGTGCGCGAATACAAGGGCTCGCATAGCGGCGAGCACGGCGACGGCATCGTGCGCAGCGAGTTCCATGAGAGCATGTTTGGCCCCAGCATCGTCCGCGCGTTCGAGGCGGTGAAGGACGCGTTCGACCCGGCTGGCCTGCTCAACCCTGGCCGCGTCGTGCGTCCGCCGCGCATGGATGACCGCAGCCTGTTCCGCTATGGGCCGGACTACGTGGCAGCGCCGGGCTTTTCCCCGCAACTCGACTGGTCGGAGCACCCGGGCCCGCTCGGCGGCATGCTGGCGGCGGTCGAGATGTGCAACAACAACGGCACCTGCCGCAAGTTCGACGCCGGCAGCATGTGCCCGAGCTACCGGGTGACGCGCGACGAGGCGCATCTGACGCGCGGCCGGGCCAACACGCTGCGGCTGGCACTCACGGGGCAGCTTGGCGCGAACGCCATGGCGTCGGACGACGTCGCCGAGGCCATGGAGCTATGCGTGTCGTGCAAGGCGTGCCGGCGGGAGTGCCCGACTGGCGTCGATATGGCGAAGATGAAGATCGAGGCGCTGGCCGCCCGCGCCGCGCGGCATGGCGTTGGACGGCGGGCGCGGCTGGTGGCGGAGCTGCCGCGCTATGCCCGTCTCGCTTCGGCCCTGGCGCCGCTGGCGAACCTGCGCAACCGGGTTCCGGCATTGCGGCGCTGGTCGGAACGCCTGCTCGGATTTTCGGCCGCCCGCTCCCTGCCGGCGTGGAGCGCCGCGCCGTTCCGGGATGCCGAGGCCGCCGCTCCCGCCGCACCGAACGGCGACGTGCTGCTGCTGGCCGACACCTTCAATCGCTACTTCGAGCCGGAGAACCTGCGGGCCGCCATCCGCGTGCTGGCGGCGGCGGGCTACCGCGCCGTGCTGCCGCGGCACACCGGCCGCCCGCTATGCTGTGGGCGCACCTATCTCGCCGCCGGTATGGTCGATCGCGCCCGCGCCGAGGCGCAGCGCACGATGGCGGCGCTCGCCGGCCCGCTGCTCGTCGTGGGGCTGGAGCCGTCATGCCTGCTCACCCTCCGCGACGAGTTTTCCTCGATGCTGCCCGGCGCCGAGGCCGCCGCCCTGACCGCCCGTGCGTCGCTGCTGAGCGAGTTCCTGGTGCGCCAGGGCGCGCAGCTCCCACTGAATGCACTGGCGGGGCGGGCGCATGTGCACGGCCATTGCCACCAGAAGGCGTTCGGCGCCTTCCCCGATGCGCTCGCGACCCTACGGCAGGTGCCCGGCCTGGACGTGCAGCCGATTGCCTCGTCGTGCTGCGGCATGGCGGGCGCATTCGGCTATCAGGCGGAAACCCAGCAGGCGTCGCTCGCCATGGCCGAAGCGGGACTGCTGCCTGCAGTACGGGCGGCCCGGCCGGACGACCTGATCGTGGCCGACGGCACCTCGTGCCGGCACCAGATCGCTGACCTATCGGGACGCCAGGCCGTGCACTCCGTGCTGGTGCTGGACCGGGCGCTGCGATCCGGGCGCGCGACGCAACCGGGACCGCCGGCCGACACTTAGGCCCGCATGCCGCACGAATCCAAGTCCACGATCTACGCCGCCCTCGCCGGCAACCTCGCCATCGCGCTGACCAAGTTCGGCGCCGCTTTCTGGACCGGCAGCGCCGCCATGCTCAGCGAGGCCATCCACTCCACGGTCGATACCGGCAACCAGCTGCTGATGCTGTACGGCCTGCGCCGCTCCGCCCGGCCCGCCACGGAGGCGCATCCGTTCGGCTATGGGCTCGAGCTGTATTTCTGGACGTTCGTGGTGGCGATCCTGATCTTCGGCCTGGGCGCCGGCGTGTCGATCTTCGAGGGCATCAGCAAAATACGCGCCCCGCATCCAGTCAGCGACACCCTGGTCAACTACATCGTCCTCGGCGTGTCGTTCGTGTTCGAGGGGGCGAGCTGGCTCGTGGCTTTCCGCGCCTTCCGGTCGCAATCCAAGTCGGGCGACCTGCTGGAGGCGGTGCAGCGCAGCAAGGATCCGACCGTGTTCACCGTCCTGCTGGAGGACAGCGCGGCGCTCGCCGGCCTGCTGATCGCCGGCGTCGGCCTAGCCTGCGCGGAGTTCTTCCAGCTGCCCATCCTGGACGGCGTCGCCAGCGTGCTGATCGGCTTGGTGCTGGCCGGGGTCGCGTGGTTCCTGGCGGCCGAATGCAAAGGCCTGATGCTGGGCGAGGCAGCCGACCCCGTCGTGCGCGCCGGCCTGCGCGGCATCGCCAGCGACCGCCCCGGCGTGCGTGGCGTGAACGAGGTGCTGACCATGCATTTTGGGCCGCAAGACGTGCTGGCGGCGATCAGCCTCGACTTCGACGACGGATTGCCCGCCGAGGCCGTCGAGCGCACCGTCAGCGACGTCGAGCGGCAGATCAAGACGGCGTTCCCCCAAGTACGGCGGATTTGCGTCGAGGTGCAGAGCCGCGCCGGGCACCTGCAGGCCCAACGGGAAACCGCGCCTTTGGGTGATGGATAGGTCGTTGCCTCAACCCGCCGGCTACATGCCGAGATACGCTTTCCGCACCCCGGCATCCGCCGCGATGTCCCGGGCCGGCCCTTCCAGCACGATGCGGCCGGTCTGCAGCACGTAGGCGCGGTCGGCCAGCTCCAGCGCCTCCGCCAGGCGCTGCTCCACAAGAAGAATGGTGGTGCCGAGCGCGCGGATGCGGCCCACGGCGGCTAGGATGTCATCCACCAGTTTCGGCGCGATGCCCTGGCTCGGCTCGTCGAGCATCAGCAGGCGCGGTTGGGTCATCAGCGCGCGGCCGATGGCCAGCATCTGCTGCTCGCCGCCGGACAGCGTCTCGGCCCGCTGCGGCAAGCGCTCCTGCAGGCGCGGGAACAGGCTGAATACCAGATCGAGCGGCTTGAAACGGTCCGGGTCGCCGCGGCGGGCATAGGCGCCGAGGCGCAGATTGTCCTCGACCGACAGGCGCGGGAACAGGCGGCGGCCCTCGGGCACCAGGCCGACGCCGCGCCGGGTGATCAGATGCGGGGCGACGTGGGCGAGGCTCTGGCCATCGAAGCTGATGGCGCCCTCGGTCGCCACCTGGCCGGCGATGGCGCGCAGCAGGGTGCTTTTCCCAGCCCCGTTGGCGCCGACCACAGCGACGATCTCGCCCGGCGCCACCGCCATACTGACGCCCTGTAAGGCCTTCAGCCCACGATAGGCGGCCGACACGTCGTCCAGCTTCAACAGGAAATCAGGCGGCATACTTATCGCCGAGATAGGCGCGGATCACGTCGGGGTGGCGGACCACCTCGGCCGGCGAGCCCTGCATCAGCACGCGGCCGAGGTTCAGCACGACCACGCGGTCCACGAGCGGCAGCACGACCTCCATCACATGCTCGACCATGACCACGGTCACGCCCTGGTCGCGCACGGCGCGGACCAGCGCGACCCCACCGGCGGCCTCGGTGGGGGTGAGGCCGGTCAGCATCTCGTCGAGCAGCAGGATGCGCGGTTGGGTCGCCAGCGCCCGGGCGATCTCCAGCCGACGCTTCTCGGGCGGCGTGAGCTGATGCGCCGGCGCGTCCGCCCGGCCCGCCAGCCCGGCGAAGGCCAGCACGTCCTGCGCCGACCGCATCGCCTCGCGTGTGCCGGCGCCGCGGGAGAACGCGCCGACCATGACGTTCTCCAGCACCGTCATGCTGTCGAAGCTGCGCACCACCTGGAACGTGCGGGCCACGCCGGCGCGGGCGCAGGCGACCGGGCCGCGACCGCTGATCGTTTGGCCATCCAGCACAATGTCGCCCTGGTCCGGGCTGACCTCGCCGGAGATCGAGTTGAACAGGCTGGTCTTCCCCGCGCCGTTCGGGCCGATCAGCCCCAGGATCTCGCCCGGCGCCACGTCGAAGCTGATATCGACGTTGGCCGCGACGCCGCCGAAGGTTTTGGTAACCCCCCGAACCCGCAAAAGCGGCGTCACCGGCCCTCTGTGCCGAGCCGCCGCGCGACTTCGGCCTCGTAGCGCTCCAGGTAAGCGTCCGGAATGCCCCAGCGGCGCAGCGCCTCCGCCGTCTGCAAAAGATAGGAGGCTGCCGTGCCGCCTGGGCCGACCCCCGTAGCCAGAATGTTCAACGTCTCGGCCTCGGATACCGCGCCCGCATAGAGCGGATGCCGCGGGTCGGCGATAAAGGTCACCGCCGTGACCGGGCCTTGCCGGGTGGCGACCTCAACCCATTCGGCAGTGTAGTAGCCGCCGGTCATCTCTTGGCACCAAACGGTCCAGAGCGCCTCCCGCATGCGCCCCTCCGCGAGATGGAACGCCACTCCCGCGCAGGCACCAGACTGATGTTCCAGCCCGAGCGTCAATGCGCGCCGCGCCGTGGTGCCGCGGTTCCGGTCGTCCCAGATGCAGTAGCGCCGCGCTAGTCCCTCGACCGAGCCGGCCCGGGCCGCGTCGTGGTCAAAACCGCCCTCCCAGATCAGCGACCCGTAGGCGAACACCCAGATGCCATCGGACGCCCGGCGCTGATCGAGGGCGGCCTGCATGCCCTGCTGCAGCTGCGCCTCCGGCACGCCGGCGGGAGGCGGGGCCACCTCGGCCTCCCGCGGCAGGTGGGCTTCGATCAGGGCGCGGGTCAGGGCGGTCATACGGCTCCGGCAGCTTGGCGAGCGCGGCAAACGCCGGCAAAGCGCTGCAAGTTCCGGACCCTGCTCTTCAACGCCGGCTTCGTTGCCGGTTGGACTCCAGCTCCTCCGGCGTGAGCTGGAACCCTACCTGGATGCGGTAGGCCGCCGCCGTCTTGTTCTCCTGAACCGGGAGCCGCAGCTCCACGTCGTCGCCCGCCAGGCGCAGCCGGTCGGCGTTCGGCGGGAACTCGGCGCGGAGCGGGAACACCTGCTTGTCCAGAATGCGCTCGCCGTCCAGCACCGCGACAAAGTATGCGAGATCGGCCTGGCGCCCCGGAGCAGCCGGGCCACGCGTCAGCTCGATGCCGACCTGGATGGTCGTGACGACGGTATCGCTGCCGTCCCGCTTGCAGTTGCCGTTCAGACCGGTGATGCGCCCCTCCAGCACGGTATCGACCAAGTCCCGATGATCGCCGCGGTAGCGCGACAGGTCGGCGGCGTCGCGGACGATGGCGGCGCCGGGGCAGGCGGGGGCGAAGGCGTCCTGTGTGCCGCCGCCGCAGCCGGCCAGTGCCAGCACGGAGGCGGCGCCCAGCCATAGGGAAAAGCGCATTGCAGGCATCCAGCTCTCCAGCTCACGCCCCGCTCGTCGCCGGGGCCTTGCGACCCCAGTTGTAGCGGAATGCGCGCGGCGGCATAGTGCGCCGCGCCTGCCAGCCGGAAGTCCATGTCCCAGATCCAAGACATTCAACCAGCCATGACCACGCCGCCACGGCCCGACCTGCTGCCCGACCTGCTGGTCGTGCTCGCCGGACCGCGCGGATTTTGCGCCGGGGTGGACCGCGCCATCCGCGTGGTGGAGGAGGCGATCCGCCGCTACGGCGCGCCCGTCTATGTGCGCCACGAGATCGTGCACAACCGCACTGTCGTCGAGACGCTGGAGGCGCAGGGCGCCGTGTTCGTCGAGGAGCTGGATGAGGTTCCCGCCGACGCCCACGTGGTGTTCAGCGCCCACGGCGTGCCGAAATCCGTGCCGGCCGAGGCGCAGCGCCGCAACCTGTCCTACTTCGACGCGACCTGCCCGCTGGTGAGCAAAGTGCACCGTGAGGCCGAGCGGCACTATGCCGGCGGCGGTCCCATTACCCGCCACATCCTGATGATCGGCCACGAGGGCCACCCCGAGGTCGTCGGCACCATGGGCCAGCTGCCGCCCGGCAGCGTCACCCTGGTGCAGGACACCGCCGGCGCCGAGACGGTGATGCCGGCGAACCCCGAGCGCCTGGCCTTCATCACCCAGACCACCCTGTCGGTGGACGATACGGCGGAGATCGTGGCCACGCTGCGCCGCCGGTTTCCCGCGATCGAGGGGCCGAAGCACGAGGACATCTGCTACGCCACCACGAACCGTCAGGCGGCGGTGAAGGCCATTGCGCCGCAATGCGACCTGGTCGTGGTGATCGGCAGCCCGAACAGCAGCAACTCGCAGCGCCTGCGCGAGGTGGCTGAACGCGCCGGGGCCACACGGGCGATCTTGCTGCCCCGGGCGGATCAGCTCGACTGGGCGGTGCTGGAGGGGGTGCGGACGCTTGGCATCACCGCCGGGGCGTCGGCGCCCGAGACGCTTGTACAAGAGTTGATTGGTCGTCTCGGGCAGCATTACACGCTGCGGATCGAGGAGCGGCAGGTGACGCAGGAGGACGTGGTGTTCAAGCTGCCGGCCCCGCTCTGCTGATTTTCCGGTAGGTGGCGGTCTATACCGACGTTACCGACGAGGCGCTGGCGGCGTTCCTGTCCGACTACGAGCTCGGCACCGCCGTCGCCTTCCGCGGCATCGCCGAGGGTGTCGAAAACAGCAACTTCCAGCTCCGCACCACCGCCGGGGACTTCATCCTGACGCTTTACGAGAAGCGGGTGGACCCGGCCGAACTGCCCTGGTTCCTCGGCCTGATGGAGCACCTGGCCACCCGCGGCATCAATTGTCCGCAGCCGGTCCGAGGCCGGGACGGCGCTGCGCTCCGGCATCTGTCGGGCCGGCCGGCCTGCATCACCACCTTTCTGCCCGGCGTCTGGCCCCGGCGGGTCCGGCCCGAGCACTGCGCTCCGGTCGGTCAGGCGCTGGCCGCTTTGCACCGGGCCGGGGCGGACTACGCGCCCGCGCGGCCGAACGCATTGGGGCCGGCAAGCTGGGCGCCGCTGCTGGCGCGCAGCGGCGAGCGGGCAGACGAGATCCAGGCGGGCCTGGGCGCCGAGCTGACGGCGGCGCTCGACCGCATCATGGGCGAGTGGCCCGACCAGCTGCCGCACGGGCACATCCATGCCGACCTGTTTCCCGACAACGTGTTCTTCCTGGACGGCCGGCTGTCCGGGCTGATCGACTTCTATTTCGCCGCGACCGACCTGCTGGCCTACGACCTCGCGGTCTGCCTCAATGCCTGGTGCTTCGAGCCCGACTACTCCTTCAACGTCACCCGCGCCCGCGCCATGCTGGCCGCCTATGACCGGGTCCGCCCGCTGTTGCCCGCCGAGCGTGCCGCCCTGCCGGTGCTGTGCCAGGGCGCAGCGCTCCGTTTTCTGCTGACCCGGCTGTATGACTGGCTGCATACGCCGCCGGGCGCGCTGGTGACTCGGAAGGACCCGGTCGAGTACCTGCGCCGCCTCCGCTTCCACCTCGCCGCCCGGGACGAGCACGCCTATGGACTCTGACGCCGCCCCGACCCGCATCGTTGAGATCTGGACCGATGGCGGCTGCAAGCCGAACCCGGGGCCGGGCGGCTGGGCGGCCATCCTGCGCTGCGGCGCGCATGAACGGGAACTGCAGGGCGCCGACCCCGCCACCACCAACAACCGCATGGAGCTCACCGCCGCCGCCGCCGCGCTCGAGGCGCTGACCCGGCCCTGCGACGTCGTGCTGCACACCGACAGCGAATATGTGCGCAACGGCATCACCCGCTGGAGCACCGGCTGGGTGCGCCGCAACTGGCGCAATGCGTCCGGTGATCCCGTCGCCAACATGGCGCTGTGGCGCCGCCTGCTGGACGCGGCCAAGCCGCACACGGTGGAATGGCGCTGGGTGCGCGGCCATTCCGGCGATCCGATGAATGAACGCGCCGACACGCTCGCGACGGCGGCGCGGCAGGGCCTGGGCGGGTGATTTTGTCCGTTGAATGTCAAATAGGACATCGGCCAGTCCTGGATGCTGTTATGTGCCGAAAGGAGGGCCTTCCCGTACCGCCCGATCGTCCTGTTGAGAACATCGGTCAGAACAGCGCGCGGCACCCGGCACTCCTGCGGCATCTCATTCTCGAATAATATCCGCCACGACTGTGGGGCGGATCACCCGCGATTAAACATCCAGCCGTCTTTGCCCAGCGCGCCGATTGCCTGCTCAGGCCGGTGCCAAATGGAAAGGGTCGTTGCGGTAAGCTGCGGCAAAGTCTTGGGACAGCGGGCCAAGCACCGCTTCGACCTCCGGCCAAATACCGTTGGACTCGGCCTTGTGGATCAGTGCCTCTATGAAGCCGGTGGCAACCGCTGTGCCAAGATGGTCGGCTCCGCCCGTCATGGCATCTTCTAACCATTCCGCCACGGCATTCCTGTCTCGGGCGCTCAATGTTTGGAAACCTGCCGCGAAAGCGTCGCCTAGACCGCCGAGTAAAACCACAGCGGGCGGCTTGTCAGGAGACCAGAACTCTTCAGCGTCGTGCATCACTGGCCGGAACAGCGGCAGCAGCATGCCCAATTTTTCGGTGAAGCGTATGGCGAGAGCTTCATTTTCAGCTGACTTGTCTGAGGCTGTGATGAGTTGGTTGATGGTGGCACCTTTCGTCTGCTACTTAGTTTCCAGCCAAGGCGTCACGAAGATCACGTAACACGTTTTCTGCCGCTGCTCGATCACCGGGCGAGGCAGCGGAGTTTCTTTGCAACCAACGCTCAAGGAATTTAACGTAGCCCTCTGCCTTTTGCGTATGCATGCGCCCGCCAACGGTGCCACCCGTTGCTCGCTCCAGCCGAACAGCCGCGGCAGTGCTACCGCTGCCAACTGATGCTCCATCACGGTACATCTCGTCCATGGCATGGGACAACGCCGGGTCTGTGGTGGTAGGCTTAGCCATGCGCTCACGCATTGCTTGCTGGTATCGTTCGAACTCTGCCCGATCAGCCGCTGATGGCTGCCTTGGCGGTGCCGCCAAACCGGGTGCCTGTCCGCTGGGCGCGACCGAACGAGGCGTGGCCGACGTGGGGCCGCCGCCGAGGAGCGGGATGGTCGGGACGGTGCTGTTCAGCCCGGGGATGATCTGGGGCAAACCATGAGCGCGCGCCTGCCCGGGGGTCTCCAGACCCTCTTCGACCACACGCCGGTCCTCGGGCGGGAAATCCCCGAGACCCTCCGGGTGCTTGCCCGACTCCGACACAAGCTGGACGTCGCTGGGATCGAACCCGTCCGTGCTGTCGCCGCGCAACGCCGCCGCCACCCTGGCGCCAATCGCCCCGGCCACGTCCTCGCCCATGCCGGCCGCCACCGGTGCCAGGAACGGGCGGGCCGGCATGTGCGCTGTCCCCAGCTCTTGCGGGATTGCGGCCGGGTCGCTGCTTCCCACTGCGGCCTGCAGCCCGTTCGCCTGTTCGTTAGCTTAAGTTCTGCATTTGTTCCATACAACACGCAAGTGGAAAAGAAACGTTTTCGGATTGGCTTTCCAAAGACCCGGCATAAGGGCTGTCCATCGCTCGCCTACTGGGGGAGGCTGCGGCGAATTCCCCAAAGCCGGTTCTGCAAGCGCTCCTGGCGCATCCCTCAGAGCCGCTGAGAGGCGGGCGCCTTCACACGCAACGGCTGAAGCAAAGGGCGTCTGGTATAAAACGCGTCTCAGCCCGCCGAGATGCCGCCGTTCACGCTGAGGACCTGGCCCGTCATGTGCGACGCGCCGGGGCCGCTCAGGAACTCGATCGCCGCCGCCACGTCGTCCGGCTCCGGGATACCCAGATGGGCGCCGCGCGACGCCTTCTCGAACAGCCTGGCGCTGAAGCCGCCCGCGGTGATCCGGTCGTGGGTCAAGGTGCCGCTGACCAGCGACGGCGTCACGACGTTGACCCGGATGCGCCGCCGCTTCGCCTCCATGGCCAGCGTGCGCGAGAACATCGCGATCCCGCTCATCGCGGCACCCACCACCGCTTCGCCCGGCGTCGGCACCTTGGCCGCGTCCGAGGCGACGGTGACGATCGAACCGCCATCCGCCATCAGCGGCAGGGCGAAGTGGCAGCAATACATCGTCGCCAGCAGCCAATGCCGGACGATGCCGTCGATGTCCGGCAGCGGCGTGTCGTGGAACAAAGCGGGCGCGTAGTCCCCGCCTGCCGCGGTCACCAGCACGTCGAGGCCGCCGCCGAGGTGCTGTGCTGCCTCGATCACCAGGTGTTGCGCGCCGGTGGCCGAGGACACGTCGGCCGCAATGAAGTGGACGGCGGCGCCGGGATGGCGGGCGCGCACGGCTTCGCATGCGGCCTCGCCCCGCTCGGCGTTGCGGCCATTCAGCACGATGCGCGCCGCTGGATCGGCGGCGAAGCGGCAGGCAGCCGCCAGGCCGATCCCCGACGTGCCGCCCGTGACCACGATCCGCCGCGCCAGCGCGGTCATGCCGCCGCCTGCGGTTCGACCAGGACCAGCCGCTTGCCGGCCTGCACCGTCTCCCCGGGCTGGCCGGCGATGTCGGTGACGGTTCCAGCGATATCAGCGGCCAGCGACGTGAACAGCTTCATCGATTCCAGCACCGCGACAACTTGGCCCGCCTCGACCGTGTCGCCCAGCGATATCAGCATTTCCGCGATCACCCCGGGCATCGGCGCGACGACGGCGCCGGAGCCGCCCGCGGCGCGCCCAGCCGCGGCGGCGTTGATCCGGGGTGTCACGGTATAGACGTAGGTCTCGCCGTCCAGCGTCAGCCGGACTGAGCCATCCAGCCGCTCGAACGTGCCGTGGAAAATCCGGCCGTCCGTTTCGATCTCGACCGCGCCGCCGCTTGCGTGCACGACGAGGTCGATTTCGCCATCCGCCCACTGCACGCGCCGACGCCCGTCCGGCCACGCGATGACGGTCATCTCCATCGCGCTGTCCTCGTCGGCGACGGACAGATAGGTTCGGGCCAGGCCGCCGGCGGGGCCGAGGACACGGAACCCGGCGAGCCCAGTCCAGGCCGATTGCACAGCCGGCTCCGGAGCGGCCAGCGAGAGCAGCGCGGCGGTGGCGCGGGCCAGCGCGGCATGGGATCGCGCCGGCCGCCAGCCATCTGGGAAAACGTCCTCGATGAAGCGCGTGGTCGCGCGGCCCGTGGCGAAGATCGGATGCTCGACCGCGTCGATCAGGAACGGGATCGTCGTCGCGGGGCCGAGCAGGGTGAAGTCGCGCAGCCCGGCGGCGAGCCGCGCGCAGGCCGCCTCCCGCGTGCCGCCATGGGCGATCACCTTGGCCAGGAGCGAGTCGTAGAACAGCGTCACCTCCGAGCCGAGCCTGACGCCGCTATCGACCCGGACCGAAGCCGGCTCACGGTAGCCGACAATCCGACCGGCGTCGGGCCGGAAGCCCCGGTCGGCCCGCTCCGCCGTCACCCGCGCCTCGATGGCGTGGCCATGCTCATGAATCTCGTCCTGGCGCAGCGGCAGCACCTCGCCGCAGGCGATCCGCAGCTGCCACTCCACGAGGTCGAGCCCGGTGATCGCCTCCGTCACGGGATGCTCGACCTGCAGCCGGGTGTTCATTTCGAGGAACCAGGGGTCATCCTCGCCATCCTCCAGGATGAACTCCACGGTGCCCAGGTTGTCGTAGGCGATGGTCTGTGCGAGGGCGACGCCGCGCTCCAGCAGCTTGGCGCGGATGGCGGGCGGGAGGTTCGGGGCCGGCGCCTCCTCCAGCACCTTCTGGTTGCTGCGCTGCACGGAGCAGTCGCGCTCGAACAGATGGACGACATTGCCGTGCTTGTCGCCGGCCACCTGCACCTCCAGATGGCGCGGCCGCAGCACCAGGCGCTCGATCAGCAGCGACGCATCGCCGAACGCCGCCTCCGCCTCGCGCCGGGCGAGGTCGAGCGCGGGCAGCAGTTCTTCGGCGGAGAACACCCGCCGCATGCCCCTGCCGCCGCCGCCGGCCGAGGCCTTGACCATCAGCGGAAAGCCGATCCTGTGCGCCTCCTCGATCAGCCGGGCCGAGGACTGGTCGTCGCCGATATAGCCCGGCACGCTCGGCACGCCCGCCCTGGCCGCGATCCGCTTGGAGCCGATCTTCGGGCCCATCGCCGCGATCCCGTCCGCGGACGGCCCGATGAAGACGCAGCCCTGCGCCGCGCACAGCGCCGCCAGCTCCGGCTTCTCCGACAGGAAGCCATAACCGGGATGCAGGCCCTCGGCGCCGCTGCGCGCTACGGCCTCCATGATGGCGTCGGCGCGCAGATAGCTGTCGCGGGCGGCGGCAGGGCCGATGCGCAGCGCCTCATCGGCCGCAGCCACGTGCGCCGCGCCGCGGTCGGCGTCGGAATAGACGGCGATGGTGCGGATGCCGAGCCGCGCGCAGGTGCGCATGATCCGGAGCGCGATCTCGCCGCGGTTGGCGATCAGCAGGGAGGAGATCAAGCGGGTCACGTCCGCCCGCTCACATCCGATACACGGGGCGATAGCCGGGCAGCTCGGCCTCGCGTGAGGCCAGCGCCAGGCAGAGGCCCAGCACGTCGCGGGTCTGGCCGGGCTCGATGATGCCGTCGTCCCAAAGGCGGGCGGTCGCGTAGTACGGCGTGCTCTGTTCTTCGAACTGGGTGCGGGTCTGCTGGTCCACCCGGGCGATCTCCGCCTCGTTGGCGACGCCGCGGGTCAGGCTGGCGCGGCGCAGGTCGGTGACGACGGTCGCGGCCACGTCGGCGCTCATGGTGGCGATGCGGGCGTTGGGCCAGGAGAACAGGAACCGGGGCTGAAAGCCGCGCCCGCACATGCCGTAGTTCCCAGCGCCATACGACCCGCCGATGATGACGGTATAGCGCGGCACGCGGGTGTTCGAGACGGCATAGACGAGCTTTGCCGAGTGCTTGGCGATGCCGCCCCGCTCTGCCTCGGTGCCCACCATGAACCCGGTGATGTTCTGCAGGAATACGAGCGGCGTCCGGCGCTGGTCGCATAATTCGATGAAGTGGGCGCCCTTCACCGCGGCCTCGGAGAACAGCACGCCGTTATTGGCCAGGATGCCGACCGGCTCGCCGTGTATCCAGGCGAAGCCGCAGACCAGCATGGCGCCGTAGGCGGGCTTGAACTCCTGGAACTCGCTGCCGTCCACGACGCGGGCGATGACCTCGTGCACGTCGAACGGGCGCTTGAGGTCGGTGCCGACGATGCCGCCCAGCTCCGCCGGGTCGTGCAAAGGCGGGCGGATTGGGCGCTGTGCGCGGGGCGGCGGGGCGGGCCAGTTTATGGCGGCGACGATGTCGCGCATCTTGGCCAGGGCCTCGATCTCGCTGTTCGCCAGGTAGTCCGATACGCCGGAGACCTGGGAGTGCATCTCGGCCCCGCCCAGCGTTTCGCCGTCCACGACCTCATTGATCGCGGCCTTCACGATGGGCGGGCCGCCGAGGTGGATGCGGCCGGTGCCGCGCACCATGATGACCTCGTCGCTCAATGCCGGGATATAGGCGCCGCCCGCGGTGCAGGCGCCGAACACGGCCGAGATTTGCGGCAGGCCGGCGCCCGACATGCGGCACTGCTGGAAGAAGGTGCCGCCGAAATGGTCGCGGTCCGGAAACACGCGGTCCTGCTCCGGCAGGAAGGCGCCGCCGCAATCCACGAGGTAAAGGCAGGGCAGCTTGTTCTCGAATGCGATCTCCTGCGCGCGCAGGTGCTTTTTTACGGTTTCGGCGAAGAACGACCCGCCCTTCACCGTCGCGTCATTGGCGATGACCATACACGGCAGTCCGGCGACGACGCCGATGCCGGTCACGATCCCGGCCGCCGGCACCTCGTTAACATACAGCTCCCACGCGGCGAGCGGCGACAGCTCGAGGAAAGGCGACAGCGGGTCCACCAGATGGTCGATCCGCTCGCGCACGGGAATCTTGCCGCGGTCGCGGTGCCGCAGCCGCAGCTTCTCACCGCCGCCGCCGAGGATATGGCCGTGCCGTTGCCGCAGCGTATCGATCAGGCCAGCGTAGGCGGCGGCGTTCCGGTCGAAGTCGGGACCGCGGCGAACCCTGCTTTCGAGCGCCTGCATCAGCCGCCTCTCGTCATGCGGTCGTTCCCCCGAGCCGTAGCGCGCTGTCTTGATGCCGCTCTGATACCGTGCGAGGCTAACGAGCGTTAGGGAGTGAGACAAGGGAAAATCCCGTGCCGAATGGACGCAGCTACGACGAGGTCTATGCCGGGTTCAGCTGGCAGATTCCCGACCGTTTCAACATTGCCCAGGCCATCTGCGACCGCCATGTCGGCGGCAACCGCCTGGCGCTGATTTGCGAGACCGCGGACGGCGCCGCGACCGAGTGGACGTTCGAGCGCCTGCAGGAGCAGTCCCGCCGCCTGGCCAACGCATTCGCGGCCCTGGGCATCGTCCGCGGCGACCGCATCGGCATCCTGCTGCCGCAGTGTCCCGAAGCATTGATCACCCACTTGGCCGCCTACCGACTGGGCGCCATCGCATTGCCGCTGTTCACGCTGTTCGGCCCGGAGGCGCTCGAATACCGGCTGAACGACAGCGGCGCGCAAGTGGTGGTGTCGAACACGGCTGGGATCGCCAAGCTGCTGGCGCTGGATGGCCAATTGGATGCCGATCCCATCCTGATCGGCACCGAGGACCGGCTGGACGGCCGTGTGCTGGGCTGGACGCCGCTGATCGACGCCGCCTCGCCGGACCAGGCCATGGCCGACATGGCGGCCGAGGACCCCGCCCTGATTGTCTATACCTCGGGCACCACCGGCAACCCGAAGGGCGTGCTGCATGCGCATCGGATGCTGCTGGGCCACTTGCCCGGCGTCGAGCTGCCGCACGAGTTCTTCCCACAGCCCGGCGACCGCATGTGGACGCCGGCCGATTGGGCCTGGGCCGGCGGCCTGATGGACGTGCTGCTGCCGTCGCTGTTCCACGGCATCCCGGTGCTGGCAAAGCGGTTCGCCAAGTTCGACCCCGAGGAGGCTTTCGCATTGCTGGCCCGCCACGGCATCCGCAACGCCTTCATGCCGCCGACCGCGCTGAAGATGATGCGGCAGGTGGCGAACCCCGCCCGCCACGCCTATGCCCTGCGCAGCCTCGCCAGCGGCGGCGAGCGGCTGGGCGACGAAATGCTGGCCTGGGGCCGCGAGACCTTCGGCATGACCATCAACGAGTTCTATGGCCAGACCGAGGCCAACCTGACCGTCGCCAACTGCGCGTCGCTGATGCCGCTCCGGGAGGGCTCGATGGGCCGGGCGCTGCCGGGCCACGTGCTGGAGGTCGTGGACGACGGCGGCAACCCGCTGCCGCCGGGCGAGGCCGGAACGATCGCCGTGCGCGCGCCGGACCCGGTGTTCTTCCTGCGCTACTGGAACAAGGCGGAGGCGACTGCGGACAAGTTCCGCCAAGGCTGGCTGCTGACCGGCGACACCGGGCGGCGCGACGCGGACGGCTATTTCTGGTTCCATGGCCGCAACGACGACCTCATCATGTCCGGCGGATACCGCATCGGCCCGACCGAGATCGAGGACTGCCTGATGCACCATCCCGCCGTCGCCATTGCCGCCATCGTCGGCGTGCCCGACCGGGTGCGCGGCGAGGTGGTGAAGGCGTTCATTGTGCCGCGCGGCGATGTGAACCCTGACGACGCGCTGCGGGGCGAAATCCAGGACTTCGTCAAGTCCCGCCTTTCCGGCCATGAGTATCCGCGTTTGATCGAGTTCCGGGAGAGCCTGCCCATGACCATCACCGGCAAGATCCGGCGCAAGGACCTGCGTGATGAGGCGGCGGCGCGCTGATGGGCCGGCTGTTCGACGAGTTCGCGGTCGGCCAGCGGTTCAGGACGCCGGGCCGGACGATTACCGAGCGCGACATCGGCGATTTCGCCGGGCTGACGGGAGACTACAATCCGGTCCACACGGATGAGGTGTTCGCCAAGGCCACGGATTTCGGCGGCCGGGTCGCGCATGGCCCGATGGGCATCGGCATGGCCTTCGGGCTGGCGGCGCGGCTGGACCTGATCGACGGTACGGCGGTCGCGCTGCTGGGCGTCACCTGGGACTTCAAGGCGCCCGTCCGGCCCGGCGACACCATCCATGCCGAGATCGCAGTGGTGGAGACCCGCGGCGTTAAGCATCCGGAGCGCGGGCTGCTGGGTTTGTCGATCGCGCTGGTGAACCAGGACGGCGTCACCACGCAAGCTGGAATTGCGCGGCTGCTGATGCGCCGCACCCCGCACCCTGCCGTCAACTGGGGCGAGGCCGGCCAAGACCGACGACCGTGACGGCCGCCCGGCTGCCCGCGACGGTTCCGCGGCACATCCTGGATGCGACGGCGGCCCTGCTCAGTCATCGCGGCTACGAGGCCACCACGGTGCGGGCGATCGCGGCGCGGGTCAGCATCAAGGCCGCCAGCATCTATCACCATTACGCGTCGAAGGACGCCCTCGTCGCGGCGGTGATGAACGAGGGCGTGCGCATCGTCCACGACGCCGTAATGGCTGCGCTGGCGGCGCTCGGCCCCGTCGCCTGCCCGCGGCTGCGGCTGGAGACGGCGATCCGGGCGCACCTGCGCTCCTCATTGGAGAACAGCGACTACACCGCGGCCAGCATCCGCGCCTTCGCCTTCCTGCCGGACGCGGTTCGCGCCGAGTGCCGGGCCGACCGGCGGCGCTACGAGCAGATCTGGCGCGGCATCGTCGAGGAGGCGAGCCGGGCCGGTCTAATCCGCCCGGGCGTCTCGCTGGACGCCGTGCGGCTGATGCTGCTGGGCGCGGTCAACTGGGCCGGCGAGTGGTATCGGCCCGGCCGTTTGGACATCGACACGATCGCCCGCGACTTTGCGAGCCTTGTCTTCCACGGGTAGGATCAAATGTCGTTCCCGCGACAGAGTTTCGTCATTGCGAGGAGCGCAGCGACGCGGCAATCCAGGGCCGCACGCGCAAACGTCGTCTCACGCGGCCCTGGATTGCCACGCCGAAGACGGCTCGCAATGACGGGGCTCTTGAGGGCTGGGTTCTCTTGACGAGGCAGGCTGCGGTTTACCTCATGGCCAGCAAGCCCAGCGGCACGCTGTATGTGGGCGTCACGTCCAATCTTGTGCAGCGTGCAGGGCAGCATCGGGCGGCGGGCCACGACGGCTTCGCCGCCCGTCATGGCTGTACAATGCTCGTGTGGTTCGAACTACATGCCGACATGACCGCAGCCATCACGCGGGAAAAGCAGATCAAGGCCGGCTCGCGCAAGGGCAAACTCGCGTTGATCGAGGCCGGGAACCCGGCGTGGCGCGACTTGTATGACGAAATCCTGTGACCGTCCCAACGATCCTGAAAATGATGCAGCTTGTAGTCAGGCATTCTAAACCGTCCGCACCACGCTGAGCACCGCCTCCAGCGCCGCCGGATCGTCGAGCCCGGTCAGGTCGCCGCTGACCGCGCCGGTCTCGGCCGCCTCACGCAGCAGGCGGCGCATGACCTTGCCGGCCCGGGTCTTCGGCAGCGCCGTCGGCACATAGACATGGCCCAGCCGCGCGATGCTGCCGATCGCACGCTCCACCGCGGCCGTCACGCCGTCGCGCACCTGGGCGGCGTCGGCGCCGGGCAGCAGGGTGACGAAGGCGACCGGGACCGTGCCGCGCATGGCGTCGCGGATGCCGACCACCGCCGCCTCGGCGACGCCGGGCTGGCTCGCTGCCGCACCCTCGATTTCCATCGTGCTAATGCGGTGGGCGGCGACGTTGATCACGTCGTCGGCGCGGCCCAGCACCCAGATCTGGCCGTCCGCGTCCTCGATCGCCTCGTCCGATGTCGCATAGGCGCCGGGGAACCGGTTGAGGTAGGCGGTGCGATACCGGACGGGATCGTCCCAGATGGTGCGCGCGAGCGTCGGGAACGGCGCCGTCAGCACGAGGTTGCCGCGCACCCCACGCGGGACCTGATGCCCAGCGTCGTCCAGTATGGCGCAGGCGTGGCCAGGCACCGGAGTGCCGGAGCTGCCGGGCTTGGTCGCGTCCACGCCATAGACGGGCATGGTCCAGGTGGAGCCGGTCTCGGTCTGGCCGTAGGCGTTGATCACCGGCACGTCCAGCGTGCGCTCGGTCCACTCCGCCGTCTCGGGATCGAGCGGCTCGCCCTGCGTGGTGATCAGGCGCAGGCGCCGCGGCCGCTGCGCCCGGATCGCGTCGTCGCCGGCGGCGCGCAGCATGCGGAGGCCGGTCGGCGCGATGAGGATCTTCGTCACGCCATGCCGCTGCGCCGTTTCCAGCACGCGCATCCGCTGCGGATAGTCCAGCGCGCCCTCGTAGCAGAACAGGGTCATGCCCTGCGCCAAGCCGCCGATGACCGTCTGGATTGGGAAGGTCAGCCAGCCCACGTCGGCCGCACACCAATAGACGTCGTCCGGCTGCGGCCCGACCTGCCACTGCACGTTCGCCCAGGCGCCGATCAGGAACCCGGCCGTGCTGTGCACGAGGCCCTTCGGCTTGCTCTCGGTGCCCGAGGTGAAGATCAGGAAGGCCGGGTCGTTCGCCTCCAGCGGCACGCAGGGACAGTCCGCTGTCTCCGCAGCCAGCATGGCGTCCCAGGCCGTCTCCCCGGCCTGCAGCGCGGGAGCGGCGCCGGTGCGGTCCACGACGACGGTGCGATGCAGGCTGTCCAGCCCGTGGCGCGCTGCCCGCACATTGGCCAGCAGCGGCACCTGGCGCCCGCGGCGGAATGCGGCGTCGGCGGTCACCACGACTTTGGCGCGCGACGCCTGCAGCCGCAGCCGCACGGCGTCGGTGGCGAAACCGCTGAACAGCACGGTGTAGATGGCGCCGATGCGGTTGCAGGCGTGGATGGCGACGAAAGCTTCGGGCAGGTTCGGCAGGTAGATGGCGACGACGTCGCCGCGGCCGACGCCTAGGGTCCGGAAGCCGTTGGCGCAGCGCGCCACCTGGTCCCGGAGCGCGCGATAGGTCAGGCGGCGGACCTCGCCCGGCTCGCCCTCCCATATGACGGCGTCGCGGTCGGCGGTTGCCGGGTTCTCGGCGTGGCGGTCCACGCAGTTGTCGGCGACGTTCAGCAGGCCGCCGGCGTAGTAGCGGAAATCGCCGAATCCGCCCTCACGCCCATTCTCGTGCAGCGTGTCGTAGGGCCGCATCCAGCGCATCCGCGCGGCGGCCCAGGCCCAGTAGCCATCGGCGCCGGACGCCTCCGCAGTTCGGGCCTCAGCCAGCAGCGCCGCCTGTTCCGGCACGCGCCAACGGTCCGGCAACGGGCGCAGGGCGGAGCTGATGAGGGCGGTGACCGCGTCCATGGCTGGTTTTTCCTGGGTGCCGCGACGAACGCCGCGCTCCGGACGCTAGTTTGGCTGTTCCGGCATCGTCAAGGGATTGTTGTCCAGGGCGGGAATGCCGCCATGGGACTGGCGCCCCACTCCATCGACGTTGACTTCCGCCGCTGCAACTCCCTAACGTTTAAGCGGCAGACAGGAGGCTTCGATGGCTCTGGACGCACTCGTGCCGGCAGCGGCGGGCGGCCAAACCGATCCATACTTCACGCCAGAGCACGAGCTGTTCCGCGCCCAGCTCCACCGCTTCGTCGAAGCCGAGATCAAGCCCAACGCGGACGCATGGGAAGCGGCGGGCTCGGTCCCGCGCGCGGTCCTGCGACGCATGGGCGAGCTCGGCTTCCTCGGCGTCCGCTACCCCGAGGCGTATGGCGGCAGCGCCATGGACACGCTGGCCACCGCCATCCTGGCCGAGGAGCTGGGCCGCTCCACCTTCGGCGGCTTCGCCATCACCGTCCTCGTGCACACCGACATGGCGTCGCCCCACCTCGCCAATGCCGGCAGCGCAGCGCAGCAGGCGCGCTGGATGCCCGGCATCGTCGCCGGCACGACGATCACGGCGGTCGCGGTGACGGAGGCCGACGCCGGATCGGACGTCGCCGGCATACGCACGACGGCGCGGCCGGACGGCGACGGCTATGTGATCAACGGCGCCAAGATGTACATCACCAACGGCGTCCATGCCGACCTGGTGTTCGTTGCCGCCAAGACCGACACGGCGGCCAAGGGCAGCCGCGGCGTCTCCATCTTTGCCGTCGAGCGCGGCACGCCGGGCTTCTCGGTCGGCCGTGCGCTGGAAAAGCACGGCTGGCTGTCGTCGGATACGGCCGAGCTGGTGTTCCAGGACTGCCGCGTGCCGGCCAGCCATAGGCTCGGCGAGGAGAACCGGGGTTTCTACGCCGTCATGCGCAATTTTCAGAACGAGCGGATCGTGCTGGGTGCCCAGGCCATGGGCGAGGCGCAGGCGATGATGGCGCTGACGCTGGATTGGGTGCGCGGCCGCCGGGCGTTCGGCGCCACGCTGTGGGACAAGCAGGCCATCCGGCAGCGCCTGGCGATGCTGAGCGCCGAGATCGAAGCCGCGCGCCGGCTGGTCTATCACGCGGCCTGGCTAGACGCGCAGGGCCGGGACTGCGTGCGCGAGGTCAGCCAGGTGAAGGCCCTATGCGGCGAACTGGTGAACCGCGTCGCCTATGCCTGCCAGCAATTTCACGGCGGCATGGGCTACCTGCGGGAAAGCGTCATTGAGCGCATGGTCCGGGACGCCCGCATCCAATCGATCGGCGGCGGCGCGACTGAGGTCATGCTGGAAGAGGTCGCCAAGCGCCTAGCCTGAATTTAGCGCAACATCCGATCGATCTGCTCGTTCGATTGGACAACGACGCTCGTCTAGACAGCTGACTAGAGCTTTTCCCTAATCCACTTCGATCGGAAAAAGCTCCAGCGCGTCCCGCTGACGCTTTACCTGCATCGCGAGCAGCAATGCGATCGACCCCGCGTGAATCGGCGTCAATGGCGTTGCCATGCGGCGACCTTCAAACGTCCCCCTGCCCAAGCACAGGCAGGCATTGTAACAAAAGTGTCATAAAGCACACAATCGATGTGTATGCGCGTTCTCGATCCGAGAAGCGGCGGCACGGGCTGGAACTGCATTGGGATGAGCGCGGCAGCAAGGCAGCAACGAGATGGACCGGATGGGATTGTAAACACAGGCATGACGAAAGCACCCAAGAAGCAGCAACGGCGCTCCCCGGCGGTGACACCGGACGCGGCTTTGACCCCGGCCGGGCACGAGGGACAACCTCCGAGTCTAGCCGCATCGGCTTCGGCGGCGCAGGCCGGCAAGAAGGCAAGATCTGGCTCGGCGAAACCGCTGCTGGAGGGGGCGCCGAAACGGGCAAAAAGCGTCAAGGCGCCCAAGAAGCGCAAGCAGCGTGCCCCGGCTGCAGAGCTGGCGGCTGTTCCGGCTGCGACGGGCCACGAGGACCGGCTTGCGCGCCTGGCCAGGGCGGTCCAGGCGGTGCGCGCTGGCTTGCACGTCAGCCCGCGCACGGCAAAGCTGCTGGCAGGCGGCGTGCCCAAGATGGCGCAAAAGCTGGTGGAGGAGGCGGCCGAGACGGCGATCGACGCAGTGCGGGAGGAGCGGACCGGGTTCGTCAATGAGAGCGCGGACCTGCTTTATAACCTCGTCGTGCTGTGGTCCGCGCTCGGCGTGACGCCGGACGAGGTGTGGGGCGAGATGGACCGGCGCGAGGCCCTGCTCGGCATGGCGGAGAAGCTGCCCAAAGCGGACGACGCTGCCGAATGAGCAGGCGCTGCCAAAACAGCCGCAAATAGCGGGCAGCCGAGCCCGTCATCCTCGTTGGATAGCCGCTTTTACAGCGTTCCAAACATTCGGAGACCCCAGCTTGATCAGCAGACGATTTGCCCCGGCCCACTCCATCGTAGCGCCCTCGCGATGAAGCCCCTGCGTTCGAACGTCCTGCTGCGTGCATTCCGCTCCTTGATGCCGCAAGACGAGAAATTCATCGAGCGGTTCTGCGCGCACTCGCGGCTGATCGTGCCGGCGGCCGAGGCGTTCCGCGCCCTGATGTCCGGCGATGGGCGCGCCGAGCAGCACGCGGCCGAGATCAGCCGGCTGGAGGACGCCGCCGACCAGGTCACGCGCGACACCGTGCTGGCGATCCACCGCACCTTCGTGACCCCGTTCGACCGGTCGCAGATACTGGACCTGATCACGGCGCTCGACGACACGATCGACCTGATGAAGGACACCGGGCGGCGCATGGTGCGCTACGGCGTCGGCTTCACGCCGGAGATGCAGGGCATGGCCGACTGCGCCGTGCGTGCCGCGACGGAGCTGCGCGACGGCATGCCGCTGCTGGGCGCGATCGACCGCAGCGTGGACCGGCTGAACGCGATGTCCGTGGCCGTCCGCCGCATCGAGGGGGAGGCGGACGAGCTGCTGGACCGCGGCCTGCGCACCCTGTTCGCCAGCGACAGCTCGCCGGGCCACAAGCTGACGGTCGAGAAGGTCTATGACCTGGTCGAGGCCGTGGTGGACCGCTGCGAGGACGTGGTGGACGTGATCGACGGCATCGTCGTCGAACAGGTCTGAGGACGCCCGCCCATGACTGGTTTCCTCGTCGGCACGCCCGTGCTCGTCGGGCTGATCGCCGTCGCCCTGCTGTTCGATTTCCTCAACGGCCTGCACGACAGCGCCAACTCGATTGCGACCGTCGTTGCGACACGGGTTTTGCGGCCCTTCACCGCCGTGCTGTGGGCGGCGTTCTTCAACTTCATCGCCTTCACCGTGTTCGGCCTGCACGTCGCGGCGACCATCAGCAGCGGCGTGGTCGATGCCAGCATCGTCGATCCGCTGGTCATCTTCGGCGCCCTGGCCGGGGCGATCGTCTGGAACGTGGTCACCTGGCGGCTCGGCATCCCGTCCAGCAGCAGCCATGCCCTGGTCGGCGGACTGGTCGGCGCCGCGGTCGCCAAGGCGGGCTGGGCGGCCGTCATCTGGCATGGCCTCGGGACGATCGGCTCGGCTATCGTGCTGTCGCCGTTGACCGGACTGGTGCTGGCGATGGCGCTGGTGCTGGCGGTCTCCTGGCTCGCGGTCCGCTCGACGCCGTTTGCCGTCGATCGACGGTTCCGCGTGCTGCAGTTCGTGTCGTCCTCCCTGCTGAGTCTGGCGCATGGCGGCAACGACGCGCAGAAGACGATGGGGATCATCACCGTCCTGCTATACTCGCAAGGGCGTCTCGCCGGCGGCTTCCAGGTGCCGTTCTGGGTGGTGCTGAGCTGCCAGGGCGCCATGGCGCTCGGCACGCTGTGCGGCGGCTGGCGCATCGTGCGCACGGTCGGCTCGCGCATCACGCATCTCACCCCCATGCAGGGTTTCTGCGCCGAGACCGGCGGGGCCATGGCGCTGTTCGGGGCGACCTGGCTCGGCATTCCCGTGTCCACGACGCACACGATCACCGGCTCGATCGTGGGCGTGGGCGCCGCCCGGCGCGCATCCGCCGTCCGCTGGGGGGTAGCCCGCAGCATCGTCGTGGCCTGGGGCATTACGCTGCCGGCGTCGGCGCTGGTGGCGGCGCTGTGCTATCGGCTAGGGGCGATGCTCATGCCGTGACGCCGCGGTCCAGCGGCCCTGACAGCGCCTGCCGCCGAAGGTCCGGAAGCGCTCGCCGTCTGAAGACTGCGACAAGCCGCCGCGGCGTGACCGCCGATACGTTCAGCTGCCCTCGAAGGTTGAAGCGTCTTTAGCGACGTGCCACACCCACATCGCTGTAAATTTACAATGAGGGGACGCTTCTGATGGACCACTATCTCCTTCATCTCTCCTACACGTCGGCTGGCTGGCACGACATCATGAGCAAGGCCGCCAGTTTCGACCAGCGCCTGGACCCGATCCGCAAGCTGATCGCCCATCTCGGGGGGTCGTTCGCCACGTTTCATTTCTACGACACGCAGCATTTCCAGAATGACGCGCGCAGGCACGTCGTGAGCGAGAAGTTCGCCATGTTCGGCGGTCACGATCTCATGGCGGTGCTCGCGATGCCCGACAAGCAGGCGGCGCAAGCGTTCACCATCGCGGTCTCGGCACAGCCGGGAGTTCGAAACGTTGATCTCGTCTCGATGATGCCGTTCGAAGAGGCGATCACCGCTTCGGTCGCCGCCGGCAAGGCCGCGATCGCCGCGACCCGTTACGCCGGCCCGGGACCGGCATTTCCCTAACGAGACGGACCAAGCTGTCCCATACACCGCCTGCTGGACCCGGACTTTGCCTGCGCTGCGGCACCATCAATCGCGGCGCAGCCCGTTTTTGCGATACCTGCGGCACGCTGCTGGCGGAGCCGCAGCCCGGCCTGCAGCCGCTGCTTGACGGCGAACTGAAATACGTCACGGTCCTGTTCGGCGATATCGCCGGCTCGACCGAAATGGTGGCCGGCTGCTCGCCCGATGAAGCGCAGGCAATTCTGACGCCGGTCGTCCGGGCAATGATCGAAGCCGTGCAGGCGTTCGGCGGCACGCTGAACCAGGTGCTCGGCGATGGGGTGATGGCGCTGTTCGGCGCGCCGCTCAGTCAGGAGGATCACGCGCTGCGTGCCTGCTGCGCGGCGTTCCGCATGCACGAGACCGTTGCGTCGTCGAGCTCGCCCATCCACCTGCGCGTCGGCATCGCGTCGGGACCCACGCTGCTCAGCCCGCTGGGGACCAGCGCCGCCGGGGCCTATCCCGCGTTCGGCGTCACGATCCATCTCGCGTCGCGCCTGCAATCGCTGGCACGGCCGGGCACGACACTTTGCGCTGCCAGCACGCGCGCGCTGACCGGCCCCGCCGTCGATTTCGTCCCGCTCGGGCCGCGCGCGCTCCGGGGTTTCGGCGGGCAGCAGAACGTGTTCGCATTGGCCAGTATCCGCCAAAGCGGCCTGCGCTTCAGCGGGTCGGTGGTGCGCGGCCTCAGTCCGCATGTCGGACGCGACCGCGAGCTGGCGGAGCTGTTCACCTATGCGCAGACCGCCCGCACGCGCGCTTTTGTCACCGTTGCGATCGTCGGCGACGCGGGCGCCGGCAAGTCCCGGCTCGCGTGGGAGTTCACGCGCCTACTGCAGGCGGATATCTGGCAGGTGATCCAGGCCGAGGCGATCTCATACGGCCGGGACGTGCCCTATCAACTGGTCGGAGCTCTCCTGCGGTCTTGCTTTGGGATCGACGCGCGCGGTGATCCCGGCGAGGCGGTCAGCCGAATCCGAAGCCAGCTCGCCGACACCACCGACCACGTGCCGGCGCTGCTGTCCTTGTTAGCACTGCCGCTCGGCGAGAACGCGGCGGCTTGGGACGGGCTGGACCCGCTGCACCGGCGCGACGCGCTGCGCGATTGCGTGCGCGCTGTGCTCGATACGCTCACCCGCCGCCCGACGCTATTGCTGATCGAGGATTTGCAATGGGCTGACGAGGAAAGCCTGCGGCTGCTTGACTTCCTGCCGGCGCCTGATTGCCGGCTGCTCCTGCTGACGACGTACCGGTCTGACTTCGCGCCCGCTTGGAAGCGGCCGGTCTCCAGCGTGATCACGCTCGGGCCGCTTTCGTCGGACAGCATGGGGCAGCTTGTCCAGCAGGCGTTTCCCGGCATCACCAGCCGTGCGCTGTGTCAGGCGCTGATTGGGCGATCGGCTGGAAATCCGTTTTTTCTCGAGGAGCTCGCGCGGGATGCGCTGACCGCAGAGCTGCCGCAGGGCGGGACGCACGACGATCAGCAGCCGGCGATACCCTCGACGATCCAGGCCGTCGTTGCCGCCCGCATCGACCGGCTCGCCGCCGAGGACAAACGGGTTCTGGTTGCCGCCTCGGCGCTCGGCAACCGATTTCCGCTGCAAACGCTGCGCGAACTATTCAGCGACCGCCCAGAAGCAAACTTTCAAAACCGATTGGAAATGTTGTGCGAGGCTGGGATGTTCCGTCCGGTCCAGCAAACGGACAATGCGATCGGCTTCTCGCACGCCCTTATCCAGGAGGTCGCCTACACCGGGCTGCCGCGTGCGCAGCGTCGCGACCTGCACGGGCATATCGTGCGCACGGTCAAACGCATCCACGCGGACCGGCTGGCCGAACAGGCCGAGACGCTCGTGCATCACGCGGCGCGCGGCGAGCTTTGGGAAGAACTCGTCGGCGCCGCACGCATCGCGGGGCGCCGCGCGGCGAGCCGGTCGGCCTATATCGCGGCGTCACGCTTTTTCGAGCAGGCGATCGAGGCGTGCAAACAGCTGCCGCGCTCGAAGGACACGCTTGCTTGCGAAATCGATCTGCGTTTTGAGCTCCGCACCGCCCTTTTTCCGACCGCCGGGATTCACCGAAGCCTGGACAACTCTACCCAAGCCGAGGCCCTCGCCCGCCAGCTTGGCGATCGAGGCAGGCTGGGCTGGGCGACCGCCTTCCTCGCCCGCGACCTGCAGCTGGTCGGCCGGCCCGGCGCCGCATTGGAGGCGGCAGCGCGCGCGCTCGATTTTTCCAATGGCGAGCAGAACCTGGCCGTCGCGGCGCAATTCTTTGCCGCACAGGCCGCCTATTCGAGCGGCGACTACGCCAGGACTGTGACCACGCTGCGCGAGCTGATCGCGGACCTGGAGGCGCGCGACCGCATGGCCTGGACGGGAACGCCCGGCCCGTCGATCATCTTCTTCCGGGGCTGGCTGACCTGGGCGTTGGCGCGGCTGGGAGACACCTTCGAGGCTGAAAAAACCGCTGGCGAGATGCGGCGGCTCGCCGACGAGGTCGATCTCCCCCTGTGCAGGACGGTCGCGCATCTTAGCGAAGGGTTCGCACTCGCTTTCGCCGGGCGGCTGCCGGAGGCGGAGGCGACCCTGCGCGTGAGCCTTGCCCTGTGCCGCAAATGGGAATTCTTCGCCTGGTCGGTGAACATTACTTCATGCCTCGGGCACGTCCTGTCACGGCTTGGCCAGTTCGACGAGGCATTCGACCTGATCGAACAGGCCGCCGAGCGCACCCGGCGCAGCGGTATTTTCGTCAGCCACGCCAACTACCTCGCATGGCTCGCCGAGGCGCATCAGCTTGCCGGCCGCGCCGACGAAGCTGCACGACACGCCGAAAAGGCGGTCGAGATCGCTCATCTGCACGAGGAGCGCGGCAATGCAGCGCTGGCGACCGTTGTGCTGGGCGAGGCGTTGTCCGCCCTCGGATCGACCGCCGCCGGTCAGGCGCACTACGCGACGGCGCTTCGCCTGGCGACCGAGACCGGCATGGCGCCGTTGATCCAGCGATGCCGCGCCAATCTTGCCGCATTCGACCCGGCGGCGCATGGCTGAGCCCGCGGCCCCTGACCCCTATCGGAGGAGATCGCAGTGACCGATCCACAGGACATCACCAACTGGCGCCGCCTCGATGCGCGCGTCACCACGTCCGGACAGCCGACGGCCGCGCAGCTCGCCGCCATCGCCGGGCTCGGCGTGCGTCACGTCATCAACCTCGGGCTGCATACCCATGAGCACGCGCTCCCCGATGAACGCGGCGATGTGACGCGGCTCGGCATGATCTACACGCACATCCCGGTCGATTTTGCGGCCCCGACCGATGCGGACTTCGACGCGTTCCGGGCGGCCTTCGAGGCGACGCCGCCCGGCAAGGTCCACGTCCACTGCATCGCCAACTGGCGCGTCTCGGCGTTTTTCTACCGGTATCGGCGCGACGTGCTCGGGATGGACGAGGTGGCGGCTCGCGCGGACATGGACGCGATCTGGCAGCCGCACGGGGTCTGGGCGGACTTCATCGCGCCCGCACCTGGCCGGCCATAAGGGCGATTATGTGCCTCGCAAACACGAGGCTTGGACAGAAGCTGCTCAAGTGCTTCGGCTCAGATTCTCCGAGACCGCAGATAGCCAACCAGGGTGAATATCAGCCACAGAACCTGTGTGACGAACGCCGCGAGGTTGAAGCTCCAGACAAGTGAGAAGATCACGGCCAGTCCGCCGACAGCGTTCAGAACGGTGTACTTTACGTCTGTCAGCCCCAGTTTGCCGGTCTGCAATCCAGCATAAGCTCCGACATAGAGTGCGACGCCCATCAACCCGACCGCATCAGGCACTGTCACTGCTGACTCCGAATCACCGCTTAAGAACCAAGCTGGTTAACTGCCATCATCGAGGTTGTGTTTGCAAACGACACAACCGCCATCATAAGGGGGTATGCCCGAAGGGCGATCAGCCGGGCATTTCCGGACGCTGGCTCAAGCCCGGTCCACGCCCACCTGCCGGCACATGGAGAGCAGCGGGCAGGCCGGGCATCTCGGCCGCGGTCCGGTGCAGACGTGCTTGCCGAAAGGCACCAGGCGCTCGTTGATCTCGATCCAGTATTGCTGCGGCAGTTTGCTCGCGAGGGCGGCCATGGTGCGCTCGGGCGTGGGCTCGGCGACGTAGCCCCAGCGGTTGGCGACCCGGTGGACGTGGATGTCCACGCAGATCGCAGGCTTGTTGAAGCCGACCGCCAACGTGAGGGCCGCCACCTTCGGACCGACGCCGCGGAACGCGGTCAGGCCCTCCAGCGTGTCCGGGACCGTGCCGTCGTGCCGCTCCGCGATGCTGCAAGAGAGGGCAAGGATGTCGCGCGCCTTCGGCTCTGGGAAGGTAGCCCCGCGGAGCAGGGCGGCCAGTTCGGCCTCATCCAGTGCCGTCATGGCCGCGGGCGTGCGGGCGCGATCGAACAGGCGGCGGCAGACCGGGATCGTGGTCTCGTCCAGCGTGCGGGTGCTGATCAGGCTGGCGATGAGCTGTTCGTAGGGGGTGCGGTAACCCTCGTCCCGCAGCTGGAACATCGCCGCCTTGGGAAGGCGGAGGCAGGCCGCGCGCAAGCGGTTGAAAACCTCATGAATGTCAAAGGTTTCCTTGCTCCCGGCTGCGGTGCCTGGGGGCACAGGGACGGGGTGGTTAGGCGAGCCGGACATTCCCGTCCCCATTGCTGTATCGGGCCTATAAGCGCTGTGCTGGGCGCGGGTTGCAGCGGGGGATAGTCACTGCCCCAACAACGCCCCACTGGCCTGCTGAATCGTCTCCGCCCATGGTGCAGCCATTGAAGCAGAGAGTTAGCATGGCGATGGCTGAACCAGATTGGCTGACCTGGACGCGCGAGCTGCAGGCCATTGCCCAAACGGGCCTGACCTTCGTCCGCGACCCTTACGACCGCGAACGCTACGAAATGCTGCGCGCTTTGGCGTCGCGGATCATGGCGGCGCACACGGCAGCTCCGGCCGCGCGGATCGAGGCCTTGTTCGCCGGCGAGAGCGGGTATGCGACCCCCAAGGTCGATGTTCGCGGGGCAGCGTTTGACGACCAGGGCCGACTGCTCATGGTGCGCGAGGTGGCGGATGGCGGCCGCTGGACGCTGCCGGGAGGTTGGGCGGACGTGAACCTGACGGCGGCCGAGAGCGTCATCAAGGAAATGCGCGAGGAAAGCGGGCTTGTGGTCAGCGTGCGCAAGCTGGCGGCCGTGTGGGACCGGACCCGGCAAGGCCATTCGCCGGGCGTGTTCTCATGCTGCAAGCTGTTTTTCATCTGCGACATCATGGGCGGAACCGCGGCGACGGGACCGGAGACGTCAGAGGTCGGCTGGTTCGCGGAAAGCGGGCTGCCGGACGATCTTTCCCTCGGCCGTGTGCTGTCCGGCCAGCTCCGGCGCATGTTCGTGCACGCCTGTGCAGCCGATTTGCCAACCGAGTTCGACTGAGACCATCGGATGCCCGAGCTGCCTTAGCGTCACCTGATTTCAGCCCGCTCCTCCAGCAGCGAGCTATAAAGCGCTACGGTGGTCCGCGCGATGGCGTCCCAGCTGAAATGCGCGATGGCCCGCTCGCGCCCAGCCTTGCCGAAACGCGCGCACAAGGCTGGATCGTGCGCCAGCTGATTGATGGCGTCGGCGAGGCCGATGGAGAACGCAGCGGGATCGGCCGGTTCAAACGTGCCGGGTATCAGGTTGGGGTCAACCAGCAGCCCGGTCTCGTTCGGCACCACGACCTCCGGGATGCCGCCCACGGCGGAGGCGACGACGGCGGTCTCGCAGGCCATTGCCTCCAGATTGATGATGCCGAACGGCTCGTAAACCGAGGGGCAGCAGAACATTGCCGCCTCGGTGTAAAGCTGGATGACCTCTGGGCGGGAGATCATTTCCCGGACCCAGATGATGCCCGGCCGCTGAGCGGCGATCTTGGCCACGCCCTCCTCCATTTCGCGGCCGATCTCCGGCGTGTCGGGCGCGCCGGCGCAGAGCACGATCTGCAGCGCGGGATCGACATGCGGAATGGCATTGACGAGGTGGATGATGCCCTTCTGCCGGGTGATGCGTCCGACGAACAGCAGAAAGGGCCGGTCCGGATCGATGCCGTATTTCGTGAGCACGTCGGCGCCGGGCGTGGGGCGGTATTCCACTGGGTCGATGCCGTTGTGGATGACGTGGACCCGCTCGGGCTCGATGTCGAACAGGCGCAGCACGTCCGCCTTGGTCTCGCGGGAGACGGCGATGATGGCGTCGGCCTGCTCGATGGCGGTGCGTTCCATCCAGGCGCTGAGATGGTAGGCGTGGCCGAGCTGCTCGAATTTCCAGGGTCGCAGCGGCTCCAGCGAGTGGATGGTCAGGACGTAGGGGATATCCCAGAGCTGCGACGCGATGATGCCGCCCATGTCGGTGTACCAGGTGTGGCAATGCACGAGCTGGGCGTCGATACGATCCTTGGCCATGACCAGCGAGCGGGCGAACGCGTCGATGGCGCCGGTGAAACGCGGGTCGCTGCCGACCTTGGTCTCATCCCATTGCTGGTAGCCGCGCACGACGAGGGCGCCATCGTCCGTGGCTTGATCGCCGAAACATCGGACCTCCACCTGGACGAGCTTGGCCAGGGCGACGCTGAGGTATTCGACGTGCACGCCTGCCCCGCCATAGACGTACGGCGGATATTCCTTGCTGAACAGGGCGACCTTGGTGAGTTCGGGGGTGAGTTTGGGGTTGCTTGATTTCGGCATGGACAGACCTCATTCACGGCGTGACGATGGCTTGCCTGCATGCTAGTCCGCCGCGCCGCCGCGCCGCCAGGGGGCCGTAGCCTTGGCCCGCCAGTCTGGCGGCGAACCCGAAACTTCGGCTCAGGACGCCCAGTTCTCGCGAAAATCGGCGTGCAGGGTCAGCCCGCCATCGACGAAGATGGTTTGGCCGGTGATGTAGGCGGCGTCGGCCGAGGCCAGGAAGGCAAAACAGGCGGCGATGTCCGACGGCTCCGCGCCCCGGCCAAGCGGGATGTGCTGCTCGACCGTGCCGCGCGCCGCCGGGTCGTTGGCCCACGCGGCATTCATCGGGGTCAACGTGGCGCCTGGTGCGACCGCATTGACGCGGATGCCGCGGCCGGCGAACTCCAAAGCGAGGGTGCGGGTCACGTTGCCGACCGCGCCCTTGCTGGCGGAGTAGCTGAGATAGCCGGGCTTGGGAATCGTCTCGTGAACCGAGGTGTTGTTCAGCACCACGCCGCGTCCCTGCCCCAGGAAGTGCCGGAGCGCGGCCCGGGCGCACAGCACCGTTCCCCGCAGGTTGACCGCCAGCACGGTGTCGAAATCGGCGATGTCCAGCGCCTCGCTGGGGCTCGGTATCTGCAGCCCGGCGTTGTTCACCAGCACGTCCAGCCCGCCCAGCCCGCTGATCGCCGCTGCTACGAAGCGCTCGACGGCCGCCTCATCCGCCACGTTGCCGGGGGCGGCGCAGTGCGGCCCGGCGGCAACGCGCGGCAGCGAGGCGGTCGCGGCGCGCAGCACGGGAGTGTCGTCGCGGTCGTTTAGGGCCACGCGCGCACCCTCGGCGGCGAAACGCTGGGCGATGGCCAGGCCGATGCCCTGTGCCGCGCCGGTTACTAGAACTCGCAGCCCTTCCAGCCCGCGCATGGCGTTTTTTCCCGCTTTTCTGATCGGCTCTGGGACGAGCGACGCCACCATGGCAGCCCGGCGCCGGCGCAGCCATAGCAGCCGTAGCAGCCGTAGCAGCCAGCTTAGGTCGTCACCGCGATGCCCCGCATGAAGCGCTGGCGGATCAGCGCGGGATCGCGTTCCGTGGTGCCGGTCGCGGGCTGGCTGTCGATGCGGGCGGCGATCAAATGCGGGCCGGGCTGGGCTAGGCACCGTTCGACCAGCTGTTCGAACCCCGCTTCGTCGGCCGCCCAGTGGCTGTTTGCGATGCCGGCGCCCTGCGCGATCGCCACCAGGTCGGCGCGGGCCGCCGTCGCCGTCGGCTGCGCGCCGGTGATCTGGTAGCAGGCGTTGTCCATGACGATGACCAGCAGGTTGGCCGGCGCAATCGCCCCTATGGTGGCGAGGCAGTTGAGCTGCATCAGCAGGGAGCCGTCACCCTCCAGCGCCACCACTCCGCGCCCGGGCTGCGCCAGCGCCACGCCCAGGGCGATGGGGCAGGCCAGCCCCATGCTGCCGAGCATGTAGAAGTTCTGCGGACGCTGGCCGGTCATCCAAAGGTCGAAATTCGTGTTGCCGATGCCGCCGATGACCGCTTCTTCACGGTGAAGCCGGGCCACGAGCCGGCGCGTCAGGTCGTGGCGGTTCATGACTTTGCGGTTGGCGTGATGCAAGGAGGTCTGGGTGTCCATCGGCCCTCCTATCCGAACACTTTGCCGCCGGTCAGCAGCGGCGACAGGATCAGCGCGACGGGCGCCTGGGTCGCCACGGCCTGCTTGATGGACCGATCGGCGATGAACGTCAGCTCGTCCAGCCGGGTGATGGTGTGGTGTTCGACGCCCAATGCGTCCAGCACCGGGCGCATGGTCCGGCACACCATGGCCTGGCCGAGGTTGAACTCCCCGAGCGTGCCGCGCTCCGAGATCAGCATGAGCAGCGGGATCTGGTAGGGCACCGCCAGGGACGCCAGCGCGTTGGGCAAAGTGGCGAAGCCGCTGGTCTGCATGGCGAGAACGCCGAGCATTCCGCCCATCCAGGCGCCGGCGACGATGCCCAATGCCTCCTCCTCCCGGGTGGCCGCCACCGTGGTGAAGTGCGGGTCGGCATGCGCGCCCTGGATAAGCGGCGTCAGCACGCGGTCGGGCACGTAGGTGAACAGGCGCACCGCATTCGCCTTGAGGACGCCGTGCAGCGTGCCATGCCACGTTCCCGCCTGGGCCGCCTGCCTCTCCGTCACGTCATGCCGCATTCATAAACAGTAGAAGGGATGCTCCGTGATGCGCAAGGCGAGGGTAGGGCCCACGGGTGAGAACGCCGATCAATCGCCACCCCGCGCGCTCACCAGCAGCGTCGTCCCGTCCAGCCCCACGACCTCGAGCAATGATCCCGTTGCTGGCGCCGAGCGGTCCGCGATCCGTGCCGGCCACACGCCGTCGCCTAATGTCACCCGGCCCTCGCCGCCCTCGAATGCCACCGCCCGGCAGGTCTGGCCGATCAGCCCGGCGGCCGGAGCGTTCACGGCGTCGATCTGCGGCCTGCGGCCCCGCACCCGCCAGGCGATGGCGATCAGCGTGGCGGTGAGCGCCACAAACACCACGACCTGCCCGGCGCCATCCAGGCCCAGCCACTCGGTCGCGGCCCCCGCCCCGCACGCCGCCAGGCCGATCGGCAGCAGGAACACGCCGGGCGCCGCCATTTCGGCCGCACAGCCCA
>JANXVC010000388.1 GCA_025351925.1 Rhodospirillales bacterium | reverse complement strand
TCCTTCTCCTCGTGCGTCAGACAGCTGAGATCAGGAAGCTCGGTCATCCCCGCTTTGAATCCCAAGCATCAGGGTCACGTCAAGCCGCCTCACGCGCAGCGCCAGACATTCCAGATCAACGGGGGAGATGAGCAGACACCGTTTCCTGGTGTCGCTGCGCGATGAGCTGGGTGCGTGGGAGCCGGCGGTGGCAGCCTACCACTCCCGGACGGAGGCGCTGGGGACGCCCTATCGTGATCTGGTGCTGGCCGCTTGGCATGGCGCGCCGGCGCCGGCCACAGCTAGCCATGCGGTTGCAGGCATCCGCATTTGGGGGCCGGCGGGAGAAATCGATGTCATGTCCTCGCCCACCTTGACCCTGGTGTCGATGACCGTTCCCGCCCCGCACACGTGGGTCCGCATGCCGCGCATTGTCACCGCATCGGCGCATTGAGCGGTGGCGTATCGCGTTCGGCGTGGCAGGCTTCCCTCACTTCTTTGGCGCGACCGGCGCGGGGGTGTAGCGCTCGAGTTCGCTGTCGTGTCGTTGCCGTTCCTCACCATGCTCATTTTTCTGATGGAACTCGGCTTTGATTTTTACGCGCAAGTGTGCCTCGACTACGGCGTGCAGACGGCGGCGCGGCAAATTCAGATCGGCACAGCACAAGACTCCAACACCGCAGCGATCTTCCAGACGAACTACTTGTGTCCTGCTTTGGCCGGACTGCTGTCGTGCTCGTCAGTCACGATCAACGTCATCCCAATCACCAATGATTACTATGCGGCTATTCCTGCGACCTATACCTACTGCCCCGGCGGGCCCGATCAGCTGATGCTGTTGCAGGCGATCTATACCTCGCCGAGCCTGATCGCTGCCATCGTCCCGTCCATGGCGACCGCCACCGCTGACGGGTTTGTCCACGTTACCATGTCATCGGCCGCCTTCATGAACGAGAAATTCACCGTGACCTCCGCCCCACTAGACGGGTGTTGACGGGGTGATGCGCCGGTTCCGTCGTGCAATTGCCAAGCTGATCCGCAGCGGCTGCCGCCTGACGCCGGCCCTGCTTCGCGACCGATCCGGCACGCCGGCCATTGAGTTCGCCCTGCTGGCGCCGGTGATGTTCACAATGCTGGCCGGGTCCTATGACATCACTCAGATCTTCATCGCTATGCGCGAGGTCACCGGCACCGCGCTGGCGATCGTTCAGATCGCGACCGAGCAAAGTGTGCAGCCGGACCAGAGCAACGCGTTGACCGTCCAGCAAGCCTATCAGGCGATGACTGCGATCTATGCCATGATCCCCAGGCTGAAATCCGGCGCCGACACCAGCCAGTATTCGGTCACTCTGTCGGCCGTCGTGTTCGTCACGAGCCCGCCGGGCTGTGTGGCCGGAAGCAACTGCGCCTACGTCGGAAACATCGCGTGGAGCGTGGCACTACTCCCGCCGGGCCTGCCAGTCACGCGCACGCCCTGCAGCGTGGTCACGCAGGTGGCGTCGAACCAGCAAGCCACCGCCAGCAATCTTCCAACGTCCGGCATGACCACGCTGACGTCGGTCGTGATCGCCGACGTGTCATATGAGTACCAACCGCTCTTCAGCGGCTTCGTCACCGGGCCGATCACGCTGCAGCACACGGCGTTCCTGCCGCCTCGGGCCGGCATGCCGACGCAGTATGTCCAATACGACAAGGACCACGCTTCGACGAACTTGGCAGTGTGCCACAAGTCTTTCTGACTCAAGGACCGAAGAAGGATGATTGATTTTCTGCAGCGCTGCCTGAGAGATCGTAGTGCCGGTATCGCACTGATGTTTGCCTTGACGGTAATCCCGGTCATCGGCTTCATTGGCATCGCCGTTGACCTCGGCTACGTCACCCAGGCCAAGACGCAGTTGAACGCGGCCGCCGATGCAGCGGCGATGGCTGCGGCAAAGGTGGCTGCGGACGCCTTTACCGCCGGCCGGTCGACCGACATTGCAAAAACAGCCGGGCAGACCGCGGGCAGAGAATGGTTCAACAGCCAGGCCGGTTCCGTGCTGGGCCCGGTGGTACCGACCCCCTCGGTGACGGTGACGCAAAACGGCGCGGTGTTCTCCTCGAACGTCACCTACCAGGCAGGGCTTTCGCACCAAAAACTCTCTCTCCACGGTCTGCTTGCGAGGCGTGACGTGATGCTGGATCCGTAGTAGCCGGGCGACGTTGTTTGCGCCT
>JANXVC010000384.1 GCA_025351925.1 Rhodospirillales bacterium | reverse complement strand
CATCCAGGTCCGTGACCACGGCGGCGGCATTCCGACCATCGACCGGGCGCGGGTGTCCGGCCGGTTCGAGCGCGCGGTGCAGCAGGGCGACCGGCATAACGGGTTCAGCGTCGGGCTGTGGGTTGTCGGCCAGTTCGTCGCGGCGATGGGCGGCGCAATCGTCATCGATGACGCGCCGGGCGGGGGAGCACTGTTCACCGTGATCCTGCCGCTGCATTTGAAGGAGGCGCATTGTTGAGCGGCATCGGGACTGACAAGCTTGAACGGGTGCCAAGCGGCATTCCCGGTCTTGACACGATTCTTAACGGCGGTTTTCTGAAGGGCGGCCTGTATATCGTCCAAGGCGCCCCCGGCGCCGGCAAAACGACGCTCGCCAACCAGATCTGCTTCCACCACACGGCCTCCGGCGGCCGCGCGCTCTATGCCACGCTGCTGGCGGAGTATCACGCCCGCATGCTGCAGCATCTCGGCGGCATGAGTTTCTTTGACGGCTCGCAGATTCCCGATCGGCTCAGCTACATCAGCGGCCTCAACATCCTGCGCCAGAACGGGCTGCGCGGCTTGCTGGACCTGGTGCGCCGGGAGATCACGACCCGCAGCGTGTCCGTCCTGGTCATTGACGGCTTCACGACTGCCCAGCATGCGGCGCCCGACGATCAGGCGCTCAACGAATTCGTGCATGGCCTGCAGGGCATCGCCATGGCAACTGACTGCACCATGTTCCTGCTCAACAGCCCGCGGAAGAGCGACGAGGTCACGCCCGAGCACACCATGGTGGACGGGATCATCGAGCTGAGCGATCAGCTGTTCGACTGGTCAACCGAACGCTCGCTGCAGGTCGTCAAATTTCGCGGCAGCCGCTGCATGCGCGGCGAGCATTCGTTCGAGATCACCGACAGCGGCATTGTCGTGTATCCGCGTATTGAGTCGCTGCTGGCCAAGCCGTCCCGTCCGGATCACAGCGGCACTGAGAAGGTGTCGAGTGGGGTGGACCGGCTCGACGCGATGCTGGGCGGTGGTTTGCCGGCGGCGTCCACGACCATGGTCATGGGACCGTCCGGCGTGGGCAAGACGACGCTCGGCCTGCAGTTCCTGTCCCGCTGCAGCGAGGCCGAGCCGGGGCTGCTGTTCGGCTTCTACGAGACGCCGACGCGCATTAGGGCCAAGGCGGGCGAGGTGTGCCAGCCGCTGCGAGGTCTGCTCGATAGCGGCGTGGTGGAGGTGCTGTGGCAGCCGCCGACGGATGGGCTGCTCGACGCCTATGGCGATCAGCTGATGCATGCCGTGCGCCGCCGGGGCGTTAGGCGGCTGTTCATCGATGGGTTGGGCGGCGTGCAGGACGCTGCCAAAGAGCCCCGGCGCATGCGTCACTATCTCAACGCACTGATGAACGAGCTGCGGGTGCAGGGCGTGACGACCATCTATACGCTGGAGGTTGCCGATATTGTCGGACCCAATATACGGGCGCCGCTCGGCGACCTGTCCAGCCTGGCGGAAAATCTCGTCCTGCTGCGCTACATCGAGCTTCGGTCGCGACTCTATCGGCTGATTTCCATCTTGAAGGTCCGGGACGCCGACTTCGATCCTTTGCTGCATCAGTTCGTGCTGACGGATAACGGTTTGGCGATCGAGGGGACCAACGCGACGGCCGAGGGGATCATGGCCGGCTTCTCACGCTGGCCAGACGGCTCGCCGCCGGACATGCCGCCGCAGTCCAGGAACGGCGGCTAATCGTGGCGACGGTGCTCGTGGTGGACGACGAGTTCGGGATTGCGGAGCTGTTCGAGGCGATCCTCACGGATGAAGGCCACCGCGTGCTGACGGCCATCAACGGCAGGCACGGGCTGGAGGTGCTGGCCGAGGAGCGGGCCGACCTCGTCTTTCTCGACTACATGATGCCGGTCATGAACGGGGCAGCCATGCTGAGCGAACTGGCATCCGACCCGGCTCTGTGGTGCATTCCGGTCGTGATCATGAGCGCGATGTCGGAGGCGGGAGTCGCCGAACGCTGTTTGGGCTATGCGGCGTTCATGCACAAGCCGTTCAGGATCGACCAGGTCATTGCGCTCACCGAGCGGTTCCTTGGCAAGGCCGGCGAGCTGCGTTGCTGAAAGCTCTGGCCGGCTAGCGCGCCTTGGCTTGGTGGGTTGCCAAAACTTTCTCCTCGCTTTTCCGCAGCACGTCCGCGACCGCTGTCACCACCGCCCAGGACGCGATGTGGTGGAGCATGTGCCCGACACCCCCGACGATGTGCAGAACGCTGCCGGGAATGGCGGCGTGCAGCCGTTCGGCCTGGCGGTTGCTCACGATCTTGTCGCCGTGCCCGGCCATGATGACGACTGGCATCGCGAGCTCGCCGTAGCGCTTGGACAGCAGTTGGGCGCTCGGGACCATAAGGGTGCCGTCCTCGGCGGTGGCGCGTATCTGCGAGGGCCGCAGTGCCATGGCGGCGGAGTAGTCGGCCTTGAACCGTGGCGGAACCCGGGCGGGCGCGAACAGCGAGCGCTTGAACGCCGGCATCAGCAGCCAGCCCAGCACGGGAGAGACGGTGTAGCGCAGCAGATCGCCGAGGACGGGCGTCGCCACCGGTGCGACCAGCGGCACGTCCAGCCGCAGCGTCGGGAAGTAGTAGCCTGAGAGCAGCACGACGCCCGCGGTGTCAGCGGGATGCCCGATCGCCAGCGCCAGCGCCACCAGCCTGCCCCAGGAATGGCCCACGATGACCGGGCGCTGGACCTGCAGCGACGCGAGCGCCTTGTGCAGCAGCTCGGCCTGTTGTTCCGCGGTCCAGACACGGGGCGGGCGCTCGCTATGGCCAAAGCCCGGACGGTCGATGATGATGACCCGGTTGGTGCGGGCCAGCATTTCGGCGACACCGCTGGTGTCGTAGTCGCGGCCGGATACTGCATTGCCGTGCACGAGCACAACAGGCTGCCCAGTTCCCTGGTCGGTGTAGTGCAGCCGAACGCCATCCACGGTGATGAAGCGGCCCTCGGGCGGATGCTTGCGCTCTGCCCGGCGCGCGACGGTCGCGTTGATGCCGGCCAGCACGCTAAGGCCTGCAGCAATGGTGAGCAGTCCGGACTGCGAACCGCGCAGTCGTCGTAGGCGTCGGAATAGAGTCATCGCAGTTCCTTCTGGCAGTCCCGGTGATCCTCGCGCTCGGATGGTGCGGCGTGGGGGTTCGAGACACGTCGTGCTGCAATGCAACACAACACGACTGGTTTCGACGGGCGTCGAGCAGCAATCCACACATTCGCGCTGTCAAGGCTGGGCTGCATTGGCAAGCTGGAGGGATCGCTTGCTATGCCGGGAAGATGCAGGAAACATGCATGCGGCAAAAACTTGGGGTTGGGCGGTATGTCATGAGTTTTCTTATCGCGATAGCGGCCCTGGTGTTCCTAATGTTCGTCGCTTATCGCGGGTTCAGCGTCATCCTGTTCGCGCCCATCGCAGCGCTGCTCGCGGTTCTGCTGACCGATCCGGCTGCGGTGCCCACCGTGTTCACCGGCCTATTCATGGATAAGATGGTGGGCTTCGTGAAACTGTATTTCCCAGTGTTCCTGCTCGGCGCGGTGTTCGGCAAGGTCATCGAGCTGTCCGGCTTTTCGAAGTCCATCGTCTCCGCCGTCATCGGTCTGCTCGGCCGGGGCCGGGCGATGCTGTCGATCGTGCTGGTCGGGGCGATCCTGACCTACGGCGGCGTCTCGCTGTTCGTCGTCGTGTTCGCCGTCTATCCTTTTGCCGCCGAGATGTTTCGCCAGGGCGACATCCCGAAGCGCCTGATTCCCGGAACCATCGCGCTGGGAGCCTTTACCTTCACGATGGACTCGCTGCCGGGCACGCCGCAAATCCAGAACATCATTCCGAGCGCATTCTTCAAGACAACGACCTGGGCGGCGCCATGGCTCGGCCTGATCGGCTCGGCGTTCATTCTGTCAGCCGGGTTGGCCTATCTGGACTGGCGCCGGCGTCGTGCTGCGGCCAACGGCGAGGGCTATGGCAGCGGCCACACGCAGGAGCCTGACGCAGCCATCACCGGCGGCCTGGCCAACCCCATCCTGGCGATCTCGCCGCTCATCGTGGTGGGGGTGATGAACAAGCTGTTGACCTCAATCATCCCCAGCGTGTTCGGCACGACCGACGAGGTGAGCCTTGCCGGCCTTGAGCATCCCATTGTGACCCAGGTGCCGGCGGTTGCGGCGATCTGGGCGGTCGAAGGGGCGCTGCTGCTGGGGATTCTCAGCGTGATCGCCCTGGCCTTCCGCCCGGTCAGCGCACGGTTCGCAGAGGGCACCAAGGCCGCGGTTGCGGGATCTTTGCTCGCTTCCATGAACACGGCCTCGGAGTATGGCTTTGGTGCGGTGATCGCGTCATTGCCGGGCTTTTTGGTCATCAAGGACGCGCTGCGGGCGATCCCCAATCCGCTGGTGAACGAGGCGGTTACGGTGTCGGCGCTGGCAGGGATCACCGGATCGGCGTCGGGCGGGCTGAGCATCGCGCTGGCCGCCATGTCCGGTCAGTTCATCACGGCCGCCGATGCCGCCGGCATACCGCTCGACGTGCTGCATCGGGTCGCCGCCATGGCCAGCGGCGGCATGGACACGCTGCCGCATAATGGCGCGGTCATCACGTTGCTGGCGGTGACGGGCCTCACGCACAAGCAGTCCTACAAGGACATCTTCACGATCACCTGTATCAAGACCGCCGCGGTTTTCGTGGTGATTGCGGTCTATTACCTCACCGGCATCTACTAAAAGCGGGAGACGTCCCATGGACCGACAAGCGCGTCCTTCGCTGGCATCGTTGCGCAGCCCAAGCCGCGGCAAGATCGTGAGCGCCATCGACGCGGTCCGGCTCATCCGCGCCGGCGACACGGTTGCGACCGGCGGGTTCGTCGGCATCGGCTTTCCTGAGGCGATCGCGGTCGCGCTGGAGGACTTCTACCTTTCGGGCGAGGACAAGTATCTGCAGCCGACCGGGAAGCCGCATGGCCTGACGCTGATCTACGCGGGCGGCCAGGGCGACGGCAAGAGCCGCGGCCTCAATCACTTTGGCCACGCCGGGTTGCTGAAGCGGGTGATCGGCGGTCATTGGGGCCTGGTTCCCAAGCTGCAGAGCCTAGCGATCGCCAATGAGATCGAGGCCTACAACCTGCCGCAAGGCGTCATATCGCACCTGTTTCGCGACATCGCGGCGCATCGGCCCGGCCACCTCACCCGGGTCGGCCTCGGCACCTTCGTGGATCCAAGATTCGGCGGCGGCAAGATCAACGCCCGCACGACGGAGGACCTGGTCGAGCTGATCTCGATCGCGGGTGAGGAGGCGCTGCTTTATAAGACCTTCCCCATTGATATCGGCATGATCCGCGCCACCACGGCGGATCTTGATGGCAACCTGACGATGGAGCGCGAGGCGCTCACGCTCGAGGTGCTAGCGATCGCCATGGCAGTGCGCAACTCGGGCGGCGTTGTGATCGCGCAGGTCGAGCGGGTGGCGGAGAACGGCTCGCTCAACCCGCGGCAGGTCAAGGTGCCCGGCATCCTGGTCGATTGCGTGGTCGTGGCCGAAAAGCCCGAGCATCACCTGCAGACCTACGGGACTGCCTACAATCCGGCATTCAGCGGGGAGATCCGCTCCCCGGGCGGCTTCCTCGCGACGATGGCGACGGGCGAGCGCAAGATCATCGCCCGCCGGGCGGCGCTCGAGCTGCTGGCGGGGGCGGTGGTCAATCTCGGCATTGGCATGCCCGAGGGCATTGCCGAGGTCGCGAACGAGGAGAAGATCATCGACCTGCTGACGCTGACCGCCGAACCCGGCGTGGTCGGCGGCATCCCGGCGGGAGGGCTCGACTTCGGCGCGGCGGTCAATGCGCAGGCGATCATCGATCAGCCCTATCAGTTCGATTTCTACGATGGGGGCGGACTGGACGTAGCGTTCCTCGGCTTGGCCCAGGCTGACGCGGAGGGCAACCTGAATGTGAGCAAGTTCGGCCGGAAGCTGGCCGGGGCAGGCGGCTTCATCAACATCAGCCAGAACGCGAAAAAGGTGGTGTTCATCGGAACGTTCAGCGCTGGAGGATTGCGCATTGCGGCAGAGAACGGCGAGCTCAGGATCCTGCAGGAGGGCTCCGCCCGCAAGTTCGTCAAACAGGTGGAGCATCGGACGTTCAGCGGCGCCTACGCGACGCAGCGGAACCATCCCGTGCTGTATATCACCGAGCGCTGCGTGTTCGACCTGTCGCCGCAGGGACTTCGGCTGATCGAGGTGGCGCCCGGCGTCGATATCGAGCGCGACATCCTCGCGCACATGGAGTTCGTTCCGTCCATCCCGCAGCCGCCCCGGCTGATGGACGCCCGGATTTTTCAAACCGCGCCGATGGGACTGCGCGACCAGCTTCTCAGCATGCCGTTCGAGCAGCGCTTCTTCTATGACCATCAGCAGAACGTGTTCTTCATCAACTTTGAAGGGCACACGGTGAAGTCCCTCGACGATGTGGCCGCCATCGCGGCGGCCGTGACCGACCGGCTACGGCCGCTGGGCCACAAGGTTTACACCATCGTGAACTATGAGAAGTTCAGCATCGCGCCGGACATCCTTGACGACTATCTCGCGATGGTGACGGGACTGATGGATAACTACTACTCGGCGGTGACGCGCTACACGACGAACGGCTTTCTTAAGATCAAGCTGGGAGACGCTCTTAAACAACGTCAGGTTGCACCGCACATCTACGAAACGGCGGATGAGGCTCGCCAATACCTTCTTGCATTAGGGCACGATCGTTCGCTCTGATCCCGTAATACTTCTGATGTTGCCCTGCATTTAAGCAGAGTGCACGACATGGAATGCGCTTCCAGTGTTAGCAGCTTTCCCGCTCAGGTTGCTCCAGGGAATTGTTCTGACTGCGGCCGTACTTCCGGCCCATTGGTCCATCACCTGGATGCCGCGCTCGTTCTGGCCCAGGTAGATTGCCGCGTGGCTGCTGCCGTCCGTCGCGTTCGCATAGCGGGCTGAGCTGTCGAACGTCGCGATCGCGGTGCCTGGCTGCAAGTCGGTGTTGCCCCGCACTGCTGCGCCGCATGTCCAAGTGCGGGTCGGACCGATACTTGGGCTGGCAGCCTGGACCAGGGCAACGCACTGTCCGGAGCCGGCCGAGCGTCCGATGTACCGGGCGTAGTCCGTGCTGACAAACCGCCCTTGGGCATCCGGACTCGGCATTGCTTTGCCGGACGGCGGGTTGTTGCCGGCCTTTGCCTCCGGGGCCCAGCCGTGCGGTCCAATGCCTCCCATACTGCGCTGCAGGTCCTGCAAGCTGCGAAGCTTCGTTGCCGCAGCCACGGATGCGTCGGAGAACGAAGCAAAACTCCCCGTCGTCGCCAAGCGGATTTGGGCGTGCGGGTATTGCAGCACGCGACCAAGATTCTGGATCAAGCCCACCACCCGCAATTGCTGTTCCTGACGATGAGGATAGCGCAGTTGTGGTTTCGAAACCGTTAACCGTTTCGGTCGCAATCGGGGCGGCATCAGCCCGGCGGCCGGACCAGAAACAGGTTCCATTCACTCGCCGCGTAGTGCCCAAGGGTATGCCCGACCGCATAGACGCGCCAGGCATAGCGGCCGGGTACCCGATCCAACGACGCCAGCACCGCGGTCTCGTCCAGGTAGGTCGCGAACACCTCACGCGGCTCCGCGGTGTCGAGCGCCACAAGCTGAACGAAGAACCGTATCGGAACCGCCTGGGCTGGCCCAACCCAGACCAGCTCGATTGTATTGCCGCCACCGGAGGCGTCGGCCAGGGCGGGAATGACCTCGCCATCGGCCGGCGCAACCGGCCGGGCCGCTACAGGACGCTGGTCTGGGTCAACTCGCGCTGAAGGACCTGCCCGGCCCGCGCCCGCAGCCCGTCGCATCGCGAGCAGCTTTGCTGCCGCAGCCGGCACGTCGGCAGCAGCGGCACGAAACCATGCCTCGGCCTGGTCAGGATTGCGCGGCACGCCATCCCCTGCCGCGTAGAGTTGCCCCAAATTATACTGGGCACGACGGTTGCCATGCGCAGCCGCACGGCCGTACCAAAGCGCCGCCTCGACAGTGTCGCGCGCCACGCCGTCCCCGGTATCGCGCATGACGGCGACATTGAATTCCGCTGCCGGCGAACCCGCCATCGCAGCGCGTCGATACCAACCGAAGGCGACAACCGGGTCACGCGCCACGCCCTGGCCGAGATCATACAGGCTGCCAAGGCCGAGTTGGGCGGCTAAGTCGCCAAGTTCGGCCTGTGCCGCCCAAAGCCGCCGTGCAACCTCATACTGCCCTGTCGCGTAGGCATTTTGCGCCGTATCGGACTCAGTCGAAGCTGGTGCCGCAGTCAGTGGATAGGTGAACAGCAGCGTTGCCAGCGCCCAATTCAACAGCGGCCAGCGCGCCAATGCTCAAATCCCAAGCGTCCAATACGGCTAACGCCAGGTGATTTCGACACGTCGATTCTGCGCCTCCGCGATGCCGCGCTGCGCCGGCACGGCAGGATTGGTCTCGCCCTTGGCGAGGATCTGCGTCCGCTCGGCGGGAATGCCGCGGGCCAGCAGGCCGCGCGCAACGGCCGTCGCCCGGCGCTGCGAAAGCAGCAGGTTCTCCGCGGGCACGCCGACCGCATCGGTGCTGCCGCTCACGATCATAATGATCGGCCGCCCCTCGCGATACAGCCGCGAGGCCTGGTCAAGGATGGCCTCGTTCCGAGCATCGAGCGCTGAGGTTCCGGTGCCGAACAGCAAAATGAGCTTGCCAGCGGGTTCCGCGCTCTGTTCCAAACCGCCCGGCGCCGCCGCGGTCACGGGAGCAGTAGCAAGAGAGGGCTGCGGCTCTGCTGGCTGTGCGGCTGCGCTTGCAGCAAAACCAGTCAAAACAGCAATCCCGAGAAGGCGAGCCTTAAACGACATAGGCATGGTGAGTTTTCCCCAGGACATCACAAGCTGGTACCAAGGGCAATAAGCCCCTGAACCTCGCATGTAGGACACTGGCCTGATTTAGTCACCCGCAGCCGTACTCAACGTGATGAGAGGAAGCGCGTTTACGCTCCCAACTATTTGGATTGCCACCTCAGCGGACTGGGCTGGCCGTATGCGTCGCCAGCACCGCGTCGCTCGTCGCGTCCACCTCCTGCAGCCGCACCTCATAGCCCCATAGCAAAGCCAGTTGTCGCAGCGTGGCGTCAGCGTCTTTCTTGGCCAGCAACTGGCCGGGATGAGTCCGGTGTTCCAGCAATAGCCGGCGGTCACCGGACAGGTCCACGTCAACGACCTGGATGTCCGCGTCGCTCAAACCTGGATCATAGGACCGTGCCAGGCTGCGGCGGATCGAGCGGTAGCCCTCGTCGTCATGGATCGCATCGACCAGCAGCGTCGGCTCCGTCGTGTCATCCATCAGCCGGAACATGCGGAAGTCGCGCATCACCTTGGGTGATAGGAACTGCAGCACGAAGCTCTCATCGCGGTAGTTCGCCCAGGCGTGGCGTAGCGTGCTGATCGCGTTGCCGCTGCCAGCTAGATCGGGAAACCAGGCGCGGTCCTCGGCGGTCGGCTCCTCGCAGATGCGCACGATGTCGGTCATCATCGCGTAGCCGAGCGCGTACGGGTTGAAGCCCGGACCACCAGCCGGATGGTCGAAGCCGGGCTGCATGATGACGTTGCTGGTCGAGTGTATCACCTCCAGGAACGCCGCGTCGTCGATCTGCCCGGTCTCGTGGAGGCGCGCCATGATGCGTTGGTGCACCCAAGTGGCGCAACCTTCGTTCATCAGCTTAACCTGCGGCTGCGGGTAGAAGTACTGCGCGATCAGCCGCACGATACGGATGATTTCACGCTCCCAGGCATGCAGCTTCGGCGAGGACTTCTCCAGAAAGTAGAGTAGGTTTTCCTCGGGTAGTCCAAGGCGGCGCCGGCGTTCGGCCACCTTGTCCACGCCGGGGGTGGGCTTGGCGTCCGGCAGCGTGCGCCAGAGGTCGTCAAACACCCGTTCGTCGTACTCCTGCCGCTCGCGCTCGCGCTTCTGTTCGGTCTTGAGGTTCATCGGCCGGCTGCCGCCATGGCGGTGCACGCCATGCCGTGACAGGCTATGCGCCGCGTCTAGAACGCGCTCGACCGCGGCGGTGCCGTACCGATCCTCGCAGCCGGCGACATAGCTGCGGGCGAAGCCCAGGTAGTCGAGGATCGCCGACGCCTCGGTCCACTGACGGAACAAATGATTATTGCGAAAGAAATGATTATGGCCGAATGCCGCGTGCGCGATAACCAGCGCCTGCATCGTCGCGGTGTTCTCCTCCATCAGGTAGGAAATGCACGGGTTGGAGTTGATCACCACCTCGTAAGCGAGACTCGTGTAACCGCGCCGGTAGCTGCTCTCGTGCTGCAGGAAGCGCTTGCCGTATGACCAGTGCCGGTAGGTCAGCGGCATACCGTGAGCGGTATAGACGTCGAGCATCTGCTCCGAGGTGATCACCTCGATGCGGTTGGCATAGAGCTCAAGACCGAGTTCGTCCGTCGCAATGCGCTCGATCGCGTCGTAGGAGCGGCGCAGCGTGCCGAAGTCCCAGTCGGGGCCGCTATAGAGCAGAGGCAAATCCATCAGGCCGGCACCTTTCGCCCGAACAGTTCACGGAACACCGGGAAGATATCCTTTCGCTCCGCCACCCGCCGCATCGCGAACTTTGGCGCCCGCTGCGCCAGCGGGGCATAGCCGCGCCAAAGGTCGGTCTCGCCGCGGATGATTGCCGCTGACATCGACACCTCGATGTAGGCGAAATGCTGCACCACCGGCAGGATATCGGTCTCCAGCATTGACACCGCGCGCTGAGTGTCGTTGCCGGAGTTGTCACCATCCGATGCCTGCGCCGCGTAGATGTTCCACGACCCGGCGGGATAGCGGTCACGCTGAATACGAGTAAGCTCCGCGAGTGCCGTAGAGACTACGGTACCGCCGGTGCGTGGGTCGGTGAAGAACATCTCCTCGGTCACCTCCTCGGCGACCTCGGTATGGCGGATGAACACCAAATCAACGCGCTTGTAGCGGCGCTCCAGGAACACGTGCAGCAACAGGAAGAACCGCTTCGCCAGGTCCTTCATGCTCTCCGACATAGAGCCGGACACATCCATCAGGCAGAACATCACCGCCCGTGTCGAGGGTTTTGGGACTTGAGTGTAGCGACGGTAGCGCAGATCAATCGGATCGACCCAGGGCACGCGGGCTAGCCGCCGCAGTGCCTGCTCCAATTCGCCTCGCAGCATGCGTAGCCGCTCGGCATCGTCGCCGCTCGCCTCCAGACGGAAGATCTCTTTTTCCAGCTCGCGGACCTCGGGCGGCTTTGGCCGCCGCAGCCCGATCCGCCGGGCCAGCGACTGCCGCATGGACCGTGACATGTCGATCTGCGACGGGTTGCCGTCCACGCTGATGCCGGCCCGCACCGGCGCCATCGTCTCGGTCGCGACCACCTGGCTTTTCACCAGGTCCGGCAGTTCCAGATCTTCGAAGAACAGGTCGAGGAACTCGTCGCGCGTGAGCACGAAGCGAAAGCCGTCCTGCGACTCGCCGCCGCCCTGGCCAGCACCGGCACCACCACCTCCGCTACCGCCACGCGGCCGCGCCAGCCGGTCGCCGGTGGAGAACTCCTTGTTGCCCGAGAGGATGACCTGCCGCTCGCCGCTGGTAAACACGGTATGGAAGGAGGGCTCGTGCAGCACGTCGGACGGGATAGTGACCGTCTCACCATGCCCGGTCTCCCGCAGCGTGCCTTGGTTGATCGCTGCCCTGGCCGCCCGAGCGATCTCCCCGCGCGCCCGCGCCAGCACGCGCTGCCGGTTTTCCAGGTTCTTGCCGTGTGGGTTAGAGCGCCGATCGATGATGTCCAAGGTGCGTGTTCTCAGGCTGATTGCTTGAACCGCATGTACCACTCGACCAACCGACGCACCTGGCGTTCGGTGTAGCCCCGCGAGATCATGCGTTCGACGAAATCGTTATGCTTCTTCTCAGTCTCGCCGTCCTTCTTGGAGCCGAAGCTAATAACCGGCAGCAGATCCTCCACCTGAGAGAACATCCGCTTCTCAATCACGTCGCGGATCTTCTCGTAGGATGTCCAGGACGGGTTCCGACCCCCGTTTGCCGCCCGATTGCGCAACGCGAACTTCACGACCTCGTTGCGGAAATCCTTGGGGTTGGCGATTCCCGCCGGCTTCTCGATCTTGGTCAGCTCGCCGTTCAGCAGATCGCGGTTCAGCATCTGCCCGGTGTCGGGATCCTTAAAGTCCTGATCCTCGATCCACGCATCGGCGTAGTCGAGATAGCGGTCGAACAGGTTCTGCCCGTAGTCGCCATAGCTCTCCAGGTAGGCTTTCTGGATCTCATTGCCGATGAACTCGGCATAGCGCGAGGCGAGTTCGGACTTGATCGAGGCGAGATAGGCGGCTTCTGTCTCCGGCGGAAACTGCTCGCGCCGGATCGCCTGCTCCAGCACATACATCAGATGCACCGGGTCGGCTGCGACCTCGCTGGAGGAATGGTTGAACGTGGCCGACAGCACCTTGTAGGCAAAGCGGGTAGAGATGCCGTCCATGCCTTCGTCCACGCCCGCGGTGTCGCGATACTCCTGCATGGTGCGAACCTTGGGGTCGGTCTCGCGGATGTTCTCGCCGTCATAGACGCGCATCTTGGCAAACGGACGCGAGTTGGCGTGCGGCTTCAGGCGCGACAGCACCGCAAATCGGGCCAGCATCTCCAAGGTATGTGGCGCGCAGGGCGCCTCCGCCAACGCCGAGCCGCTGATCAGCTTATGGTAGATCAGCCCCTCCTCGGTGACCCGCAGGCAGTACGGCACCTTGACCACCGAGACCCGGTCGAGGAACGCCTCATTGGTGCGGTTGTTGCGAAAACTCTGCCATTCCGCCTCGTTGGAATGGGCCAGCAGGATGCCCTGGAACGGGATCGCGCCAATGTTCTCGGTACCGAGGTAGTTGCCCTCCTGCGTCGCAGTCAGCAGTGGATGCAGCATCTTAATCGGCGCCTTGAACATCTCGACGAACTCGAGGATGCCCTGGTTGGCGCGGTTCAGCCCGCCGGAGAAGCCGTAAGCGTCGGGGTCGTTCTGGCTGTATGTCTCGAGCTTGCGGATATCGACCTTGCCGACAAGAGCGGAGATATCCTGGTTGTTGTCATCGCCGGGCTCGGTTTTAGCGATGGCGATCTGCTTGCGGCGCGACGGATACAGCTTGACGACGCGGAAGCGCTCGATGTCGCCCTCCCATTCCTCCAGCCGCTTCAGCGCCCAGGGGCTTGCAATCCCGGTCAGCACCCGGCGCGGAATGCCGTACTTCTCCTGCAGCGCATCGGCCATGGTCTCGGGGTCGAACAGCCCGAGTGGGCTCTCGAACACTGGGCTGAGCTCGTTGCCGGCCTTGAGCACATAGATCGGCTCGTGCTCCATCAGTGCCTTGAGGCGCTCGCCAAGCGAGGATTTACCGCCGCCGACAGGTCCCAGCAAATAGAGGACCTGCTTGCGCTCCTCGAGGCCCTGCGCTGCATGGCGGAAGAAGCCGACGATGCGCTCGATCGTCTCCTCCATGCCGTGGAACTCGGAGAATGCCGGGTAGATCCGCACGGTGCGGTTGAGGAAGATGCGGCCGAGCCGGGGCGCGCGCGAGGTATCGACCAGCTCCGGCTCGCCAATCGCCCGCAGCATCCGTTCGGCCGGACTGGCGTAGCAGGTGGGATCGTCGCGACAGGCCGTGAGATAGTCGGAAAGGCTGAATTCTTCCTCGCGACGCTGGTCGCGTAGGGCGGCATGCAGTGAAAACACGTCGTCGGTTTTAAGCATCACGAAACTCCCCAAAGGGGCCGGACCGACGGACCTTGCGCATCGGGTCCGGCCGCCAGCAGATCCACGCGACCAAAAACACAGTTGGGCGGTCTTTGCGCCCAGGCAAGCGACTCCGTTTCACAGTGCTGAGCGAGGCTACCCCGCCCACAGCGTCAAACGCACGTGCAACCTGCTTGTTCTAACATAAGCGAACCCTGTCGTGACATAAGCAAACTATGTACCACGCAACGTGTTGCCGGAACGCGACAGCCGGGTTTCCGTTCCGGATCTCCAGCGGCGCCGGAATGGATCGTCGATCATCATCCCGTGCGGCGACCGGTGCGTCATCGCGCGCGCCGTCCGGTGCATCACCTCGTTTACCGTCCGGTATCCCGCCGACAACATATCATAACGTGACCGTGGCGACGTAGAGTGATTGGTTAGCTGGCGACGTCACGCGAGGCCACTGATGCCTGCAACGACCAGCCGCAGCACGCAAGACCACCCGGCTTTCACGCTCGCCCAGCACGCTGCGATCGCCGGCTGGAGCCGTGCCCGCCCGTTCGGGCTGCGCGCCACGATCATCGCCGACCATCCGGACTTCTTAGAGATTGCCGAAATTTCGTTATGCCATCCCCTGCGGCCGCGCTACCTGATGCATCCGACGGATTTCGGCACGGTGGTGCTGTCTCGATCGTCCGGCGGCGAATGGGAACTGCCGACGATCGAACGGGCGCTGATGCGGCTGCTGATGCTGGAGGAGTGCAGGTCGGATTGATCCGGACCGCCCAGACACCGAATGCGCGTGACGGATGCCGGCTTCGTCCGCATGATGCGCTGTCAACGACAGCGAGGCGGACACGGCCATGGACACCATCCTGCAAACGGACAGGAGCTACAGCGCTGCGGAGGCCTATAGCCTGCCGTTGGCCGAGCTTGATCCCGGTCACCCGAGGCTGTTCCAGGCCAATACCATGTGGCCGTATTTCGAACGATTGCGCGCCGAGGCGCCAGTCCATTACACGCCTGAGAGCATGTTCGGGCCGTACTGGTCGGTCACCAAATACAAGGATATCCTGGCGGTCGAGGCCAATCACGAGGTGTTCTCCTCGGATTGGAGCCTGGGCGGCATCACCATCCGGGACCAGCTCAAGGACTTCCCGCTGCCGATGTTCATCGCGATGGACCCTCCGAAGCACGACCGGCAGCGGGATGTCGTGAGCCCGATGTTCACCGCCGCCAACATGGCGGCGATGGAGGCGTCGATCCGCAGCCGGGCCGCCGAGGTGCTGGACAAGCTGCCGATCGGCGAGACCTTCGACTGGGTGGACCGCGTCTCGATCGAGCTGACGACGCAGATGCTGGCGATCCTGTTCGACTTCCCGTGGGAGGACCGCCGCAAGCTGACCCGCTGGTCTGACGTCGCGACCGCGCATCCGGACTCCGGCACCAACGCCTCCGAGGAGGCACGCCAGGCCGAGCTGACGGAGTGCCTGGGCTATTTCACCCGGCTGTGGAACGAGCGGGTGAACGCGGCGCCCAAGGCCGACCTGATCTCGATGATCGCCCATGCCGACACCACACGCGCGATGGACCCGCGCGAGTTGCTCGGCAACGTGATCCTGCTGATCGTCGGCGGCAACGACACCACGCGCAACTCGATCACCGGCGGCCTGATCGCGCTGAGCGAGAACCCGGAGCAGTATGCCAAGCTGCGCGCCGATCCGGGCCTGGTTGCCGGCATGGTGCCGGAGATGATCCGCTGGCAGACGCCGATCGCCCACATGCGCCGCACGGCCAAGCGGGACATCATGCTGGGCGGGCAGCAGATCCGTGCCGGCGACCGGGTGGTGATGTGGTATGTGTCCGGCAACCGCGACGAGGAGGCAATCCCCGACGCGAACCGCTTCATCATCGACCGCGCCAAGCCCAAGAAGCATCTCTCATTCGGCTTCGGCATCCATCGCTGCGTCGGCGAGCGCCTGGCCGAGATGCAGCTGCGCGTGGTCTGGGAGGAGATCCTGGCGCGTTTTCCAGGGATCGAGGTGATGGGTGAGCCGCGCCGGGTCTATTCGAGCTTCGTGAAGGGCTATGAGACGCTGCCGGTGCGCATCGCCGCTCGGCTTTGACGAGCATGTAGATCCCGTCGGAACGGTGTCGGTCGCAAAAATATCAATTGCTGATAGCAATAGCCCGACCTAACCCCAATCCGTCAGAAAGCGGGTTCGGAGCAGCATGGGTCTTATCAAGCGGCTGGCGGACGCTCGTCAGAGTGCACGCAGCGTCTTTCCAGTGCTGCAGCGAATACGGTCCGTGTCCTTCGCGCTGTATGCGGAGGACGTGCTGCTGCCGCACATGCATCCGCAGGACACTGGCTACTATGTCGATGTCGGCGCCTTCCATCCCCAGGTGCTCTCAAACACCTACAAGCTGTATCTGAAAGGTTGGAGCGGCCTGACCATCGAGCCGAACCCCGGCGTCGCCGACACCTTCAATCGGGCACGGCCGCGCGATACGCACCTGACCCTTGGCATCGCCGAACGGGAGAGCGAGCTGACATATTACAAGTTCCATGACGGCGCGCAGAACACCTTTGACGCCGCGCGCGCCGCCGAGCTGCACGCCGACCAGATCGGGGAGGTCTCAGTCAGGTGCACGCCCCTGAACGATGTGTTCGAGCAGCATTGCCGGGACCGGCACGTTGACCTGCTCAATGTCGATTGCGAAGGGCGGGACCTGGAGGTCATCCATAGCCTCGACTGGCGTCGGCATCGTCCGACGATGCTGATCGTCGAGGACTTTGAGCAGTTCGAGGCTGGGGCGTCGCCGGCGTGTCTGCTCATCTCCCCCGTTGATCTGGAATGTCTGGCGCTGCGCGTGAGGCGGCTTGACGTGACCCTGATGCTTGGGATTCAAAGCGGGGATGACCGAGCTTCCTGATCTCAGCTGTCTGACGCACGAGGAGAAGGA
>JANXVC010000380.1 GCA_025351925.1 Rhodospirillales bacterium | reverse complement strand
CCAGAAGGCCAGTTCGTCTGTTCTGGCCTTACCACTCCGCGCTGCCGCTGACTCCGGCGGCGATGGCGGTGGACGCGGCGACCTGTATTGCCGCAGGCGCGGCTGAGCTGCACTTGCACCCGCGCCGGCCGGACGGACAGGAGAGCTTGGCGTCTGCGGTTGTGGACGCGACGATATTGGCCATACGCGAGGCCTGTCCCGGCACTCTGGTCGGTGTGTCCACGGGCGCCTGGATCGAGGGCGACGCGGATCGTACGCTTGCCTCCATCGAGGACTGGCGCGAGCGACCCGACTACGCCTCGGTAAACCTTTCCGAGCCGGGCGCACCTGCGGTGATCGAGCGGCTGTGGCGGTTTGGCGTCGGCGTCGAAGCCGGACTCGCGAGCGTGGCCGACGCCGAGCGCTTGGTCGCCCTGGGCTTGGGCACGCGTGTGCTGCGCGTCCTCGTCGAGATCGAGGAGCAAGGCGAGGCCGAGGCTCTGGCCGTCGCCGATGGGATCGAGGCGGTGCTGAGGCGCGCCCGGCTGCGCCGCCCTGTGCTGCTGCACGGCCTGGACACGACGGTGTGGCGCTTCGTGGCGCGTGCGGCCGAGCGCCGCTTCTCGACCCGCGTAGGATTGGAGGACGGCTGCTCGCTGCCGGACGGCGTGACCGCATCTGACAACGCTGCTTTGGTCGCGGCTGCAGTCGGATTGCTCACTCGCTCGCGCTGATCCTGACACTGGTATCCGACGCAGGATTTCCAGTCGTAGCCCGGCGACAGTATGACGGCCGGAGTGAGCGTTTGAGTGCGTAGTGGAACGCTGTCCGGCAATCTGTCGCCCATTCGATCGTGTATGGAGCAGTGCGGCTTTTTGCAGTTCTCCATCCTGCGCCCGTGCTTCGTGCCGCCGCACCGGCGCATGCTGCGCGAGGCGGACGGCACGACGGTGCGCGCGATCGAGGTGGCCGGCTACTTCGACGTTATTGACGGCCGGGTGGACCGTTGGTGGTTTGGCGCCGCATCGCAGGAGGAGCGTGCCTGCGGTCGCCGATACGCGGGTGGCGCCTTTATTCCTGCACGTGCGTGGCCGTAAGCCGGCGGCCGAAGAACTGCGCCGCTGAAGTCGCCTTCGGCCTGTCGGTGGAACTGATTTCGAAAGATGGCTAGGCCGGTGACCTTACCCCCGTCGCTCATCCCTTGGCGACCAGGGACTGGCGCGTGTTGTATCAACAACAGACCGGACGAAAGACGCCACACCTCTTTGACATTGCCAATGATTCTTTCGCATTGAAACAGGTCAGTCAGCCTGGTGTTTCAAACGACGTATTAGAACTCGGATGCAGCAGATCGTGAGACCCTTCTTGACCGATGATTCGGGCTGGAACGCCCATCATGACTGCTTTCTTCGAGACATTTGTTCCAACAAGAGAATTCGCGGCGATGACAGCGTCATCGCCGACAACGATTTTTCCCGCAACAACGGCGTTAGCCCCAATATAGATCCGGTTCCCCAATCTCGGCATTCCACGTCCGGCTCCGCGCCCAGCAATTCCTAGAGTGACTCCCTGAGATATATTGCATATATTTCCTATTTCTACTTCGTCTCCAATAAATATATTCCCAAAATGTCCTATGTAAAAACCATTTCCTATTTTTGCTTTATATGAGATCGAAATTCCGGTAAGAATCTCGATCAGTTTTTGCCATAGTACAAGACCAACTAAAAGCGGGTTTTTCACCAAATTTGGCCATCTCGTTTGGAACACGGCAGATGCAATCCGATACTGTAGCAACGCCCACAAGCCTTGCTCGGTAATGAAAATATTGAGAACCGAAGCTTTATTTCTATATTCTCTATAGCGATCAAGATCGTGCTTGTACGCCTCAAACCAACTTGTTTGCTCATGATCCACGAGCCTCGTATTCAATCCCCCAATGTCGCAGTCAGGGTTCTCAGTCATTAAAGATCTCATGGCCCCATAAAGCATCGCTGCATAGTGTCACGTCTCACGGCCATGTCACTAGAGCTTTTTCCGATCGAAGCGGATCAAAAGAAATCTCTAGCCTTTTATTTCAACGAGCAGCTTTATCCGACCAAAAAAGCAGATTGATCGGATATCGCTCAAGCAACCGCAAGCCATCGCATCGTGCATAGGCCACCGGGAAAAATGGAGATAAGACCAGAAAGCATAGCCAATGAACCCACTTGCAAAAGAGTCCATCGCAGCGTCAAGGAGTGGCCGACTTGCTGCCCAGATCCGCTGCCGCCTTTCGCACTACGTCCCAGGTGCGGCCGCCATCATTGTGAAGATCGAACTGGTCATGCTCGTCCTCCGGATAATTGTTGTTGTCTTGTCGCGAGACTAGCCGCCATATTACCCATCCCGCGCAGTCTGGGTCCTCTTGGATGGTGCGCAGCCACCGCTGATACGCCTCGGCCTGATCAGCGTTCGACCTCGCATAGCCGAACTCCTCAAGTAGGACCGGCTTGCCGTACTGCCGGGCACGCGAGCAGAAATCCCGTATCAACAAGTCGAACTGCGTGACCGTGAGACGATAGTACAGCGGGTATCCGTGCCACACCGCAAAGTCGAGGTTTGGATCGGCGATATCAGAGAGTTTGTCGGAGACGTTCGCCTGACCAGAGGTGACGAGATGATTTGGATCGACCGACTTCACGTATGCCGCCATTTCAGAGATCCATTGGCTCTGCAGTCCGCTCGAACGCGCTACAGGTTCATTCATGAGGTCCCAGCCGAAGATCGTCGGATCGTCCTTGTAGGCAATGCCGGTCAGGGTGTTGACATGCTGCGCCACTTCGCGGACCCAGGTTCGGTAGTCCTCCTTGGTTCGAGGATCACTGAAGAAGAAATGGCTTTTGTCTCCGCTGCCATACCAAGCACTCATTTGCTGAGCGCCGCCCGTGTACGCCCAGAAATCAGCGAAGGCTAGAATGAGGCGAAGATGGCGCTTCTTTGCCTCGGCGACCAGGAAATCGACCTTGCGAAACCCATTCTCGCCCCAGTTGATCGACATCTTCTTCTTTGTTTTGTCCCAGTATAATAGGTAGGTGCCGTGGACGCCTAGGTTGCTTGTCTCGATGTCGCGTCGCCAGTCCCATACCGTCGAAACCGAGCCGTCCGGTGCTCCAATCACCGGCTGGAGAAATGTCCGTACAACATTTGCACCGAGCTGCACGGCATCATCGAGAACTCTGAGCACCTCCTGCTCGGAGCCAAACGTCAGATAGTGATTGTTTACGCCCGCAATAAAGAATGGTTTTCTTCCCAAAACGAAATGTGCGCCCTCGCGCCTGACGAAGTCGTCATCGACATCCCGCGGCATCGGGTCGGCAGCCGAGCTGGGGCATCCAAACGCCAGTATTACTATAATACCTGCTAAAAGCGCTCGCTGCGCAACGGCAGTCACGGCGATGAATTTGCACATGCCGGTGCGACCTGAAAGCTTCATCCATGCTCCGCCGGACTCTGGTTTCGAGCTATTATCCAACTCGCGCAGCCCACATGCTCGATCGCAGCACTAGGGCACCAATCTTATGGACCGCTGGTCCTGTTCGTCAGTCGGCATGCGCAACGGGCGAGCCTGCGCCGTCACGGCGGATGGGGGATAGTTTGCGCTAGTTTCTCGCCCGCCCCGCCGAGAAGGCCAGTCCACTGCTGTCAAAAGCGGCCTGAGCATCGACGCGGCCTGCGCCGAGATCGCCAGCAGCCAGCCAATCGTGAAGCCCTCCAGGCCCGCAAGGCTTCCGCCAAGACAGGCCAGCCCGATCTCAAGACCGCTCCATAGTGCGAACCGCACGGAAGCCCGGCGCATTTGGCCTCGCAGCCGCATCAGCGCGATGTAGTGACATCGTATCGACAGGCCGACGACGCCGAAGCCGAGCAGCCTGAGGCTTGGACCGGCGATCTCCGGATATGCTGGGTTGAATAGTCCCAGAATCGTTTGCGAACAAAGGAAGAGCATCAGTCCCATTGCCAGCGAAAACAAAGTCGAAAGGATCAAGGAAAAGCCGAGCCGCCCGCCACCGGCGTCCGGATCCTCCGAACCTACGCGATACAAGACCGTCGTGAGCGCGGCAGGAAACAGGACGGCGGTGTTGACGATCGACCAGGCTGGAAAGAACGCCGCGTTCACCGCGGGCGAGAATATCAGCGCGACGAGAAACGGAAACACCATCGTGGGAGCCAGCGCGGCAATATTCAGGGCGTGGTGGTCCACCACGTTGGTTACCATCGGCAGGAGCATCCGAAAATCCGGACGGCAGAAGGCGATCAGTTTCTGACGCCGCGCGAGGGCGCAGACGAGTAGGACCGACAGGCCCAGCCCGGCCACCCAAGCGAGCAAAATCGTCGATGTATCGCCATAGGCGAAAAGGCCCATCGCGCCCGCCACCAGAAACAGCAGTTTGATCACGGAAAAAGCCGCGTTGCGGAGAAGTTGCAGGCCGCCCTGTAGCAGTCCAACGAGTGTATAGTCGGCAATCTGCGCGATGCCGGTGGCGGCGCATCCCGCCACGAACAACGCGTCATCGATGCTGATTATTTTTGCATTACGATGGCTGAACGACCAGAGCGTCGTCAAGGCTACATAGGCCAGACCGAGAATGCCGGAGGCAACAGCAGTTATGAGGAGCGCCGCGGTGATCAGGCCGTGTTCGCGTCCGCGCCGCCCGAGCGCACCACCGATGAAGAGGGTTCCCAAACCGACCTCGCCAAGCGGCCCCAGCAGCCCCATCAGCGAGATCAAAGCGGCCGATGTGCCGACGGCCTCCGCTGAGAAGGCCCGCGCAGCTACCCACCAATAGACGAAGCCCAGTGCGGCATTGCAGCCGCTGCCGATTGTTATCGCACTTGAGTTGAGCAGAAGGACAATATTGTTACCGAACGCTGCCCTGACCTCGCCAAAGCTCCGAGAAAGGCGATTTGACCCTGGCATAGCCGAGCTACCCCTCTGCTGCGGCATCGCCGGGCCGCGCTCCTGGCTCGGCGTATTGCGCAGGGATGTCATGGTGTTCATCCCGGCGCCGCGCTGTACCGGCCGAAATTCCTTTCCCGCGCAGGAAGCCCACGACAGCGCATGTCAGCCCAAGTACGATCATACCGGCGCGCGCGAGGCCGTGCGGATCCAGTCGGGTGAACGCTGCGCCGAGATTTCGAAGGATGCCTCGGGTCAACACGCGAAGCACATAGCTTCGTTCCGTATTCAGCGCGCCCGCCTGCGCGACCAAAGCGGCCAGGTATGCCTTCGACAAACCTTCGGCATAGGTGCGCAGGCAGAAATACCGCAGGCTCAGGCGAGACGCGGGCACTTTGTGCCAAATAATTGCGGACGCATCGCTCACAAAACGGCCATGCGGCAGGGCAGCCTTCGCGCGAAGGCACAGCTCGGTCTCTTCACAGCTCAGCAGGTTTGCACCGGCTTCCGTGCGGCCCAACTTTTGGCTAAAGCCGCCGACCGTCTCGAACACCTCGCGCCGAAACAGCATTGCGCCGCCCATGACGTTGCGGATCTCGCCGCCCGTCGTGGGTTGGGATCCCGGGAAGCTGCAGCCGACGACCCAGAGAAACTCGTCTGGGAACCATTCAGGCCGGGTTACAAGCCATGTCGGATTGACGTTGTTGGTCGCACCCAAGACGCCTTCGCGTGCCAATTGGCGCTCGAGATGCCCGAGCCAGTCCGGGTGAGCGGTGGCGTCGTCGTCGAGAAACGCGATGTTTTCACCGGTCGAGAGATCGATGCCGGTGTTCCGCGCGCCTGAGAGGCCGCGCGCCCGTTGATTTGCGACGACGCGGGTGGAGGGAAATTGCTGGGCGCAGCGGGCCAGCAACTCCGGATTGTGATCGACGATTAAGAGCACCTCATCTGGCCGCCGCGTTTGATTCTGGAGGGATGCAACCGCCTCGCCCAGGTCATCCCAGCGGTCGAAGGTATAGGCACAGACGATGACCGAGATACGCTGCGGCTGTTTAGTCATGCGAGTATCCCAGGATATGTCGGCGGGCATACGCCCACGATATTGATCGGGCCCGGTCGATCTTCACCGAGAGCGAAGGCCTACTCGCCGAGACGAGCGCATCCAGCGCGGCCACGTCCGAAGTGTCGTTTACGATGTGGCGGGATAACGCGAAGGCGTCCTCATCGGCGCGGCTCTCGCGATAGCCGACCACGCAGGCTGACGTATAACCGGCCGCCTGTATCGCGCGTCGCACGAATGGCGCGTGGTAGCCGAACGGAAATGCAAAGCTGTTGACCGGTGTGCCAAGCCGATCCTCAAGCGCCTGCTTCGACGCGACGACCTCTGAGCTTGCCACCTCGGGCGGAAGCGCGTCGAGCGCGCGATGCGACACCGAATGCGCACCGATCTCGATACCGCAGCCCACGAGCTCCGCAATCTGCGGCCAGCTCAGCATCGGCTGCTGCCCGGCGCCGGAGCGGCCGAGCCAGGCGCTGGTTTGGCCGACATAGCCGGTCGTGACGTAGAGCGTAGCGGGCATGCGGAACCGGGTGAGCACCGGCATCGCCATGTCGTAGAAATCGGCGAAACCGTCGTCAAAGGTCAGGACGACGCTGCGTTCCGGTACGGGCGCCGCTGCTGCCCGGAGTCGCACGAGATCACTGACGGTGAGCGCGGTATAGCCGTGGCCGCAAAGGTATTCGAGATGGCTCGCGAACCGCTGTGGCGAGACGGTGAACCTGCGGAACCGGCCGGGTGCCTGGTTTGCGATGCTGTGGTACATGAGAATGGGTGTGGCTGGAGGCGCAGCCGGGCTCGCGACGTCCCGTGCACGGTGCGCCCCGGCACGATGCACATCGACGCGAGCCGCCGTCACGCCGCACTCCCGCTTACCCGCTTTCGCTTGTCAAACGTATTCTGGTGACGATCCGTCATCACCGTCGTTGCGAGTGCAGCAAGTTCGAGAGCCGCTCGGTTGCACGTCATTGGGCGAACCTCTCATCGCTTTGCAAGGCGCGTTGCCCGTTGATCACCAGGTTGCGATAGATCACCTCAATCCTGTCAACGACCGATCTGGCCTTCAGCGTCTCGACTCTTTCAAGGCTGCCCGTTGCCAGGCGTTGCCGCAGTGCGTCATCATCGATGAGGCGCTGCATTGCAGCGGCGAGCGCACCGGCATCGTCCGGCGGCACAATGAGCCCGTTCTGCTCATGTTCGACAAGATCCGGCATCCCGCCGACAGCCGTGACAATCATGGGCTTGCCTAGGGCCATGCCCTCGATCACCACAGTCGAGCATGCTTCTTGCCCTACCGAAGGCGCAATGCCGAACTGGCATCTCTGCCAAGCCTGCATGACTGCTGCGTGCGGCCAAGCGCTGAACACATGCACCTTTGCGGGCAGATCGCGGGGTCCGTCGGGAGAGGCGCGGCCGATCAGAACGAGTGGCGGCGCCCGCCGAAGCCGACAATAGGCCTCAAGTAGAACCGATACGCCTTTCTGTCGATTTAAATCACCGACAAAAAGCAAATAGGAACCGGCCGGCAGCTGCCTCATCCGCGGGTCGGGCTCCGGCGCGAGGACGCCTACATCGTCCGAGACAAAGTTAGGTACCACGTCACACTTGCTGCCAGCGCCGCCTAAGCCGTTCAGGTCGGCGACGGCGTGGCTGACCGCGAGGAACTTGTCCACCATGCGGCGGGCCACGACGCTTGAGGCTTGGTTTGCCAAGTACGTCACCCCACCCTTCACGGCACCGTAGTGCTGCTTCGCGCAAGACAGGCATTTCGAAACGCCCGGACCGGAACATGGCCCGTCGTCGCGCATGAGCTGTTTTTTCGCGCATATCAGGCTGTAGTCATGCAGCGTCTGTACGAGGCGCGCCGGGAAGAACGGCTTTAGGGGCAGGTAGGCGTGCACCATCCAGTTATGAGCATGCACGATGTCAGGCCGCTCCTGCCTGAGGACGCGGGCCAGTCCGGCCACCAGTTCGGGATCAGGAAATGGCGGGGCGTGGCGGCGTTCCGACTCCGAAAAGAGCGTGGATACGCGCTGTAACGTACCCCGAATCCGTACAACCTGCACGTCGCCGTCCATTTCGGAGTCGCTTGCTCCGGGATACCAGAGCGTCGCCACAGACACGTGATGGCCTCGCTGCGTGAGGGCGGCGCCGAGATTCCGGACGTGACGCTCCTCGCCGCCAATAATGGGGGGATAAAACTGGCTTAGCAAAAGGATGCGCATTGCTCTCTATCCACCACCGGCTTCGATCCACACTTTCCGATAGATACGGTCACGATTATCGGCGTCAAAAAGCCGTGCCTCGATCCTTGAGGCCTCGTGCGGCGGCAACGCGATCGCGAGTTCCTTCGTGACGCTCTCACCGGGCTCCAGCGCGAGGGACCGCCATACGGCGACGATACGGCCGTCCTGCGCGACCTCGATATCATACCGCATCGGCCGCTCCTCGGCGTTCTTGGCTCCGATTGTGATCGCGCTTGGACGCATGTCGTCGTCGGGCAGCATCCAAAAGGCGGTGTACTGGAACTGGCGGAAGCTTTGGCTGTCCCAGATCGCGAACTTGAACGCCGCGCTGGCCACGAGCACGGCGGCCGCGAAGACGACGCCCTGCCCCAGGCTGACCGCCCGCAATGGATGCCTTGACGGGAGCCGTGCACGATCGCGGGGTCTGCGGGCCGCAGCGACAAGCGAGGAGACGGTGATGACGGCGGCAAGCCAAGCGGCCCATCCCATCGGAATGAGCAGATGGACGCTGTTCAGCAGGAGGCCGCCCAGGATGAGTGACGCCACGCTCCACATTGCGGCGAGCGCGTGCCACTCGACGGATGATGCCTCTTGTCCGACCGCGCGCAGGAACGCGTATCCGGGCCAGTAGAGAGCCAATGGGACACAGGCCAGCACGCGGATCGCAACGCTACCGCTTGCCGCGACCGCCGCGACCGCGCCTGCCGCCCACAGGCACGCCAGTATGAGGCCTGCGTTCCTACCGAGCATCGCGCAGCCGCCTTACGTCGAAGATCACGATCGAGCCGTTGTCGAACACGCGGTTGACCGAGCGGATCGCATCGAATTTCACTAGCGAGGACGCTTCCGGCGGCGTCGGCACGCCATCCGGAAATTCATCCTGGTCGTAGTAATGGCCGACCGCCGGCAGGGCTGCGGTGAGGCGCAGGTCGGCGAGGAGATAGTCGATCCGGCCTTGTCTGATGGCATAAAGCCCGTCGCCGGGTAGCGTCGGCGCGAAGAAGATGCTGGACGTGCTTACTGCTTCGACCAATTGCGTCACGATATCCTGCCGCCCGTAGGTCGCCAGAAGCAGCTGGTTCACCCGGTCGCTCGCGAACCGATTGCCCTGGCCGAGCCATTGCCGCGTCCAGAGCGCCGCATCGATCCCCATGGGCTCAACGGATGACGCATCCGCGGACACTGCGTAGGGAGTTCGTTGGGCAGGAACGCCCCAGCCGGTGATAATGCCGCCCACGAAGATAAGCGTGAGCGCAATGCCGACGCCGAGCGCCGGCCACCAACGCGCCTGGTCGGTTTGCCAAAACTGCACGATGCTGACCGCGACGACGAAACCAACGCCGAGGAACACGAAGGGTCCCATGCGGTTGCCGATCTCCCAGCCAGCGGAGGTCAGGCGGAAGCCGACCGAGATCGGGAATCCCGTTGAGATCAGGGCCAGCAGAACAATCCAACGACGCTTCCAGCGAAGACGGAGACACTCCAGCAGGGCCGGCCAGCCGCTCCGTCCTTCGACCGCCATTGCCAGGGACCGCATGAAGCCTGTTGACAAGCCAAGCACGATGAGCAGGAGCGAGACGACGCTGATGGTCCTGAGCCAGATTGGGGTTTGCAGTCCGCTCGGCAGCACGAACAGCTTTCTCGCCTTCGAGGCGCCGCTGACGAAGGACGCGAGCTCATGCGACCCCTTTTCAACGATCGGCCCGAGATAGCCGGCGGACGGGTTGCCCTGTACCCATGACCAGACGATCGGCAGCAGGAGCGCCATGGCGGCGAAGAATGACAGACTGAAGCGCCGGGTTCCGCGCTCCGATCCCAGCCAGCCCAGCAGCGCGAGCAGCAGCATGAACACGGCGGAGAAGTAGGCCGACATATGGTGCGTCACTGCCAAAGCGGCGAAGAACGGCACGACCAATCCGAGCATGACGACCGGCTTCGATGAGCGCTCGTCCTCAAAAAGTGCGGTCGCGAGCAGGGCGAAGGCGAAGAGAACAACGGCGAGGCTCTCATAGGCGAACTGATTGTCGAAGAGAATGAACCCAGAATTGCCCGCATAGACGAGGCAGGCGACGGTGGCGGTCCTGGGAGATTTGCAGACCCGTTCGTAGAAAAAGAACAGGGCGCAGAGGAGGAGCACTCGAAAGACGACCAGCAGGATCACCGAGGCGCCAAAGATCGACAGGCCGGTCATCTCAGTGATGGCGGTCGCCGCCAATTCGAGGCCCGGGTAAAGCGGACTGATCGGCAGCAGTGAGTTTTCGAGAAACAGCCGATGTGATTCGGCGATGTCCATGGCGGTGAGCCAGTGCAGGAACTCGTCGAAATGCACGAACGACGTCGGGGCATACAGCAGCTTGACGCTGTAGGTCGCGACCGCGAGCAGGAGCAGAAGTGCCACGCGCTCGCCGCGGGCCGTTGTCGGCCAGGCCGCGCGCATGGCGAGCGGCAGATACAGCACGGCTAAGCTGAACCACAAAAGCGGAGAGGCCCAGTCATGTCCCCTGAAGCCGCCGTAATGCGCGACGGCGATCATCAGCAGGCATGACGCGCTGTGCAGGCTGAACGCCGCGATCCACCAAAAATTGGTCGGCGTCGTTTTGGCGGGGGCGCCGCCGGGTTCAGCGGCCGGACCAATCAGGCGGAGAAGAAGATCAACCGGACCGAGAAACCGCCGTTTCGTGCCCACGAGCCGCTCCAGCCGGGATCCGCGTGTGCGCGGGAACTTGCCAGCAGCCGGCATTATCAGGAACTGAGCACCCGGCGATAGATCCTCTCCAGCTGGCCAGCGCAGTCCTCCCAATTTGGCAGGACAACCGGGGGGCGCGCACGGTCGTCGGCGAGCGTCGCCGCCATCGCGTCGGCGATCTGCGCGCTGTTTGCGTCCGGCGCTACTGTTTCGACAACGCCGTCTTTCGCCATTTCGATAAAACCTGAGCAGTTTGTCACGAGGACACGCCGTCCCAAGGCGAGCGCCTCGAGCACGGCGACCGGATGCGCCTCATAGGCGCTGAGCAGGACGACGAGCGACGCTGATCCGAGGATAGCGGCCAACCGGTCTCGTTCGGAAGGAGGAATACCGCCGACCTCGACACAGCCGGCAAGTTGGAGCCTTTCGACGAGTGCCAGGAGTTCCGGTTTGTAGGGCCCCTCCCCTAAAATCCGCAGCTTGGCATCGGGCACGCGCCTCAAGAGTTCGGGCATCGCCTCGATTGCGCGGTGATGGCCTTTATAGTGTTCGAGGCGCCCGATGGAGACGATCAGCGGACGCTCCCCCCCGGCGGCGGCCGGACGGTTGGGCCAGGCGAGCTGGGCGCCGTTGGGTACCACGCTGACCCGGTCGCGCGGGAGCCGCATCTTTTCGCTGAACAGCTCTGCCTCGAACCGCGACACCGCGATCCAGTGCGCCGCCCGGCGGACCAGGCCGCGCAGGGCGGCCCATTGCGCGCCCCGGAGCAAGTTCCTGAGGGGCGAGGAGTGACCTCCGCTATGGAAGGTTATCACGAAGGGGATGCCGTTTCGAACCGCTGCAAGCATGCCCAGGGGTGCTACGAAGGTGTGGTAGCCCTGAACATGAATGATGTCGCACTCAGCATTCTTGATCGCGCCCCAGATCTCGGGGGCGAAGTAGTAGTCGCGACGCCTGGGCCAGGCTTTTACCCGCCTGATCCGCACGCCCGCTACGACCTCATTAGACAGCAGCGTGCCAGACCGATCGGTCGTCAGCACAGCCACCGAGTGTCCATCGGCCGCGAGCCGCTTGGTGACCTCTTGGACATGGGTCTCGATGCCTCCCATGTCGGGGAGAAATCGCGGTGTCAGCATGAGTATGCGCAACGGCTTGTTGTCGTCGGCGCCCGTCTTTTCGCAAGCGTCCTGGCGTTGCGAGTTTGTGCCAAAAACAAGCGGATCGCAGCCGCGTGTTCCGACAGCATAGGATGCGGTGGTCAATTCAGGCGGCCTGCCACTATGGGAGCGCCAAGCCGGCTTACGGGAACGAAGCGCTCGCGCAGGATCGTCTTCAATACACGCCAGCCATCTGGGATCGCGCGAAGATTGCTCTCGCCGTGCAGCCGCGCAGCCTCGAAGCTCGGAACCTCGACGATCTTCAAACCGGTTCTAAGAGCTCGGACATTAATAAACGTCTCAACTTCAAATCCATCGCAGTCCGGCTGCAAAATCTCGCGGTGCTTTTTCCAGAATGCGAAGTAGCCGTAGCAGAGATCGCTGAACGATCCGCCATATAGGACCCTGACAGCCTGGGTCAGTCCCCAATTGCCGAGCATGCGGATGATGGACATATCGCTGGTGCCGCCGCCTTGGAGGAACCGCGACCCTCTCGCGAAATCACCGCCGGCCATGAGTGCGCCGACGAAGAAGATGATCTCACGTGGGTGCATCGAGCGTGTCTGCTCATCTCCCCCGTTGATCTGGAATGTCTGGCGCTGCGCGTGAGGCGGCTTGACGTGACCCTGATGCTTGGGATTCAAAGCGGGGATGACCGAGCTTCCTGATCTCAGCTGTCTGACGCACGAGGAGAAGGA
>JANXVC010000375.1 GCA_025351925.1 Rhodospirillales bacterium | reverse complement strand
CTGGCCCAGGCCGCCCAGCCCGGCCTGCTCACCGTGCAGTCGGGCGGCACGCTGGTCTTCGCCGGCCCGGTGGTGACGGCTGCGGCGATCAGCCTGGAGGACGCGACCGCAAAGCTCGTGTTCCAAGGTGCCGGCGCCGTCGGCGCGACGCTGCAGGACTTCCAGGCCGGCGACACCGTCGATCTGCAGGGCCTCGCCTACGACCCCACCCTCGCCATCAGCTTCCTGGGCAGCGTCCTCCACATCAATCAGGGCGGCCAGGCGGTGGGCAACTTCACGCTGTCCGAGCGCCCGGCAGCCTATAGCGCCGACCAGTTTAGCCTTGTGGCCGATGGGACCGGCGGCACCCTGCTGCACACCACGCATCGCTTGAACCTGGTGATCGTGGGCTCGCCGGTAATCACTGGCGTGCTGCCCTACACGGGGTCCGCATCGAACGACGGGATAACGCACACCGGCACGGTAACGGTCAGCGGCACGGCGGACGTGGCGAGCCAGGTGACGCTGTTCGACGGCGCGGCGCAGATCGGCACGGCCATAGCGAGCGCCCTGGGTGCCTGGAGCATTTCGCCGGTCACGACTTTGTCGCAGGGCGGGCACAGCCTGACCGCGCGCGGGGCAGATGCTGCCGGCAACCAATCCGGAACCTCGGCGGCATTCGCCGTGACCATAGACCTGACAACGCCGGTGCCAGTGCCGGTTCCCGTTCCTGTCCCGGTGCCTGTTCCGGTTCCGGTCCCCTCCGATACAGCCAACTTCTTGATCGCCGACACGACGACCGGCCTCACGTCCAACGCCGCCGGCGACGGCTACGCTGGACCGGTTGCCGGCCTGCAGCACCAATACATCAGCGTCACCACCGACAGCCTCAACATCACAACCACAGCGCCAAACTGCTTCATCCACAGCGGCTCCGGCAATGATGCGATCGACGTCAGCAAGGCCGGCGGCACCAACGTGCTCGACGGCTCAACCGGCTCCAACTTCCTGGTTGGCGGAACCGGGAACGATACGTTCTTCGTCGATGACCGCATTGCCAGCGTGGATATCTGGAGCACCGTCTCCAACTTCCATACGGGCGACGCCACCACGGTCTATGGCGTGACAGCCTCGGCCTTCACATTGGACTGGCAGGATAGTCAGGGGGCTGCCGGGTTCACCGGCCTAACTTTGCACGCGACGGCGCCGGGCAAGCCGATCGCTTCGGTGACCCTGGTAGGCTATGCCGCCGCCGACCTCAGCAACGGACGGCTGACGGTGTCATTCGGCAACGACCCAGCAAGCGGGAGCGACTATATGTATATCCACGGCAACTGAGCTGGCCGGATATACGAGATCTCCGGACCAGCGAGATTGGGTTAGCAAAATCTAGCCCGTATCTGCTGTTCCGAGGATGGCGAGCAGCCGCCGGGCCGCCACGTGCGGCGCAAAATCGACGGTCTCGAGGTTGCTGCGGAAATCGTAGTTGCTCCGACGCTGACCAGGCCCAGCGATCTCGCCGATCAGGAAGCCCGGCAAGGCGCTGCCCTCTGCCTCCCAGGCGCCCTGCCGGCGCGCGGGCGGCGTCTTCGCCAGGACCGTCGATGTATAAACCAGGCCCGGCGCGTTGCTATACCAGCCCACCTTGTGCTGGCTCGACCCGAGCGGCGTGAAATAAGCGTGCACCGCCTGCGCCCACAGCACGCTCTCGCTGAGCCGGTTGCCCACCAGGCTATGCACGGCGTCGGGAAACGCCGTCTGGCTCCGCACCGCCTCAGCCGCGGCGTATAGTCCCTGCACGGCGGCGTACCACTTCTCCGGCACCGTATGCGCGTCATCCGGCAAGGAGAACCCGTCCAGCACAAACAATGCCTCGGGATAGAGCGGCACGATCAGGTCGATCATCCGGGCGAGGCCGGCGGTCTGGTTCACCCAGACCTTGTCGCCGACACGCAGGCCGATCCAGATTATGGGATGCCGCTGCGACAGGCGCTGCCGCTCCGCGCACCCGTCAGCCGGCGCCTGCCGCTCCGCCCAGCGCCGAACACGCTGCATCAGGGTTTGGGGAATGAAGCTGCTGCCGAGCTGCAGGGCGACGTCAAGCGGCGAGAATGGGCACGGGTCGATCACCGCGGCTTCAGCCATCGGCCGGCCTTCAACGCCAGCGAGCTCGGGGAACAGGCCGTCCAGCGCGCCAAAATAAAGCGTCGGCGGCGGCACCACGGCGGAAATGTTGCCGATCAGTCCGGCAAGCGCCAGGCGCTCGAACGGCGGCAGGTAGTTCCATATGTGATGCGCCGGGTTCTCCGCCCGTCCGTGGATGGCGACGATCCGCCGGCGCGTGCCGCGGGCGGCGCGGGCGGTTTCGGCGCTATGCAGCAAGGCCGCGTGGTTGCGGGCGGCGCGGCGAAGCCAGATCGCCATGACCTCGGCAACGTAGTGGTCGGCGCCGTAGAAGCTCAGTTTGGAGCGCGCCGTGCGGGTGTCCACAAGCAGCAGCAGGTTGCTGCGCATCAGATGCAGGAACACCGCGAAGTTCATGTTTCCGGCAGAGTGGAACGTCACGAGCTCGGTGCCGCGGAAGCTGAATACCTGGCGGTCGTGGATCTTGACGCTGTCGAACAGGTCGGCCGGCCCGCCGCCGACGGGATCGATCATCCGGAATTCCTGGTCGCGCACGATGCGGTCCTGGAAGGCGGTGAAGCCCTCGTCCAGGCGCACGATCTGCTCGGCATCCGGGCTGGCGAAGGCAGCGTTGTCCAGGGCAGCACCCCACTCCGGCGGCAACGGCCCGATCAGGTTGTCAAGGAACCCCTGCATCGCCGCAAGATCGACGCCCGCCGCACGCAGAACGGCCGCTTGCTCATCGGTCGGGTCGCGCACCTGCACGCTGCGCAAACGCGGCTCGCGCAGCAGGAAGAACAGCCGCATCCGCAGGCTCGACACCTTGAGGACGCGTTCGATCACCTGCGGCGCAGGGTCCTCGAAGCGGCACAGCGCATCGAGGTAGGCTTGGCAGGCCAGCACGGTATCCGATTGCTGCCACGCTTCGATCTGCACAGCGAAACGCTGCAGCATTTCGCCGTGCGGCATCCGCCGTGCAAGCTGCACGACCAGCGCCGGGATCAGGGTTGGGCAGCGCGTCTGCAGGTTGGTGAACGCGGCGGTAGTCGCCTCATGCGACAGCGTTTCCGCCAGGAAGTCGCGCCACTGGAACAGCGCTCCCTCATTGTCCGGCGTCGCCAGGAGAGCGGCCTCAAACACTTGGGCGCGAGCGTCTTCTGCCGGGTTGCTGGTCAACATACGTTTCTCCTCCGCAGACGTTGGATGTCCGTCAGGAGTATAGATTCCGTATGCGAAAAGACACCATGTAACGCGGCTCGATGGATCGGCACCAACCCGGTCGATCCGCCCCGCTCTCAGCCAGCTACGGGCAACTCCGAGGCGCGGACAGTGCCGTTCTGGCTGCTGAAGCTGAGCTCCTGCGTGCCGCTCTGCGACTGCGATACGCCGCTGATGCGATGGTCGCCGCTGTCATACACGGTGACGCTGCCCGCCTGCTCCACCGCCACGCGCCCCGTATCGGGAAAACAGGCATAGCGCATGCCGTTCTGCGACCCAGTGGCCGAGGGCCGGCCCAAACCCTGCGGCCACCAGTCGCGATGCTCACTCTGACGCCCATCGCTTTGGTGCGGCGGCGGTGCATCCGGCCCAGGATTCGTTAAACCGCCAGGCTTCGTTAGATCGCCAGATTGCGCCAGCTCGGTGCACAGCGCGTTCACCTTGTCCTTCAACGCCGTGTTGAACATGTCGCCGACCTGGGTCATGCCGCCGGCGGACCACTGGCCCATGCCGCCCAGGTCCGGGTGGCTGAACTGCGCCTGGCGTCCGCCGCCGCGGCGCAGGGCGTCCTGCAGCACCCGCACGGCGTCCACGCTCACGCCGTACTTGCGCGCCAGTTCCTCCACGGTCCCAGACATCAGGAGCGCTCGCCCGCGTTGGTCTGCTGCTGCACCTCGGCGTCCGGCGGCACCGGCTGCTCCGGCGCAGGATGCTTCTCCAGCGGCTTGTAGGCCTCCGACGCATCGCCGGCGCGAAACTGCCCGTCGTTGCCCGGCAGCTCGCCTTTCTTGGTCTTGTCCTCAGCCATTGGTTCGCTCTTCCTATGATCGCTCGATAGACAGACGCGCGAGGGCGGCCCTAGTTCGCCGGTCCCGCATAGCGCCGGCGGCCGCTCTCGTGCCATTCTGCCCATCGCGGAACACTCGCCAGGGACGGCCTCCATGCATCGTCGCCAACTCGCCTCCACAGCTGCGCTCGGCCTCAGCGCCGCAGCCCTGCCATTCGCTCCCGCCGCACAGGGCGCTAGCCCAGCGCCGCCCCGAACCCTCGGCGGCGCCATCACCGACGTGCCCGGCGTTCGGATCGGTCACTTCACCGACAGCCGTCGTCCGACCGGATGCACCGTGATCCTGACCGAGCAGGGCGCGGTCGGCGGCGTCGATGTGCGCGGCGCGGCGCCCGGCACGCGCGAGACCGATCTGCTTGACCCCAGCAACCTCGTGGAGCGCGTCCACGCCATCCTGCTCTCCGGCGGCAGCGCCTATGGCCTCGACGCCGCATCGGGCGTCATGCGCTGGCTGGAGGAGCACAACATCGGCTACCCGGCCGGCCCCGCGCTGGTGCCCATCGTGCCGGCGGCGATCCTGTTCGACCTTGGCGTCGGCGACCCGCGCATCCGGCCGGACGCGGCGGCGGGCTATGCCGCCTGCGAGGCGGCGAGCGCCGATGCTCCCGCCGAGGGCTCGGTCGGCGCCGGGGCGGGCGCCACGGTCGGCAAGCTGTTCGGCATGGGGCGCGCTACGAAGGGCGGCATCGGCACCGCGTCGGCGCGGATCGGCCGGGTGACGGTCGGCGCCATCGTCGCGGTCAACGCGGTGGGCGACGTCATCGACCCGTCCTCCGGCGCCGTCGTGGCCGGCACCCGCACCGAGGACGGGCGCCGCGGACCCGGCGCCGTCGAGGCGATCCTGCGCGGCGAGCTGCCGCCCGCGCTGCAGGCCGGCATGGCGACGACGATCGGGGTGGTCGCGACCGACGCGATTTTGACCAAGGCGCAGGCGCGCAAGCTGGCGCAGGTCGCGCATGATGGCCTCGCGCGGACCATCGAGCCGTCGCACACGATGTGGGACGGCGACACGCTGTTTGCGGTCGGCACGGGCCGGAGCGAGCTGCCGGGCAACATGCTGGTCTTGGGCGTGCTGGCCGCCCGAGTCACCGCCTCGGCCGTGCTCCGCGCCGTGCTGGCGGCCAAGGGCATCGGCGGACCCGGCCTGCCGACGGTGCCGGCCGCGTCGGAGCTTAGTTAGCTGTTAGAAAGGAGAATAAACTCTGACTTACGGGTGATGTCTGGAAAGACGACGCCTAATCGTCGTTACGTTGGATATGCCATAATGAAGCATTGATTCTTCAGAAGCCATAATCCTGGCCCGTTACGCCTGTCTTGCCTTGCAGAACGCCAAGATCTCCTGGAGCGACGTTACGACGGTCTCCTCCACGCCGGCCTCCCGCAGGCTGGGCAGAATCGTCCGGTTGCGGTCGCCGTGCCAAAGACCCAGCACCACGAACGCGTCCGGCATCGCGCGGCGCATCCGGCTCAGCAAATACTGCACGCCGGAGACCGTGCTGCCGCCATCCAGTACCGAAAGGCAGCATAGCTTCGCCTGGGACAGGTCGGTCTGGATCTTGCGGCTGGCGCTCAGCACCGCGTTGGGTTCCACCCGAGCTCCGAAACCGTAGCTGCGCAGCACCTGGGCGGTCATGTCGGCGGCCAAGTCGTCAAGCTGGCCCCGAGAGGGCACGACGATGACGCTGCCGTCCTCCGCCCAATCCGACGCAGGCTGGGCCGATGCGGGCCGCGCGGATACAACGCTTTCACTATGAGCCGCGTCGATCGTGGCAATGGCTTTCAAAAGGCTGGCGATCTGCTGGTGGATCGCCTCCAGCCGCTCGAACTCCAACAGGTCTTGCGACAGGTCGGTCTGGGCGAGCGACAGGCCGCGCAGCGCCACCCTGTCGTAGTACTCCGCCAACGACGCGGTGCCGAGCTGCACCCGGGCCTGGCCCAGCAAAGCACGGGCATCGCCCTCAAGGGCGCGCTGGTAGAACGTCTCCTCAGGCTGCAGCGGCGGCCGGTCGCTGAGCATCACCTCGAGGAACGCCATGGCCTCGACGTGGTGCCCGAGCACCACGAAGCAGACGGTGAGCGGGGTCGAGAGCAGCAGGCCGATCGGGCCCCAAAGGAAGGTCCAGAACGCCGCCGCGACGATCACCGCCATCGGCGACAGCCCAGTGCTGTGGCCATACAGCAGCGGCTCGACGACCTGACCGACGATCAGGTCGCTGATGATGAACAGCGCCAGCACCGACAACGCGAGCGACCAGCCGGGCACCACAGCCAGCGCCAGCAGAACGGTCGGCGCTAGGGCGATGAAGGTGCCGATGAACGGCACGAAGCGCATGGTGCCGGCAAGGATGCCCCAGAGCAGCGGGCTCGGCAGCCCGAGCAGCCACAGGCCGCCGGTGATAAAGGCGCCGAACCCGACGTTCAGCGCAAGCTGGAACAGGAAATACCGGGACAGCCGCTGCGCCGCGTCGTTCATGGCGAGGATGGTGCGGTGCAGGTCTTGGCGCCCCAGCAGCCGCACCAAGCGGTCACGCAGATCCTCGCGGTAGAGCAAGGCGAAGATCAGGAAGACGATGACGATGCCGGCGGTCGCCAGCGGCCCCAGCAGCGGCTCGACGACGCTGCGCACGACAACGATCGCCGAGGAGCCGTCGAGCGTCGGGACTGTCGCGACCGGGGCGGCAGCAGGCGCCGGGACGGGGGGTGCCGCCGGTTCCGGCGCCGCGCCGGCCATGCTGCGCACCAGGTTCTGCAGGGTGCCGTTCAGCCGCTCCACGATGGCGCCGCCGACGGCCAGGGATGAGAGCTTGTCGCGGATGATCGTCTCGTAGCGCGGCAGGCCGGTGGACAGCTGGCTGGCCTGGCCTCCGACGACAGCGCCTACGCCGAAGATCACCGCGAAGGCCAGCAGCACGGTGAACAGCACCGCCGCCACGTGCGGCACCCGTGCCCGCTGCAGCAATCCGACCGCCGGAGCCAGTACGAAGGCGAGCAGCAGCGCCAGCACCAAGGGCACGAGCAGCTCGCGGCCAAAATACAGCGCCGCCACGATGACCGCGGCGGCGTTCAGCGCTGCCGGCCCGGTGACTTGCACCCCGCGGATCAGCGGCCCTTTTGGCGTGGTTCCGGCCTCGGCATCATCCTGCGCAGCGCTCATAACGCGTCCTTAATGTGCGGCCGCAATATGCAGCCGCATGGGAGCCTGCCCTGGACGGAGGCCCAGCCCCGCCCTAGCTGAGCACCATCTGAGGCGACGGGAGACGGATGGTGACCAAGGTTTTGCTGGTCGAGGATCATGAGGAACTCTGGGAGTTTCTATCACGCCGACTGCGGCGGCGAGGCTTCGACGTGGTCCTGGCGCATGACGGGCAACAGGCGATCGACCAGGCGGCGGCCGAGGAACCCGACATCATCCTGCTCGACATGAACCTGCCGGTGCTGGACGGCTGGACCGTGGCTGGGCGGCTGCGGGCCGAGGACCCCACCGCGCGGATTCCGATCATCGCCGTCACCGCGCACGCCATGGCGGGCGACCGCAGCAAGGCGCTGGCGGCCGGCTGTGACGACTACCACCCAAAGCCGGTCGATTTTCCCCTGTTGCTGACCCAGATCGATACCGCTTTGCTGCGCGCGGAGGAGGCCGACCACCCGGCTGCGCCCCCCTCGTCGGCACCATAGGGTCAGCCTCCATGAAGCGGCCAAAAGAAGGCGATGAGCGGGATGCCGGCGGCGACCACCAGGGCCGATAGTGGCGCGCCAAGCCGCCAGTAGTCGCCGAAACGGTAGCCGCCGGGTCCCATGACCAAGGTGTTGCACTGGTGGCCGATCGGGGTGAGGAAGTCGCACCCGGCGCCAAGCGCCACCGCCATTAGGAACGGATCGGGATTGAGATGCAGCTTGGTCGCGAGCGTCGCGGCGATCGGCCCCAGCATCAGCACCGTCGGGGCGTTGTGCAGGAACGGCGTGATCACCATCGCGATCACCAGGATCAGGCCGAGCGCCGCGGTGGGCGGGACCAGCTCGACCACGCCGCTCAGCCACCCGGCGACGAGGTCGGTGCCGCCAGTGTCGCGCACGGCGTGGCTGACTGGGATCAGCGCGCCCAATAGGATCAGCACGTGCCATTCAATGGCGTGGTAGCCCTCAGCCATCGTCATGGTGCGCATGAGAAGCAGGACAACAGCCGCGCCGAAGAAGGCGATCGCCACCGGCACAATATGGAACGCGACCAATACCATGGCCGCCAGCAGGACCAGGGCGGGCAGAGTGCTGCGCTGACTGCGGCCCAAGGCGATGCTCCGCTCGGCCAGCGGCAGGATGTGCAGCCCGCCGAGGATCTCCGGCAACCGCGCCTGCTCGCCCTTCAGCACGACGACATCGCCGGCCCGCAGGCGCACTGCCTTCAGGCGCTGGTCGATACGCTGGCCGCTTCGGCTCACGGCGAGCAGCGCGACATGGTGCCGCCGCTGCAGATCGGCCTGGGCCGGGGTGCGCCCGACCAGGCTCGATTCCGCGGTCACCACTCCCTCCAGCACCGTCATGGGGACGGCCGGGCCGTCGGCCTTATCATTCGGCGCTTGCTCCCCGGCCAGCTGCAGCCCGGCGCGGCCAACGACGCGTTCAAGATCCTCGGAGTCGCCCTGCAGCATCACGACGTCGCCGGCCTGCAGCACCCGCTCGGGCGTTGGGTGGATGCGGCGGAAGCGCTCGCGGATGACGCTCGCGACCGTGACGCCGCCATCGCCCAGGGCCGTCAGCCGAGCAATGGTGGCGCCGACCAGCGGCGAGGCGGGCGGCAGCCGGACCTCGGTCAGGTAGCCCTCGAAGCTGAACGCTGCCGCCATCGAAGATGCCCCCCGGCGCCCGCGCGGCAGCAGGCGGTAGCCTACCGACAGGAACACGACGCCGAGGACGGCGATGCTCAGGCCCACCGGCGTGAAATCAAACATGCTGAACGGCTTGCCCAGCACATCCGACCGCACCTTCGAGATGATGATGTTGGGCGAGGTGCCGACCAGCGTGACGATGCCGCCCAGCAGCGAGGCGAAGGCCATCGGCATCAGCATCGCCGACGGCGCCGTCCCAGTGCGCCGCGCCAGCTGAAAGGCGACCGGCATGAAGATGGCGAGCGCGCCGACATTCTTGCTGACCATCGACAGCAGCGCCGTGGCGGCCACCAGCGCCGGAACCTGGGTGCGTTCGGATTTGAGCAGCGGCAGCAAAGGCCGCATGGCGGTTTCCACTACGCCGGACCGGGCAATGGCGGCGCTGACCAGCAGGGCGGCGGCAATGATGACGACCACGTCGTCGGAGAAGCCCTCGAACGCCTTGGCCGCTGGAATGACCCCGGTGACCACTCCGGTCAGCAAAGCCAGCAGCGCCACGAGGTCGTAGGGCAGCCGGCCCCATACGAACAGCGCGATGGTGCCGAGGATAATCGCGAACGAGATGGCCTGGTCGAGGGTCAAGGGCGGGTTCCCCGGGGATCGGCAACACCGCCGCGCCGATCAAACAAATTAGGAACGGCATGGTTCCTTCGATGCAGCCTTTTCCGATCCGCCGCGTTGTCCTTCGCTCGGCCCTGCGGAACGCGGGACGATTATTGCCGCTTAAATACTTCCCGGTGAACTGGAATCCAACCTTGGCGAGCATGACCGCGAGCGACACCCCCGGTCTTCTTGGCATCGCACGCCGGCAAGGCCGGGGCACCCTGCTGGCGATAGGGTTGCTTGCCGTCGCGGTATTGGCGGCGGTCGTCAACGTCGTCGCGGGGTTGAACGCCGCCGGCGCGATCGCGCAGGACACCGCAGTGGTGACGCGGGCAGAGAGCATCCTGTCGGCCTTGAAGGATCTAGAGACCGGCGAACGCGGCTTCCTCCTTACGGGTGAGGACCGGTATTTGGAGCCATATACCCTCGCAGAGAAGCGTTTGGAGAGCCTATTGAGCGATCTGCCTGCAATGGGCGACGAGTCGCTGCCGGCATTGCGCCAACTGGTCGCCGTCAAGCATGACATTGCAGCACGGGCGATCCGCAGCCGCCGGGCTGGCGGGCTCGAGGCAGCGATTGCAGCTATCGATTCGGGGGAGGACAAGGCGTCTATGGATGCCGTGCGCGCGCGGGTGGCGGAGGTGCACCGGGACCGGGAGGTCAGGATCGCCGCCGGCCAGCATAGTGACGCTTTGCGGAACCGCCTGCTGATCGCGCTCTCCCTCATCGCTGCGCTGTTGGCGTCCGGCTATTTCGCCTGGCTCGCCGTGACCCGGCGCCGGCAGGAACAGGCGACCGCCGGCCTGCTCGAGGGAGTGCTGGACAACGCGCCGGTCGGCATGGGTTTTCTCGATCACGAATTGCGGGTCCGCCGGGCCAACCGGTCGCTGGCTGCTATGAGCGAGCGGGCGTTGGGAGCAGTGCTCGGCCGGGAGATCTGGGACATCCTGCCGGAACTGCGCGGCCCGATGGAGGAGCGGCTACGCTCCGTGGTGGATGGCGGTCGGATGATCGCCAACGTCGAGGCCTCGGCCGCCTCGGCCGTCAATCCCGGACTGCTGCGGCATTTCCAGCTCAGCTTCTATCCAATGGGCCAGGCAGATGGGGCCGCGGGTCCGGGCGGCGCAGGGATGGTGATCACCGACGTGACCACGCGCACCCGGGTCGAGCGGCGGCTCAAACAGAGCGAGGAGCGGTTCCGCTCGCTGATCGAGGCGACCGCATCCATCGTATGGACCACGCCGCCATCTGGTCAGTTCGAGCCGCCGCAGCCCAGTTGGACCGAGTTCACCGGACAGGCGGACGAGGAGCTGAACGGCTGGGGCTGGCTGGAGGCGGTCGAGCCTGAAGATCAGCCTGCGACCATCGAGGCCTGGAACGCCGCCGTGGAGCGGCGGTCCGACTACACGGTGGAGCATCGCATCCGGCGGCATGATGGGGAGTGGCGCTGGATGGCGGTCCGCGCGGTGCCGGTCCTGGCCGACGACGATACGGTCCGCGAGTGGGTCGGCACCCACACCGACATCACCGCGCGCAAGCAGGTCGAGCAGGCGGTAGCTGCGGCCCGCGAGGCCGCCGAGGCGGCGCGGGAGGCGGCGGAGGCGGCGAACCAGTCTAAAAGCCAGTTCCTGGCCAATATGAGCCACGAGCTGCGCACGCCGCTCTCGGCGGTGATCGGCTACAGCGAGATGATCGAGGAGGAGGTAGAGGACCTCGGCGAGGAACAGCTGCTGGGCGACATCCGCAAGATCAAGGCGAATGCCCGTCATCTGCTGAGCCTGATCAACGACGTGCTGGACCTCTCGAAGATCGAGGCGAACCGCATGACCAGCTTCGCCGAGGACTTCGACGTGGCGGGCCTCGCGCAGGAGGTCGGCTCGACGGTGGGCGCGCTGATGCAGCAGAAGGACAACACGCTCGTGCTCGACCTTGGCGAGGAGCTGGGCAGCATGCACTCGGACCAGGTGAAGGTCCGGCAATGCCTGTTCAACCTGCTGAGCAACGCCGCCAAGTTCACCGAAAAGGGGCATATTACCCTGCAGGTCCGCCGGGAGTCGGAGGATCAGCTGCTGTTCAGCGTACGGGACACCGGGATCGGCATGACACCGGACCAGCTTGCAAAGCTGTTCGAGCGGTTTGCCCAGGCCGATGATTCGACCACCCGGCGGTTCGGCGGAACCGGGCTGGGCCTCGCGATCACCCGCGCCTTCTGCCGGTTGCTCGGCGGCGACGTAACCGTCGAGAGCACCTACGGCGAGGGCACCACATTCAGCATGCGCCTGCCGCGGACGATGCCGGACGGCCCGCAGACCGAGGAGAATACTCCGGCACCGCGAGACGGCGATGCGGCGTCCAGCGCGGAGCTGGTCCTGGTGATTGACGACGACGCGGCGCAGCGCGACCTGCTGACGCGCTTCCTGGAGCGGGAGGGCTTCGCCGTGCAGACCGCGCCGGACGGGCGCGATGGGCTCGAGCTGGCCCGCACCGTGCAGCCGCGCGCCATCCTGCTCGACGTCATGATGCCGCAGATGGACGGCTGGTCGGTGCTGAATGCGCTGAAGGCCGATAGCGAGACGGCCGGCATTCCCGTGGTGATGGTGACCTTCGTCAACGAGCAGGGGCTGGGCCAGTCGCTCGGCGCCGCCGACTACGTACTGAAGCCGGTGCAGTGGGACCAGCTCAAAATGGTCATGGAGCAGTTCCGCGAGGCTGAAGGCGATGTGCTGGTGGTGGACGACGACGCGGATGTGCGCCAGCGGATGCGTACGCTGCTGGAGCGCAATGGCTGGACGGTCGTGGAGGCCAGCAACGGGCAGGAGGCGCTGGACCGGCTGGCGCACTCGATCCCTCGGCTGATCCTGCTGGATCTCACCATGCCGGTGATGGACGGGTTCACTTTCCTGCACGCACTGCGCCAGCGTGCGGATTGCGCGGACATCCCGGTCGTGGTGCTGACGGCGCGGGATTTGACCTGTGACGACCGGCGGCAGCTGCGGAGCGCCGACCGCATCCTCAGCAAGGGCGAGATCAGCCTGAAGCAGCTCGCCGGCGAATTGCGTACCCTGGCTCCCGCGCCACCTCAACAGAATGCGAGCATTAAGGAATGAACGAGATGACCCGTCTGCTGCTGGTGGAAGACCACGAGGAGATCTGGGATTTCCTGTCCCGACGACTGAAGCGGCGCGGCTATGAGGTTGCGGTCGCCGTGGATGGACAGGCCGGGCTGGACCATGCGCGGGCGGAGCTGCCGGACTTGGTGCTGCTCGACATGAACCTGCCGGTCATGGATGGTTGGACGGTGGCGCAGGAGCTGAAAGCTGGCGCCGAGACCGCGAGCATTCCAATCATCGCGCTTACGGCGCATGCGATGGCTGGCGACCGAGAGAAGGCGCTCGGCGCGGGGTGCAACGACTACCATCCGAAGCCGGTGGACTTCTCCCGCCTGCTCGCCCAGATCGAGGCGCTCGTGCCCGGCGCTGCCGCTGTAGCGCAGTAGGTTATTGCGGGAGTTGCTGGCGCGCTGGCTCGGTGCCGGGTCAAAGTCTGCTGATCCCGATTCGGAGGTCGTAGGCACATCGCCTGCCGCACCGCGGAACTTTCAGGCGACCGAACCGGGGACGGCGCTGGGTGAGGCCTTGGCGGCGAAGGTGCTGAACGGCTGGCTGCAGAACTGGCAGCAGACGCTATTTCCGCTGACGGTCAATCTCCGCACGCTCGATCCGGCGCGGATTGACTTGCTGCTGCGCGCCACGGCGCTCGCCATTGCGGTCGGGCCGCCGGCCGATGATACGCGGCTTCAGGCGGCGCGATCCTGGCTTCACTCGGTGGGCGCCGCTCCCGAGCACCTTCTGGCATTCGCCGCCGCCTTGGGCGAGCCGGTGGCGCCGGGCGTCCTGCTGCATGAGTTGCAGACGGCCAATCTGGGTGCCTACGCCTATGCGATGTCGTTGGCCGTACTGGATCAGCGGGACGCGCATGCCCAGCCGTTCCTTGAGTTTCTCGCGGCCCGCCTCGCCGTGCCGGCCAGCGTCGTCCGCAGCGTACGGGGGCGCCAGCGGACGACCGCACGCTGATTGCGTGCGTCAAGCGGTCTCGGTGAGGCCGCGCAGCGCGCCCTGCATCGCCTCACTCTCGACCAGCAGCTTACGCGCCAGATCGGTCAGCGTGATCCAACCGGTCACGACGCCATTGCCGTTGAGCACCGGCAGCCGGCGGACTTGGTTGGCCGCCATTTTATCCATGGCGGCCTGCACGGTGTCGTCCTCGGCGCAGTACACGGCGGGTTGTGACAAAACGTCGCGCAGCCGGACGGTCGCGCAATCCAACCCGCGGGCCACCACGCGGTACAACAGGTCCCGGTCGGTCACCACGCCCTCTAGCCGGTCTGGGGTCCCGACCGGCAGCGCCCCCACGTCAAGCTCGCCCATCAGGACCGCCGCGTCCTTGGCGAGGGCGTCGGCGCCGATGAACTCGACGTCTTTGGACATCACATCGGCAACCCTCAAAGCCGCTTCTCCCTTCCATGGGCATGCGTTCGGGCGTTGCCCGGCCCGACCATGATCGGCCGAGCGACCTCGGTGAGGTATTTGGGAGGCGAACGAACTTTTGTATGTGCCCGGGCGTAAACGAAGCTTCCCGCCGCCCGCTTCGTCAAAAGGACTACCCTCAATGGCCGCTGCAGTGAACCGATCCCGTGTGACCGAGGGTCGGCCGCATCCGCGCGGGGCCACGTGGACCGGGCGCGGCGTGAACTTCTCGCTGTTCTCCGCCAACGCCACAAAAGTCGAGCTATGCCTGTTCGACAATGACGGCGAGGTCGAGCTCGAGCGGATCGAGCTGCCGGAATATACCGACGAGATCTGGCACGGCTTTCTTCCCGACGCACGGCCCGGCACCGTCTATGGCTATCGTGTTCACGGCCCCTATGCGCCGGAGGAGGGGCATCGCTTCAACCCGAACAAGCTGTTGATCGACCCGTATGCCAAGGCGTTGGTCGGGCACCTGAAGTGGGGCCCGGAGCTTTTTGGCTACCAAATGGAGTCGATGGACGACCTGACCTTCGACGAGCGGGACAGCGCCCCATTGATGCCGAAATGCCGGGTGATCGACCCGGCGTTCACCTGGGGCGACGACCGGCCGCCGCAGACGCCGTGGGAGCACACCGTGCTCTATGAGGCGCATGTGCGCGGCCTCACCAAGCTGCATCCGGCGGTGCCGGAAGATCTGCGCGGCACGTTCCGCGGCCTCGCGAGCCCCGAGGTCATCCAGCATATCAAGTCAATTGGCGTGACCGCCGTCGAGCTGCTACCGGTCCATATGTTCGTGGACGACAGCCAGCTGCTTGAGAAGGATTTAGTGAACTACTGGGGCTACAATACCATCAGCTTCTTCGCCCCGGCGCGGCGCTACGCCAGCGTGCCGGATTTCGCGTTCTCGGAATTCAAGGAGATGGTGGCGCGGCTGCACCACGCCAGCCTCGAAGTGATTCTGGACGTGGTTTATAACCATACGGCCGAAGGCAATGAGCGCGGGCCGACCCTGTCGTTCAAGGGTATCGACAACGCGTCGTACTATCGGCTGCTGCCGGATCAGAAACGCTATTACATCAACGATACCGGCACCGGGAACACGGTGAACCTCTCGCATCCCCGGGTCATCCAGATGGTGACCGACAGCCTGCGCTACTGGGTGCAGGAGATGCATGTGGACGGTTTCCGCTTCGACCTCGGCACCATTTTGGCGCGCGAGCCCTATGGCTTTGACCAGCAGAGCGGCTTCCTGCGCGCTGTCGGACAGGACCCCGTGCTGTCGCAAATCAAGCTGATTGCCGAGCCGTGGGACTGCGGGCCCGGCGGCTACCAGGTTGGCGGCTTCGCGCCGGGCTGGGCGGAATGGAACGACCGCTACCGCGACACCATCCGGGCGTACTGGAAGGGGGAGGCAGGCAAGCTGCCCGAGGTCGCGACGCGGCTTACTGGATCGGCCGATTTTTTCAGCCATCGTGGGCGGCAGACCTGGGCCAGCGTCAATTTCATCACCGCGCATGACGGGTTCTGCCTGAATGACCTCGTAACGTATAATGATAAGCACAACGAGGCGAATGGCGAGGACAACAAAGACGGCAGTTCGGATAACCAGTCATGGAACTGCGGCGTCGAGGGGCCGACGGACGATGAGGAGATCAACGCGCTGCGCGAGCGGCAGATTTGCAACATGCTGAGTACGCTGCTGCTCTCGCGCGGCACGCCGATGATCGTGGCCGGTGACGAGTTTGGCCGCACGCAAAGCGGCAATAACAACGCATATTGTCAGGACAATGAAATTTCCTGGCTGAATTGGAATTTGGAGGAAAAGGGCCGGCGAATTCTCAGTTTTGTGCGGCATGTCGCGGCTTTGCGCCATAAGTATCCCGTCCTGCACCGCACCCGCTGGCTGACCGCACAGTGGAACCAGGAGATTGGCGTCAAGGACGTGGCGTGGCTGACGCCGTCGGATACGGAGATGACGGACGAGAGCTGGACGGACGACAATGCCCGCTGCATGGGAATGCTGCTGGACGGCCGGGCGCAGCCGACCGGGGTGCATCGGCGCGGCGTGGACCAAAGCCTGCTGATAATTTTGAATTCCTACCACGATCTGGTGTCGTTCCATCTGCCAGCGGTGGTCGGCGGACAGCGCTGGACACGGCTGATCGATACCAATCAGCTCGATAACATGGATGAGCCGACATTCGAGTTCGGTTCGAGCTACGACGTCACAGGCCGATCCGTCCTGCTGTTTGAGCTTGTCATGGACCCCGACTATGCGACGGCGCGCATGGAGCTCACGGCGCCTGAGCCTGAGTAGCGGTGGAGGGCATCAGCTGCGTGCCGGTCGGCTGCGCAGCTTCTTGTTTGGGCAAATAGAGCCGTACTGTGGTGCCCTGACCCACTGTGCTATCAAGCCGCACAAAGCCGCCCAGCTGCCGCATGAAGCCGGACAGCTGTGAAAGACCCAGTCCAGTGCCTTTCCCGACGGGCTTGGTGGTAAAAAATGGCTCGAAGGCACGCGCTCGGGTTGTGTCGTCCATTCCCGTGCCGGTATCGGCGACCGTGATCTCCACATAATCTCTGGGGCCCACGCCTTCCTGCCCAGCGACGTCCGTCTCCGCCAATTTTACCTGCCGGACGCTGATCGCGAGCCGGCCGCCGTTGGGCATAGCGTCCCCGGCGTTGATGGCCAGGTTGAGCAAAGCATTCTCAAGCTGGTTCGGGTCACACAACACCGACCTGGCACCGTCGCCGACATGCAACTCGATCGTGATTGAGGACCGCACCGTTCTTCGGATCAACTCCTCCATGCCGAGGATCAACTCATCCGGGCGGACAAGCTTGGGCTGCAGCGGCTGCCGGCGGGTGAAGGCCAGCAGCCGGCTGGTCAGCGCGGCGGCACGGTCAACCGTCCTGAGCGCGTTCTCGATGAAATGCTCGGCCTCCGCGATGCGCCCCTGTTCGGTCCGGCGCTGGACCAGTTCCAAGCTGCCGGAGATGCCCTGGAGCATGTTGTTGAAATCGTGCGCGATGCTGCCGGTGAGCTGGCCCACAGCCTCCATCTTGTGTGACTGGCGTAGGGCATCCTCCGCCTGAGCGCGCTCGGTTGCCTCCTCGTGCAGCGCGTCCACCGCCTGAAGCAGGGCCTCTGTCCGCTCGGTAGCGAGCCGCTCCAGTTCGGTACGGCTGCGGGCTAGGTCCTCGCGCGCCTCCACCAGATCGTGGATATCGGTACAGGTGCCGAACCAGCGCAGGATGGCGCCCGTGTCCGCGTCGCGCATCGGCGACGCCCGGCTTAGGCACCAGCGCCACGCCCCATCCGCCCGCCTGAGACGGTACTCAATCTCGTAGGGCTCACCGGTGGCGAGGCTATGCCGCCATGCAGTCATGCCCCGGGCGAAGTCGTTCGGCTGAAACAGCCGGTGCCAGGGCTCGCCATTTATGTTGCCGGACCGCGTGCCGGTGTACTCGTACCAGCGCTGGTTGTAGTAGTCGTGCCGCCCATCGGCCTGGGCGGACCAGACCATTTGCGGCATGGCGTCCGTGATGGTGCGGAAACGCGCCTCGCTCTCACGCAGCGCTGCGTCGCCCCGCGTCCGCTCCTGCTCCCGCGACCGTAGTTTTGCGGCCGCCTCAGCAAGCGCGACGCCAATCCGGCTCGCTTCCCGCACGCCGGGCGGAATGGCCCGCGGCTGCCCGCCTTGAGCCAGCGAGTCGGCCGCGTCCACCAGGGCGTGCAGCGGCCTGGCGATGCGGCGTGCATATGAACCGGCAGCAAATAGGCCGAGCGACAGCAGGGCGACGCTCGCGAAGGCAGTAGCGGCCAATGAGCGCAGCAGGTTCGCCTCGATCACGTCGAGGCGTGTGGCCGCTATGGTTGACCACTTAGTGCTCGGTATGGAGGCATTCGCCGCCAGCATCGGATAACCATCCTGCGAGGTCGTCGTGAAAACGCCCTCGCCGCGAGCGATGGCGGCGAGCGACGCGAAGCCGACCCGACGCCCGACAAACGCCGCTACATTGCTGCTGCGCGCCACGACCAGTCCATTGCCATCCACGACGAGGGCACGCCATCCCTCGGATACGTCCTTACGGGCGTTGAGCACCGGGGTGAACGTCGAAGGGGTAAATGCCATGGTGAGGCCGTAAGCGATGCGGCCGTTCAGTTCGACCGGCACATCCATCGCGACCAGGTAGTCGCGGGTCAACGGCCCGATATGCAGGTCCGACACCTGGGATTGGCCGGGGGACTGGCCAGTAGCCAACGCCGGCGACATGGCGCCCAGCTCGCCCGGCTTTGGCAACGGGGCGCCATAGGAAAAGAGCGAATCGGCCTGCAGTTGGCCGGACGCGTCCGTGAGCACGATGCGCGCGCCGTCCGGCTTTGGGATGAGCACCGATTGCTGCTGGAATGCCGCAAAATCGCCTACAGCCAGGGAGGGTGAGGTTGCCAGGGTCAGCAACACTGCCCTCGATACCTCCAACTCACGGGCGACCCCAGCGGCGAGCGCCTGTACGCGGGAGCTCAGTTCGCGCTCCGTCGCATTCCGGCCGGCCTGCCACGCGCCAACTGCACCGGCAGCGGCGATGGCCACCACCGGCATGATGATCCAGAACACGAGCACGATGAGGCTGAAGCGAATGGAACGGTCGTGCGGCATCACGCAATTGCCTGGTTTGGCCCGGCTTCGCCTGCGTCCGTTGTTCCATTCAACACGGTAATTTGTCACTCCTGTGACGATCGATCACGCCATAGTGCGCATGATATGTCATAAAACCCAACGAATATCTCTACCCACTTCATTCATGGTTTTGCTGTCAGTTTTCGTGGCATGTTCTAAAAATTGTCTCGCAATAGCGCGATGCAGCGTTAATGCGCATCATCGAGAGCGCTGATAGGTCCAGGGAACATCCCGCGCGTTCGCCGGTTATCGTTCGCACAGGCTGAAGCAAGGAAATGCGGGATGCACAAACGGTCGGCGGCGGTGGTGGCGATCGGCGGCGTATTGGTCGCCGCCGTGCTCGGAGCTCGAAACGGTCCGCAGCGGCCCATGACAGCGCTTTGGTATGCCCGGCTGGATAAGCCGCCGTTCACGCCGCCGGGTCCTTTGATCGGCGCGGCGTGGGGTACGCTGGAGCTGCTGCTCGCGGGCTCTGGATACCGCCTGCTGCACGCTCGCGGTACCGAGGCGCGGTCCGCGGCGATCGGGTCATGGGCGTTGACCCTGGTGGGCCTCGCCGGCTATCCGTGGCTGTTTTTTCGGCGGAAGCAGTTGGGAGAGAGCGCCGTCGCCTCCGCGTCCATGCTGGCAGCAGCACTTGGCACCGTGGCGGCCGCGCGCGAGGTGGATCGGCCAGCGGCGCTGATGACGATACCGCTTACCCTGTGGCTCGGGTTTGCGACCCTGCTCAGCGAGGAGCTTTGGCGGCGGAATTAGCTGCAGCTTGAGACCGCCCCTTAGCCTTGCGGCTGAGGGGCGGTCCCCTCGTCGAACTAGGCGTGCTGCATGGATGTGATGTCCGTCGTGCCGGATCCAATCAATGCCATTGCGTGGTTCCCGCCGGCTTGGTCCTGGCCGTTCCAATATTGGCTGGCATTTACCTCGCCCGTTTGGTCCGGCGGCATTGTCCAATCCACGGATGCAGCGGCAGCGTCCGTTGGTATGGCCGCAGCATCGGCCGTGTCCGCCAGCATTGGATCGGTCACGTCCGAAGCGACCAAGGCTCCTGCGTCATTGGTCGGACCCTGCTGCACGTCGCTTGTGGAGCCGTCGGCCAAGAAGCTTGGGACGGCCGGCGCTGCGGCCACGGTGTCGGGCGAGATCGTTGCGATGTCACTTATCGTATCAGTCGTGCTGCCCGTATCCGTTGCAGCTATCGCCATTCCGTCAATCGTCCCCGCGGGCATGACAGCGCTTGTGGCGGCCGTGCTGGAACCGGCATCAGGCGTTTTGACCGCAGCACTGGTCGGGGTCGGGCCGTTCTGGGCCGCGCTGCTGGCAGGCAGGCTGGCCTGAGCCGGTTTGGTTGATGAGTTGGCATTGCTGCCGATGTTTGCCGGCCCGGACGCGACCGTCGTCCAGCCGGATACTTGATTGCCGCTAATGTTCGCCGTGGCGCCGGTTTTGTTCACCACTGCCGTGGTGTTGTGGGTGGTGTAGTCGTTGACGATCGTGTTGCCCGCGACCGTCAGGCTGCTATTGGCATAGACGTTGCCCTCCTCGCCAAAGGTGATGGCAATCGGGTTCTGGGCGTTGGCACCCTTCTCGATGTAGTTGTTCTCGATATCGCCGATGCCGCCGTTCGTCAGGTCAATCTCGTAGCTCGCCGTCCCCGTCGAACCGTCCGTGATGGTGTTACCGGTGATCGTCGTGCTGGCGGCCCGGCTCTTGATGTCATGGCCGACCTGCGCGCTGGTGATCGTGCTGTCCTTCACGGTCAGGCTGCCGATCGCGCCCACATAGATGTTGTGGGTATAGCCGTCGCCGATGCCGTTATTGGCAAATGTCGAGTTGGCGATGGTGATCGATCCCGTCGGATCGGCGGCCGAAAGGATGCCATTCTGATTGTTGTGGATGTTGACGTTGGTGAGCGTCAGGTTGCCGCCCTCGTAGCGGATGCCGGCGCCGTTCGCGTCCTTCACCGTCGCACCGGAGATATCGAACCCGCTGATGGAGACATTCACCCCGGGGGCCCCCTCCTCGATGAGGCCTTTCTGGTTCGCCGGCTGGGTGGTGCCGACCAAGTTCACGGTACCCCCGACGGCCTGCAGCGTGAGGCTGTGCGAGATGACGAGCACGTCGTTGGTGTAGGTCCCGGCGTTCACGTTGATCGTGTCGCCGCTGCTCGACGCCGCGACTGCGGAAGCAATGGTTGAATACTTCTGTCCATTTCCAACAGTAATCGTAGTCATAGTTGCTGCCCTTATGCAAAAGTGGAGGCAACAGCATGGTTGCCCGGTGATTCAAGGGCGGCGTCTAGAGTTGTATGCGGTGATCTGACAACCCATGATCGCGATTGATCTTGGTATGTAGAAGATTCAGGCGTGAATGGGACTACGCGGTGGCGGTTTTTAAGATGCCAGTCCTATTTGCACGATCGCGCTCCGCCATCGTTTACTCGGAACGGGCACAAGGTGGGCGGTCGGATTCGATTGGAGACGCCTCGGCGGTCTTGTGGAAGTACAGGAACGCACAGGTGATGGCCGGACAGGCTGAAAGCTGAGGCTACCCGCCCTTTATGAGTGTCTGCTCATCTCCCCCGTTGATCTGGAATGTCTGGCGCTGCGCGTGAGGCGGCTTGACGTGACCCTGATGCTTGGGATTCAAAGCGGGGATGACCGAGCTTCCTGATCTCAGCTGTCTGACGCACGAGGAGAAGGA
>JANXVC010000367.1 GCA_025351925.1 Rhodospirillales bacterium | reverse complement strand
CGCCGGCGTGCGCTCCGTCATCGGCACCGCCGCACGCCGTGGCATGGGCGCCTACCAGGCTATCCAGCAAACCCTACGCGGGCAGGCCACTCCCTACCCGGGTTGAGCAGAAACCATCCGCCCTACTGCAGAAAAGTAACTGCAGAGGGCGGGCTGCCTTTCTACATAAGTGAAGGTCTAAGTTTTTCAGCTTTTCTTCATATCTTATTGAATACAATTTAGAAGATACTTACAAATAGACAGGTTCTTCGAATTCTTACGATACATTGAATGTGGGAATCTATATGGGCTGAGAGAGGAAATAAAATGATGTCGTTCCAACAAATAACTCTCGTTTACATAATTCCGACTGCAGCTATTCTCCTGTTGCTGACCGCCGCATTTCATGACATCGCCCTACGCACGATCCCAAATGCTGTTTCTACGGGCCTCGCGCTAATTGGTATTGCGTTTCGCATGCGGGATGGTGGGATCGTTCCGAGTCTGTTGTTGGCCGTAGTCGTGTTTGTGACCGCAGTGCTATGTTGGCAGCGTGGCTGGATGGGCGGCGGCGACGTGAAGTTGATCGCTGCTACAGCGTTTGTCGTACCGCCACAGCAAGTCGGCAATCTCCTCTTGCTCACCGCGCTATGCGGCGGCGTGCTCGGAGTCTTTTATCTCGCTCTGTCGCGTCTTATGCGGGCGCAGCCGTCCGACCAGCCGCGTGGCGCGCTGCGTCGCATTCTGCGCGCTGAGCGCTGGCGCATCTGTCGCGGCGCGCCACTACCCTACGGCCTCGCCATCGCCTTTGGTGGCATAACCCTTCTCCTGACGGGCTCATAACATGGTCCTCCGCTTTATGATCTTTGCAATGCTGGCGCTTGGGCTGGCCGGGTTCGGCGCGGTCGCCTGGATCGGCACCCGCCAGGCTACGCCAGTGCAGGTGGCAAGCATACCCGACGTGCCCCCGCCCCCGCCGGAATCGGTGCTGATTAGCGTGCTGACAGCCGCCCGCCCACTGCGTGCCGGAGCTCTGGTTCGACCCGAGGACCTTGCAGTCACCCCAATCGCCGCGAACGCTCTGCCGGCCGACACCATCGCCGCCACGCCTGACAACCGGACCGCGCTGGCGGGCGCCATGCTGCGCCGCAGTTATACGCCGGGCGACGTACTGCTCTCTACCAGCATGATGCGCCCCGGCGACCGTGGCTTTCTTGCCGTCGTCCTGACCCCCGGCACCCGTGCCGTCAGCGTCGCCGTGGACGCCGTTCTCGGCGCTGGCGGCCTGATCTGGCCCGGCGACCACGTGGATATGCTGCTAACGCAGGCGATCGAGGATCCCGGCACCACTGCAGGACGCCGCTTCGTTAGAGAAACCGTTCTATCCGACCTAAGAATCGTTGCGGTTGACCGAATACTTGTTCAAGGTGCGGTTGCAGACACAATCGATCCCACTACTCAAAATGGCAACGGCCCGCGTACAGTCACTATCGAGGTAACGCCAGCCCAAGCCGAACGCGTCGCCGTCGTTAGCCGTCTCGGACGCATCTCTTTCAGCGTCCGCGCCGCCGCCGACACTAAAAACGCCAAGCCTGTCCTGTCCGCAACCTGGGCCAGGGACGTGTCTCCCGCCGTCGGCGGCTCGCCAGGCGGCACCGTCAGCGTCTTCGTTGGCACGGCAAACAAGAAAGACTTCAAGTTCTAATGTCAATCCAAGCACAACTCTCAGCTCGCAAGCTCCGCCCCGCCCTACGCGGTACTCCTCCCGTGGCGACGGCAATGCTGGTGTTGTGCGTGGGCCTGCCCACTGTCGCCGCGGAGCAGCCGCTCGGCCGTCCGCGTCAGCAAGCGGTCGCCCCGGCCGGCCTCGGGCCCGAGGGCCAGGTCACCCAGGTGCCGCAGCTCAACAGCGTCGTCGGCAGCATCGTCGCGGCCAGAAGCGGCGGCTTCGTGGTCGAGGCCGGATCCGGCCGCATCGTGACGGTCGGCTCCGCGGTCAACAGTGTGTTCACCGCCGACCCCAAGGTGGTGGACGTGCGACCAGCCAGCCCCACCACGCTATTCCTGTTCGGCGTGGCGCCGGGCAAGAGCACCGTCGCCGCCATGGGCGCCAACGGCAACCTGGTCGCGCAGTGGGACGTCGTAGTCCGCCCCAGCTCCTACGGCGCATCGGAGGCCTCGGCCGCCCTCGGCCGTACCATGCCGGGCCGCGGCATCCGCGTCGATCCGCGCACCGACGGCCTGGTGGTGCGCGGCACCGTGTCAAACGGTGCCGAGGCCGAGCGGGTGATGGCGACCGCGCGCGGCTACGCTACTCCCAAGCAGACCGTGGAGAACCGTCTGCAGGTCAGCGGCCCCGCCCAGGTTACCCTGAAGGTCCGCGTCGCCGAGATGTCCCGCACGCTGACCCGGCAGCTCGGGGTGAACTGGCAGGGCCTTGGTCAGATCGGCAAGTATGCCGTGGGCTTCAACCTGATCCAGCCGCTGGTTAACGGCATTCTCACCTCCAGCCAGGTCAACGCCCGCTTTATCAACAAGGGCGTGGATATCAACGGCGTGATCGACGCGCTGTCGCGCGACCAGCTCATCCATCTGCTGGCCGAGCCGACGCTGACCGCCATGAGCGGTGAGACCGCGAGCTTCCTGGTGGGCGGCGAGTTCCCGATCCCTGTCGCCAGCAACCCGAGCAACGGCGTCAACACCATCACCGTCGATTTCAAGCAGTACGGCGTGTCGCTCGCCTTCGTGCCCACTGTGTTGTCAGACGGCCAAATCAATTTGCGCGTCCGTCCGGAGGTCAGCGAGCTGACGACCGAGGGCGCCGTTACCCTGAATGGTATCCAGATTCCCGCGATCAAGGTGCGCCGGGCCGAGACGACGGTGGAACTCGGCACTGGTCAGAGCTTCGCTATTGCTGGCCTGCTGTCCGACAACGCGACGATGACCGGCAACGGCCTGCCCGGCCTCGGCGACATCCCGGTGCTCGGCGCACTGTTCCGCTCCGACGGTTTTCAGCGTGCGGAGACCGAGCTGGTGATCGTCGTGACCCCGTATCTGACCGGCCCGGTCAACGACGCCCGCGCCTTGCTGACCCCAACCGAGAGCTGGCGCGCCCCGAACGATGGCGAGCGCATCTTCCTGCTGCGCCAGTCCGGCTCGACGCCAGGGTCGGACCCTACCGGCCTCGTGGTCCGATAGGGAGCGCCGCAATGCGATACATCATCACGGCGCTGGTGCTGCTGCCTTTGGCGGCATGCTCGGTGTTCGACCCCTACGCGCGCGAGGGCACCTGGCGCCCGTCCGGCGCCAATGACGCGAACCTCGCGGCACAGATCATCCATCCGTCGGATTTGGTGCGCGGCGTGGACTCAGGGATTTCGCATCAAGCGACGGGCATGTGGTCGAGGATGTCGGCGAGAACGCGCACGTCCAGCACTGCATCGCGCATGGTGTGGCGCATGGAGTTCTTGCCCGTGACGATGCGGACAGCGTTGAGCGCCACGCGCTTGA
>JANXVC010000366.1 GCA_025351925.1 Rhodospirillales bacterium | reverse complement strand
ACCTGTTTGACGTCATTCCAGACCCGCACCAGCTCTCTCTTGGAACAGCCGAAATGCTCAGCCCGCTTGAGCTTTGGTGTATCCGTGTTCCAGCTTTGTCCGCTTATGCGTACCAGAAGGCCAGTTCGTCAGTTCTGGCCGGATCGCCGCATCGGCGAGCGTGACGTCCTCGTCGCCGAGATCGCGGCCTGGCAGAAGCAGCGCAACGCGTCCAGCGCCCGGATCAAGTGGAAGTTCACCACCCAAAAAGCCCGAGCCAAGCTGGCTCGGGCTTACCCCGACACCGCCGGGTCCGAGGCGACCGATGCAGGGTAGGCGTGGCCTATCTCAACCCGTCAAAACCTCTGTGCAAAGGTACTAGTGAACTGACGCAGACAAGGGAAGCAGTCTGCGGCAGTGCACTGGTCTGATTTCGTGGTCTGATTCAGCCAACGCTTTGAAGCAGGCGTTGGCATCAGACCACTAGCGCTGCGGTTTCAGCCTCGATTGCCTGAGGGCTGCTGTTCTGGGTTGCCCAGGTTTTGCCGATCCAAGTGGGATTGCATCATACGATTGCAGTTCTCCATCATCTTGTTCATCTGGGCCATATCCATCTGACCCGTCATGCCGTTTTTGCCCATCATACCTCCCCCCGCATCATGCCCTGTCCGGTCATGGGCGCTGGTTGAGGTGTTGGGACTTGCGGCGCTTGGGTCTGGCCTCCTTGCGCGAGGGCCACGGTTCCGCTGACGGCAGTGGCGAGCAGAACCGCGAGGGTGGCGAGAAAGCGATGCTTGGTTGTCATACAGATCATCCTTTGTTCGTGCGTGTCATGGCGCCGAGTGGTGGCCGGCGGCGCCTCCGACTCGCGGGGCTCACGCTGTGCGTCAGTTAGGCCCAGCCTCGCTGGGGGTGGTCCCACCCCCGAGGTTTGAGGAAGAACCCGGCTTGGCATCGGAGTTCTGCCCCGAACCGCCATGTCCCCTCATGCACATCGCCATCATGGCCGCGCACGGCAGGACATAGAGCAGCGGCAGGATGGCCGCGAAGCCCCACCAAGCTCCACCGAAGACAAGCCCAGCAGCCGCGAGCATCAAGGCGAACGCATAGAGGCCGCGACGGCCTTCCAGGTAACGCCTGGCGGCCATCACCGGGCCAGCTTGGCCGGATGGCGCAGGAGACATCGCGAGCGAGTTCGGGATCGAGGTCATGTCGAGTATCCTTGGACCTTATCGTTACATTAAAATATGTTATGAGCGGCCGTATGGCTTGCTCACCCGCAAGCGCCGCATGCGAAGCGGAAAAGCCGCTTTTCCGGCCTACTGGACGAGCAAGGTCCTGACCCTCTCGATTTTGCCCATCGCGTCCTGATCACGACCCTCAGCAGAGGCCCTGATGGCTGATCGGATCAGCGAAACCATGGCGTGATACTCGCCGCCACTGGTCGTGATGCTGTCCCGACCATAAACGCGAGCCTGTGCGGGCTTGCTGGGCGCACTGAAGCCGGCTCGGTCCCAGTCTCGCAGTAGCGCGCTGAGCGGCGCTGCACTGCTGCCTGGGATCGCCAGCGCATTCGGTGCGGAGCCGTTGGCGACGGCGGCCGGATAGGCTGACCGTGCGGAGCCGAACGCATACTGGCTGCTTTGCGCATACGCCGAGCCTGCCGTGAGTGCGAAAGCGAATGTCGCGGCGAGCAGGGCACTCTTCGTTGTCATGGTCCTGGTCCTTCACTGGGTCACCCCGGCTCCACCGCCGGGGCAGGCCGGCTGCCTAATGCTGCCTTCCTTGTCCAGTTATTCGGACCCACCGCGACGCTGGTAACGACATCCGACCAGACTATATTTTTACGCAGCCCAGTAACCTTCAGCCTCAGCCAAACGATCATGCAGGCGACGGACGCCGTAGGCACCGCCCATTCGTTTTCGGTGATGGCGCTCAACTTCGCGCAAGGAGTTGAGGCCGCCCGGCAAAGCTGCGAATTCTTGTATCGAACCCGACCGTCGACGCTCAGGTCAGCAATTTCGCCTTGAAGACGTTCAATGCTGACGAATGGTCCAAAAGACGTTCGCTACATCGGCTGAAGTGCTCGACCCTCTTACCGGGTCAGGTATGAACGCGCTGGTGAGCGGGACATCGCGCCGTTTGCATCGCGCTTGGTCACCAGCGCAGCAGCGTGGGTCCGAGCGCGCGCCCGAGCAGGGCCGATATCCCGAGCGTAAGGCCATACCAGACCGCGACGAAGGGGACGGTGTCGTTCTGGCAGTAAAGCGTGAACGCGATCGCCGCGGCGCCGCCGGATGCCAGGCCCATCAACGTGCCGGCAAGCTCCAGGCGTGTCGGCGCCAGGTGTCGCATGGCGACGCTCATTGCCAGCATCGGCGGAAGAGCCAGCAGCGGGATCGCCACCAGACATGTCAGCCAATCCCGTCCGGCGATGCATGGCGCCCACTCGGACACCGGGCGACCGGCGAGGTCCACCAGCGCCCAGCATGCGACGGTGATGAACACGAGCAACAAGGCTATCCCTGTCCCGCGCCATCCCTTGCCCGGGAGCGACAGCCGTCCAGCGGCCGCCCCGGCTGCAAGCAGCACGAGCGCACCGAAGCCGAGCTTGAGCCAGACAACCGGGTCGTTGAGCGAAGCAGTCAGGTCTGGCCGGATGCCCAGCGTTGCAGCCATGAGCAAAAGGGCCGTCGCAAGGCCGGCAGCGAGGCCTGCCGATACCGTGGCCCAGGGCACGCCGCGAGGTTGGCGCCGCTGCACGGTAGCCAGCATCCCAATCAGATCGTCAGTCTTCAAGGCTCGAGATCCGTTGCTCATGCTGCATTGCCTTTAAAACATGGCATACCTAACGAGATCATTCGATGGGCAGGCGTGAAAGGTGACATCGGCGGCCATCCGGAGCTCATGATGAGCCCGAGCGGCCGAACAGTTCGACCAGGCGTTTCAGGCCACGATGCACCGCCACCTTGACCACCGCCTCGCTCATGCCGGCGCGCTCGCCCGCCTCGGCCATGCCGACACCCTCGATCTTGGTCGCTTCGATCAGCGCACGCGTCCGCGCCGGCAGGCGTCCGAGCACAGCCGAGAGGTCCCAGCTCGCCTCGACCACCTCGTAGTCATCGGCGGCCGTAAGTTGGTCGGCATCCTCAATGGGAACGTCAGCCCGATGGCGCTGCGTCGCACGCAAGTGGTCCACCACCTTGTAGCGGGCGATCGCGTATACCCATCCGCCGAGCGATTGATTGGGATCATAGGTGTGCTGCTTTGTGTGGATCGCGAGCAGGGTGATCTGCAGCAGGTCCTCGGCATCGGTCGGGTCGGTCCGGCCGCAGCGGAGCAGTTGGCGGCGGATATATCCGCGCAGCTTCGGGCTGAGCTCGGTCAGCAGCCGCCCCAACGCCTGGCCATCGCCATCGCGGGCGCGCAGCATGAGCGCGCGCGATGCCTCCCATCCGATCATGGGCAACCTGCCCCGATGCGGTCTGCAGTAAAGAGCTGCCTTATAGCGCCTCTCCTGCTCGGCAGATGCAGCGTGTCCCAGAAGACATTCCCACGCAGCCCGGCGCCGAGAGAGCGCAGCCCGGGGCGACGCCGGACCGGCCATCTCGATCTCGGCTGCGGCCTTCGGTCGATCACCGGCTACTGCGAAGCAGGTACTTGACCAGGGCAGCGATGCCGAGTGTCAGAAGCACGAGCACCAGCAAGCCAAACAAGCCCATGCCCCGAGTCATCGCGCCGCCCATCATCGTCCCGTTTTGCATCGCGATCTCCTCACTCGGCCGGTAGCGCCGCCCGCTTGCCCGCCGGCAGAGGCGCGTCAGAATGGTGAGGCAGCCGCCATCCTTTGACGATCGCGTAGATTGCCGGGATGACGAGCAGGGTGAGGAGGGTGGACGACACCATTCCTCCGACCATCGGGACAGCGATGCGGCGCATGACTTCGGAGCCGGTTCCCGTGCTCCACAGGATCGGCAGCAGCCCGGCCATGATCGCGACGACGGTCATCATCTTCGGCCGCACGCGCTCCACCGCACCGTGCATGATGGCTTGCTGCAGATCCTCGCGGGTCAACGCCACGCCCTCGAAAAGCCGCTGCTGGCGGATCTCGGTCAGCGCGTGGTCGAGGTAGATCAGCATGATGACTCCCGTCTCCGCCGCCACCCCGGCAAGGGCTATGAAGCCGACCGTCACGGCCACGCTCATGTTGTAGTCCAGCCACCACACCAGCCACGCGCCCCCAACCAGCGCGAACGGGACCGAGAGCATCACGATCAACGTCTCAATAATGCGGCCGAAGTTGAGGAACAGCAGCACCAGGATAACGACCAGGGTCGCCGGGACGACCACCTTCAGCTTGGCCTGGGCACGCTGCAGGTATTCGAACTGACCACTCCACTCGATGTGATAGCCCGGCGGCAACTTGACCTGCTCCGCCACCTTCCGGGACGCCTCGGCGACATAACCGCCGAGGTCACGGCCCTGAAGATCGACGTAGATGTACGAGACCGGCTGCGCGTTCTCGGTCCGGATGCTGGGAGGTCCCAAGGTGACGCGCACGTTGGCCACCTGGCCAAACGGCACCATCGCGCCGCCTGCCGTGGGGACGAGGACCTGGCTCGCGATCGCCTGCGGATCGTCGCGCAGGTTGCGCGGGTAGCGGATGCTCACGCCGTAGCGCTCGCGGCCCTCGACCGTGGTCGTCACCGTCTCGCCGCCGAGGGCCACCGCGACCACCTTCTGCACGTCGTCGACGGACAACCCGTACCGGGCCGCCGCCTGGCGATCGGGCTCGATCTCGACGTAGTGGCCGCCCTCCAGGCGTTCAGCGAAGGCGCTGGTCGTGCCCGGCACATCGTGCACGACGTGCTCGACCTCGGTGGCCAGGCGCTCCAGCTCGTGCAGGTCCGGGCCGAACACCTTGACCCCGACCGGGGTGCGGATCCCGGTCGAGAGCATGTCGATGCGCGCCTTGATCGGCATGGTCCAAGCGTTGCTGACCCCGGGAAGCTGGAGAGCCGCGTTCATTTCCGCAATGAGGCCATCGACGGTCATGCCGGCTCGCCATTCGCCCGGCGATTTCAGGTTGACCACGGTCTCGCTCATCTCCACGGGCGCCGGGTCGGTCGCCGTCGTCGCGCGGCCGGCCTTGCCGAAAACCGAGGCCACCTCCGGGAACGACTTGATGATGCGGTCCTGGGTCTGGAGCAGCTCGGCCGCTTTCGTCACGGACAGCCCGGGCAGGGTCACCGGCATGAACAGCAGGGTGCCCTCGTTCAGGCTGGGCATGAACTCGCTGCCAAGCTGCGAGGCTGGCCACACCGTAGCGCCGAGCACGGCGACCGCGGCGATGACCACGAACGCTGGAACACGCAGCACGAGCCGGATCAATGGGCGGTAGAGCCATATCAGCGCCCGATTGATGGGGTTCCTTGCCTCGGGGACAATGCGCCCGCGCACGAACAGGAGCATCAGCACGGGCACGAGCGTGATGGACAGGAGCGCTCCACCCGCCATGGCGAACGTCTTCGTGTAGGCCAGCGGCTTGAACAGCCGTCCCTCCTGATCTTCAAGGGCAAAGACCGGCAGGAACGCGGCGACGATCACCAGCAGGCTGAAAAACAGCGAAGGACCGACCTCCTGGGCGGACGCGATCAACGCCGCCGCGCGCGACTCGCCGGGCTTGAGCCGTTCGACATGCTTGTGCGCGTTCTCGATCATGACGATCGCCGCATCCACCATGGCACCGAGCGCAATCGCGATGCCGCCGAGGCTCATGATGTTGGAGCCGATGCCGAGCGCGTGCATGCCCGCGAACGCGATCAAGACGCCGATCGGCAGGGTGAGGATGGCGACCAGGGCGCTGCGGACGTGCAGGAGGAAGATGACGCAGACAGCGGCGACAATCAGACTCTCCTCGACCAAGGTGCGCTTGAGCGTGTGGATGGCGGCATCGATGAGCTGCGAGCGGTCGTAGACCGGTTCGATCGACACGCCCTCCGGCAGGCCGGGCCGCAACGCGTCGAGCTTGGCCTTGATGTTGTCTATGGTGGTCAGGGCATCCATGCCGTCGCGCTTCAGCGCGATGCCGCCGACCACCTCCCCGGTCCCGTTCATCTCCGCGATGCCGCGGCGCTCGTCCGGACCGAGTTCAATCCGGGCCACGTCTTTGAGCAGCACCGATGTGCCGGAGCCGCCCGGGTCAGCCTTCAGCACGACGTTGCCGAGGTCCTGCATGTTGCGCAGGTAACCCCGTCCGCGGACCATGTATTCGGTCTCGCTCATCTCGATGGTGCGGCCGCCGACGTCGCGGTTGCTCGCCCGGACCGCGTCGGACACGCGGTCGAGGGGAATGCCGAACGCCTGCAGCTTTCTGGGATCGACGACGACCTGGTATTGTTTCTCGAAGCCGCCGACGCTCGCCACCTCGGCGACGCCCTTGGCGGTCACCAGGTTGTAGCGGACGATCCAGTCCTGGATGCTGCGCAGCTCGGCCAGAGTACGTTGGGCACCGAGGACCACGTATTGATAAACCCAGCCGACCCCGCTCGCGTCCGGTCCCAATGCCGGCGTGACGCCTTGCGGCAGGCGCTTGGCCGCGAAGTTCAGATACTCCAGCACCCGCGAGCGCGCCCAGTAGAGGTCGGTCCCGTCCTCGAAGACGACATAGACGAAAGACAGGCCGAAGTTGGAGAAGCCGCGGACGACTTTGGCATGGGGCACCGCGAGCAGTGCGGTCGTAAGCGGGAAGGTGACCTGGTCCTCGACGACCTGCGGGGCCTGCCCGGGATACTCGGTGTAGACGATGACCTGGGTGTCCGAGAGGTCCGGAAGCGCGTCGAGCGGCGTGTTGATCACAGACCACACACCGACGCCGACCATGATCAGCGTGGCCAGCAGCACCAGCATCTTGTTGCGAGCGCAGAGCTCGATCAGGCGGCCGATCATGGGTTGGCTCCTTGCTGAGGAGGCTTGGCTTTTGCGCCGTCGGTAAAGCCCTGCAGGGCGGCGCGGAGGTTGCTTTCCGCGTCGATCAGGAAGTTGGCGCCGACCACGACGCGATCGCCGGGCTTGATCCCGTCCAGCACTTGCACCCACTCGTCGCCATGCACGCCGAGTTGCACCGGCCTGGGCTCGAAACGGCCTTCGTCGCGCGCCACGAGGACCACCCGTCGTGCGCCGCTGTCGAGCACGGCCGAGCTGGGAACCGTGAGTAGCGGCTCAGCACCGGCCGAGGCATCGATCTCCACGTTCGCGTACATGGCGGCGCGCAACGCACCGCCAGGGTTGGGGAGAACCACCCGGACGCGAGCGGTGCGCGTCTCGGCGGACAGCGTCGGGTAGATGAAGTCGACGGTGCCGTCGAAGGTCCGGCCAGGGAACGCCACGAAGGTCGCGTGGGCCTGCTCTCCGGGAACGATCGTGCCAAGGTCCTGTTCCTGCACCTGCGCGATCAGCCAGACGCTGGCCAGGTCGGCGGTCTTGTAGAGCGCATCGCCGACGTTGACCCGCATGCCCTCTTGCGCCGGCTTCTCGATGACGACGCCATCGGCGGGCGCCAGGACCGCGACACGCCGGGAGGACCGGCCCGTGCGGCGCAACCTGGCAATCTCCCCGTCCGGTATGTCGAGCGCACGCAGACGCTGAAGTGAAGCGATCGCCATGACCCCGCCCATCCGGGCCGCGACGAGGTATTCCTCCTCGGATGTCACGAGGTCGGGCGAATAGATCTCGGCCAGGGTCTGTCCGCGCCGGACCGGATCGCCGGTGGCAGCGACCGTCAGGTGCTCGACCCAGCCAGCCACCTTCGTCGTCACCGTCGCCAGATGCCGCTCGTCGAACTGCAGCGTTCCAGTGGCACGAACGCTCCGTGCGGCTCTCGGCCGCATCGCTGCGGCCTCGGTCCGGACACCGAGGGTCTGCAGGCGGCCGGGCGTAATCCGGACGGTGCCGGGCGTGTCGCCCTGGGTCGCCTCGTCGGCATAGACGGGCAGGTACGCCATGCCCATCGAATCGTTCTTGGGCTTCGGAGAGGTGTCCGGCAGTCCCATGGGATTGCGGTAGTAGAGGACGGTGTGATCTCCGCCCTTCGCCGGCTTGGCCGCAGCCGCAGCCGCCGGTGCCGCCGCAGCCTGCGGCGCAGGCCCATCCTCGAACACCGGCCGGTAGTCACGCCCATTCGCCGCTTTTGTCGGGACAGCCGCGTAGAACGGCTTGCCGTCCGGATCCTGGTAGAACAGCGGCGGCCGGGCCGCATCTTCCGCGTGGACGATGCCAGTGGCCGCGAGGCCGATCGCCGCGACAGCCAAGAGGATCGGGCACCTCACAGGCTTGCTCCGATCAGGCGTTCTATCGCGGCGAGTTCGACCTGCTCATCAAGCTGCGTCTGCAGTAGCCGAAGCTCGACGTCGTGCACCTGGTGCTCGGCGGTGATGGCGGCCGTCAGCTCGCCTCTGCCCTGGCTGTAGTTGGCCAGGACTGCCTGGAAGGCGGCGCGCGCCTGCGGCATCGCCTCCCGGCGCAACAGTGCATCCGTGGCGCGGGCGGCCCGCAGCTTGGCGACAGTCTCTCCCAAAGCGCCCTCGATCTCGAGCCGGGCGGCGTCGTAGCGTTGCTGCGTCGCGCCGAGCTGTGCCGCCGCCTCCCGCTGCCCGGCGGCTTCGCGTCCCCATGGAAGCGGGACGTTAAGCCCAACCGTCGCCGCGAAGCCAACCGGCCGGTTGTTGGTCTGGATCAGCGGCCCCGCGCCGACCGTCACGTCCGGATACCAAGCCTTGTCGGCCAGAACGCTGCGCGTCCGGGCGGCCTCGATGGCTGCGTTGCCTGCCGACAGGGTGGGGTTGGCCGCACGGGCGTGACCAACCAGGACCGTGAGGACCAGTTCCGAAGCTGGAAGGGACTTGAGGCGCAACGGCTCGGCGAGCGGCGCCTCCGCGAACCGTCCGATCAGAGTGTTCAGACGCGCACGTGCCGCGTTCTTCGCACCCTCCAACCGCGCCGCCTCGGTCTTGGCCGTCGTCTCCTCGCCGAACGCCTGGATGACGGCAAGCTGGTCGCCGCCGCCCTGACCGTAGCGCGCGGAGGCCGCCGCACGCATACGGCGCGCGAGCCCGGCGAGCTCCTGGTTGACTGCGATGTTGCGGCTGGTCAGGTAGTACTGCGCATAGGCGACCTTGATCTTCTCATCGAGGTCGTCCTGCGCGGCCCGTTCGCGCCCACGGCTGGCATCGACATCCGCCAGGGCTGCCTGCCGGCGAAGGCTGCGCTTGCCCCACAGCGGAAAGGCTTGGGTGAGCATCACCGTATGCGCGCTGAACGCGCCGGGGTTCTTGTAGTAGGTGTAGCTGTCGGTGATGGTGGGATCGTCGAGCGCGGCGGCGCCGCCGGCCTTAGCTGCGGCCGCCTCCGTGTCGAGAGCCGCAGCCCGCAGTCCCGGGCTGAGGCGGTGCCCCGCAGTCAGCAATCCCTCAACCGTCGTGCCCAATAGAGCGTCTTTGGGTTGGGCGCGAGCGGGTGCATAGGCAAGCAGGCCAGCCACCAGCGCTAAGCCTGCTTTGAGAGGCCAACCAAATCGCCTCCCCAGGCGACCGATGACTGAATGGGTCACAGCGTCGCTCCAGCTTGGAAATGCGGGGCAACGCCCCGGGCAGGTGGGCAGGTTCGAGCGAGGGTGGCGACTTCGTCCGCCGTATCGACGCCGTTCGACGCAGTGCGCAGGGCTGCCTGAAAGGATGGCCACACCCGATCGATCGCCGCTCTGACCACCTGTTCGATGTGTCCTCGGTCCTCGCCGGCAAGTGCCCCGTCATGCTGCAAGTTCGGCAGGGTCAGACGTGACAGAATGGGGTCGAGTCCCTCGGCGAATTGCGTCAGCACCGCATCGTTCGACGCCGCGTGAAGAATGTAATGACGTCTGATCAAGGTGAGGCAGCTCGCATCTTGCGGCAGGTCTTTCGCAATCTCGATATGCCGATCAGTAAGCATTACTGAAACCGAGTGTCTGCTCATCTCCCCCGTTGATCTGGAATGTCTGGCGCTGCGCGTGAGGCGGCTTGACGTGACCCTGATGCTTGGGATTCAAAGCGGGGATGACCGAGCTTCCTGATCTCAGCTGTCTGACGCACGAGGAGAAGGA
>JANXVC010000361.1 GCA_025351925.1 Rhodospirillales bacterium | reverse complement strand
GTCGCAAGGATCGCGCCGACATCCGGAAGGTACTCGGTTTCGACGAATAGCTTGGAGAAGGCAGGGTGTATGACATCGGCGGCCTGGGGCGCCAGCACGAGCTCGGCATAAGAGGTGATCTCGATCTCACGCGAGCGGCTGCCAGTATTCGCGACGGTGACCCGGCGGACCTCGGCGTCGTCCTCGCCCGAGACGAGCACGTCCAATGTCGTCGTCAGCGTTCCGTCCTGGCGCGTGAACTCGGCGCGATCTTCAGTGAAGGCCACGGAAGACTTGTCGGGTTCGACGCCGCTCGGCTGGAATCCCGCCGACCATACCGCTCCGCTGCGCATGTCTCTGAGGAACACGTAGGAGCCGAGGTCGTCGCAGGTGGCGTCCTCGCGCCAACGGGTCACGGCGAGGTTCTTCCAGCGGCTGTAGCCGGAGCCTGCGGCCGTGAGCATCGTGGCGTAGCGGCCGTTCGAGAGCAAGTGCGTTGCGGGCGTCGGCTGGTGCGCGGAGGCGAACCGCCGGCCGTTCGACGCCTCGGCATCCCGGGCCTTAGCGGTCGATTTCACCTCCGCTGCCCATGGATGGGCGACGGGCACATCCCGAGGCGTGCGCTCCTGCAACAGCAGTTCCGTCGCCTGCACGATGGGCTCGGCGTGGAAGCGCGTCCGCATCACCCCACCGAACAAGGTATCGGCGATGGCGACGATCGTCATGCCTTGATGATGCGCCATGAAGGCGTGAACGACAGCAACCTTCTCGCCCTCCAACACGCGGCTCGGCGTATAGTCCAAAGCTTCGTAGAAGCCATACCGACCGCGCGCACCGGCCTCTGCGAGCCGCGCCAGATTGATGGAGGCCGCGCGCGGCTCGACCATCGTCGCGAGCGCCGTCGCGTAGGGTGCGATGACCATGTTTTCGCCAAGCCCGCGTTTCAACCCGAGGCCGGGGACGCCGAAGTTGGAATACTGATAGGTGAACTCCAAGTCGCGGGCGTTATAGGCGGATTCCGAAATGCCCCAGGGCAGGCGCCGCGCCGCCGCGTATTCGATTTGGCGGCGCACGACCAGGCGGCTCGTTTGCTCGAGCAGACTTCCGGTCGGCGCGCGCATGACGAGCGAGGGCATCAGGTATTCGAACATCGATCCCGACCAGGAGATCAGCGCGGCGCCATGCGCGACCGGCGTCACGCCGCGGCCGAGCCGGAACCAGTGGCGGGCTGGAACATCGCCCTTGGCGATCGCGATGAAGCTTGCGAGCCGGGCTTCGGAGGCCAGGAGATCGTAGCAGCTCGGGTCGAGCGTGCCTTCGGGCACACGATAACCGATCGAGAGCAGCTTGCGCTCGGGGTCGAGCAGGAAGCCGAACTCCATCGTGAGCGCCATTGAACGGGCGGTGCCTTCAAGCACGGAAAGCCGCGCCTCCTGCAGCGCCGTTTCGTCCGTTGCGAGCCTGAGATCACGTCGGTGGGCCTCGATCGAGCTCAGGCTCGCCTGCGCCCAGAACAGCAGATCGACGCCACTGCCTGATACGATCGCCAGCGCGCGAGCGATGTCGGCCATGGTCTCGGCCTGGCCGGCAAGGCCAGCAAGCCGCTGCACGAGGTCGTCGCGATCCACGGCGGGCTGTCGCACAGTGGATGCGAGTTCCGCGAGTGCGCCATCGAGCTGGCGCCAGGCCTCCGTCTGCGGCCGGCGCTCGTCACGCAGTTGGGCCGCTGCCTCGCGGGTGAGTTCGATCGCGTCGGCGATACCGGCGAGGCAACACGAGGCAACGACGGGATGGCCCTGCCATTCACGGCAGGCGTTGGCAATCGCGATGAGGTGCCCGGCAAGGTTGCCGCTATCGACGGTGGAAACATACTTTGGGTCGAGCGGGCGCAGATCGCGCGTGTCATACCAGTTGTAGAAATGGCCATGCAAACGCGACAGGCCGCTCATTGTCGTGAGTGTCGCGTCCAGCCGCTCGATCGCCCCGCTGGTTCCAATCCAGCCGAAATCGCGGGCGCTGACCACTGATAGGAGATAAAGGCCAAGGTTGGTCGGCGAAGTCCGGTGTGCGATTGCCGGCGTCGGATTTTCCTGGAAGTTGTCGGGCGGCAGCATGTGATCGGCCGTTGTGACGAACTGCTCGAAAAACCGCCAGGTTCGGCGCGCCGTCAACCTCAAGGCGTGAGCGTCGGCATCCGACACCGGCAGCTGGCCGGCGGTGGCGGGAGACCGGCTTATCCAATGCGCCACAGCCGGCGAGGCAAGCCAGAGCATTGCGAACGGAACAGCCAAGGGCCAAGCACCATGTTGCGGGAGCCAGGCGACGATTATCGCCGTCGCAGCAATGGCCAGCGCGCCGGCCATCCGGCGATAGAAGCCAATCAGGCCAAGCCGGGGGCCGGTGGTCGCCTGTGCGGCCGGGACCCATTCGAGTAGATGACGACGAGTGACGAACAAGCGCCACAACGTGCGTGCGATCGCATCGCCCATCAGCCATGCCTGATGGGCCAGAAAGGTAAGGTCGAGCGCAGCCAAACTCAGGGCATGGCGCACATCGCCACCGAGGCTGCGCATATGGCTGGCGACCATAACCCCGGACCGTTGCGGCAGAATGGCGGCAATGACCGGGATCGCGGTCGGCAGCGCTATCGTCGACAGCAAGAACATGGTCCAGGGGAGAGCGGCGTCCAATGGCATCGCCCATCCGGCAAGCAAAGCCATGACCGCCGCAGGCGCGGACAGCGAGCGGCGCAGATTGTCCAGCATCTTCCAGCGGCCGATCGCCGGAATGGTGCCGAACGTCCGACCAGCTTGGGCGGGCATCGGTCCGCGCCCTAGGATCCAGGGCAGGAGCTGCCAGTCGCCGCGCGCCCAGCGATGATGGCGAAGGGCGGCGACATCATAGCGTGCCGGGAACTCCTCCACGACCTCGACGTCGGAGGCAAGGCCGGCGCGGGCGAACACGCCCTCAAAGAGGTCGTGGCTAAGAAGCGTCGAGTCTGGCACTCGGCCGGCGAGAGACGCCTCGAACGCGTCGATGTCGTAGATGCCTTTTCCGGCATAGGACCCCTCGCCGAACAGGTCCTGGTAGACGTCGGACACGGCGGAAGCATAAGGATCGATACCGCTCGAGCTCGAGACGATACGTTGGAACAGCGAACCTTCGCGACCGACTGGCAACGACGGCGTCACGCGCGGTTGCAACACCGAATAGCCGTCCACGACCCTGCCGGCGATGGCGTCGTAGCGCGGCCGATTGAGCGGATGCGCCATCTTGCCGATCAACCTGCGCACTGTGTCCCGCGGCAACCTCGTGTCTGCGTCAAGTGTCACGACGTAACGAACATCAGCCGGCGGAACGGGTGGCACATCCTCGATCGCCATGAACGTGGTGTCGGTTGCGCCGCGCAAAAGGCGATTGAGCTCGTGCAGCTTGCCGCGCTTGCGCTCCCAACCGATCCACCGCGCTTCGCCCTCATTCCATACCCGCCGGCGATGGAGCAGCAGGAAGCGGGCGCTGCCTGGCGCCGGGCCGTAGCGCCGGTTGAGGCGGGCGACACCTTCCACTGCCGCCGCCAAACAGGCCTTGTCGCCCTCGGCGTGCTCCGTCGGAGCATCGACCCAGTCGGACAGCAGGGCGAAATGCAGATCCCCTTCAGGGCTCGAAAGGTGGTGAATCTCCAGACGCTCGATCTGCTGCTCGACGGCCTGACACGAGGTCAGCAATGTCGGCACCGCGACAAGCGTCCGCAACTGCGAGGGAACCCCATCGCGAAGTTCCAACGCAGGCAAAAGCGTCGCGGGAAAGCCGAAGTTTACTGCGCGATTGACCAGCGCAATCGCCGCGTCGATGGCGGGGATGAGCCCAAGCGCCCCAAGCAGGCCTAAATATGCTGCGTCCAGCTGCGCTTTGGCGAGAGCGAGCAGCGGCCACGCGAGAAGCATCGCGGTGACGATCGCAATAGTTGTGGCATAGCCGACGATGCCGGACGCCCGGTTCAGCCGGGCCGGCCATTTGCGCATCGGCAGGCGGAAGCTGATCGCCCGCTCGAAGTCACGGCGTCCCCCAGCCAGGAGATGATAGCCTGGATCGGCCCGGCGTGCTTCCGTCTTTGACAAGCATGAAACCTGCGCACATCTTGCTGCAAGAACGGCGCTGCGCGCGATATCGAGTTCCGAACGGTTCGAGCCGCGTGCCAGCTTCTCGATCGCGCTGCGGTAAAGGTTGCGCGTCGGAAAATCCATGTCCTTGAATGCGCTGCCGGCGGCAAGGACGTCATCGACCGGGCTGATGCGTTCAAACAGTCCGTTCCAATCGAGGTCGGCTATCAGGCGTAGACTGGTGATGATATTGCGGACCGTGACGTTCGCGGCGCCCTGCGTCCTGTGCATGTCGTGCACAACCGTGTCGGCCGTCATTTTCTGCGCTGCAAGCCGTTCGTCGAGCCAGGTCAATGCAGGTGTGATCCTCGGGTCCTGATCACGCAGCCTATGCACGAGCTGAACCGCAAACGCGTCCGATAGCTTCGCTCCCTCATAGTCGGCGAGCACCGCCCTCATCGGTTCGGTGGTGCGGTTGCCGTTCCCCAGCAAACGGTCGGCAAGACCGTCGGCCTCTTGGCGCGCGGCACGGTTGCTTGCGATCCGCTGGGCAAGCCGCCGGAGGTTCTCTATCAGCACGATCCGCAGGGTGATCGACACCGCCCATAGCTCGCCGATCGTGAGCGGCTGCACCTCTTGGTAGGCTCGCACGTAACGGACCAGCATCTCGGAATCGAAATGGCTGTCGGTATGGGCGACGAACGCCCAGGCCATGCCGAACATGCGAGGGTATCCGGCAAACGGCCCGGCGGCGAGCTTCGGCAGCTGTTGGTAGTAACCGGGCGGCAAGTCCAGGCGAATGGCCCGGATCTGCTTCTCGACGAGATGGTAGTTGTCGATCAACCATTCCGCTGCCGGGGTGCTGGCACGCCCCTCATTGATCATCTGCACCATGCTTTGGTAGGCGTCGAGAAGGACCGCTTCGTTGTCGGCAAGCCGACGTGCCAGCTGATGGCCCCGCACTGGTTTCGATGTCACGAGTTGGGCTGCCGCCAGGCTCCGCGCGTGCTCCTCGATGCGCTCCACGCTGAAGAGCTCGTCACGAATGGGTTCCTGGTTATCCCATAGTGACGCCAGGCGCGGGCGTCCAAACAGATCGTGCAGCCGACTTGCCAAATGGAACTTGATATATGGTCGCACGAAACCTGATCCCCTGCGCGGTTAGTTATCAGTGCCGCACGATGACTTACGCCCTATTTGCGCTGGAGCCGTGAGAGGTGATCCGCGTTAAACGATCGGAAGGCCGCCCATGCCCTGATGGCCGCTGATGTCCGTAATCGAAATCCGGAAGTAGACCGGTTGAAGTGGGCGCTCCACCTGAAGATTGACCGTTCTTACATAGCCGGGCTCCCACCAGACTTTGGTTTTAGACAATAGGTCATGCGCGAGCACCCGCGTATGATGGAATTCCGGTGTTTCAGGCAGCTCCTGATATCGGCCGAATATCACGACGGTCTGCCATTCTTGACGGCTGACGATCTTCTCGACTTCAACACAGACGAGCGTGTTGGCACGCATCCATTCAATTTTCTTACCGACGGTCGCAAAACTATAAATGAAGTTCTCATGATACATGTAGATAAATGGAGTGACGTATGGCTGGGAGCCTTGCGCACAAGCGATATGGCCCAGGTGAGTGCTTTTCAGTAAAGATATGTTCATCTCTGGCGTTGTATCTTGTATCAGCACAACCGTCCTCCATTCACCTTTGGTGTACGAAGGTGCTTAACTCACCCCCGGGGATTCGTTTAGCATTACAAGACAATGGAATACTTTCCCGCATACCATGACCGTATGGTCTATGCGCTTGCTCGCGCCGGTGCCCCGCGTGCACGTTCTGCGTCCCGAACCACCGTCATGGTGCGCAGCAGGCTTCCGGGATTGACGCTGATCGCATCGATGCCCAGCCCGGTCAGAAACCGGGCGATCTCCGGATCGTTGGCGGGCGCCTCGCCGCAGATGCCCACGTGCCGGCCATTCCTCTTGGCCCCGCTGACCGCCATGCGGAACATCTCAAGCATTCCCGCATCGCCCTCATCGAAATCGAAGGCCACGATCTCCGAATCCCGATCGACGCCAAGCGTCAACTGCGTCAGATCGTTGGACCCGATCGAGAAGCCGTCGAACAGCGCGGCGAAAGCATCGATCTGAATGACGTTGTTCGGGATCTCGCACATGACATAGACCTCGAGTCCGTTCTCGCCGCGCCGCAGGCCGTTCTCGGCCATGACCTCGATGACCCGGCGCCCCTCTTCGACACGCCGGCAGAACGGCACCATGACGCAGAGGTTGGAAAGCCCCATGACCTCGCGGACCCGGCGCAGGGCCGCGCATTCCAGCGCGAAGCCCGCAGCGTAGGCCGGATGCGCATAGCGCGACGCGCCCCTGAAACCGAGCATCGGATTGGCTTCTTTGGGCTCGAATTCGCCGCCACCGATCAGGCTCGCATACTCGTTCGTCTTGAAGTCCGAAAGGCGAACGATCACCGGCTTCGGATAAAAAGCGGCAGCGATCGTGCCGACTCCCTCGGAAAGCTTCTCTACAAAGAAATCGGTAGGGCGAGCGTAACCGGCGACGAGTTTCGCGATGGCCTGTTGTGCGCCGGGATCGGTCACCTTCTCGGGCTGTGCAAGCGCCATCGGATGAACCCGGATATCCTCGCTGATGATGAATTCCATCCGTGCAAGGCCGACGCCGTCATTCGGCAGCATCGACGTGCGGAAAGCGATATCCGGATTTCCCAGGTTGACCATGATCGCAGTTCGCGGGCGTTCCAGCCCGGTCAGCGGCACCTGGGTCGCCTCAAAGGGAATACGGCCCTCGTAAACGCGCCCGACATCCCCCTCGGCGCAGGAGACGGTCACCGTCATGCCTGTTTGCAGCGTCCGCGTCACGTCCGCAGCGCCGACGACCGCAGCCACGCCGAGTTCCCGGGCAACGATCGCCGCATGGCAGGTCCGGCCGCCCCGGTTGGTCACGATGGCGGCGGCGGTCTTCATCACCGGTTCCCAATCCGGACTGGTCGTGTCCGAGACGAGCACCTCGCCGGGTTGGAAAGCCGAGAGGTCGTGGACGCCCGAAATCACACGCACGATCCCGGCGGCGATCTTCTCGCCCACAGCCCGGCCTGTGGCGAGAACCGGACCGGTTCCCTTGAGGCTGAAAGTTGCGAAGGACTGGGTGGACCTCTGCGAGACAACGGTCTCCGGACGCGCCTGGACGATGTAGAGGCCGCCATCCTCGCCGTCCTTCGCCCATTCGATATCCATCGGCGTCGGGTGGCCGGCACGCCGTGAATAATGGTCCTCGATCGCGATCGCATGCCCGGCAAGCTTCAATGCTGTCGCGTCGTCAATGCAGAACCGTGCGGCCTCGGCATCCACGACGACGACGTCCTCAGTGGTCGCGCCACTGGCGGCCTCGGCATAGACCATCCGCACCTGCTTCTTGCCGAGCGCGCGGCGCAGCACCGCCCGGTATCCCTTCCTGAACGTCGGCTTGTGAACATAGAACTCATCGGGGTCGGCTCGGCCCTGAACGATGGTTTCGCCAAGGCCGTAGACACCGGTGACGAAGACGGCGTCCCTGTAGCCAGACTCGGTGTCGAGCGTGAACATCACACCGCTCGCCCCTAGGTCCGAGCGGATCATCTTCATCACGCCGACCGAGAGCGCGACCTTGAAATGGTCGAAACCGTTATCGACCCGATAAACGATCGCTCGGTCGGTGAAGATCGAGGCGAAACAGCGCCGGCAGGCTTCGAACAGGCTTTCCGCCCCGCGGATGTTGAGGAAGCTCTCATGCTGTCCGGCGAAGCTTGCGGTCGGAAGATCCTCGGCCGTCGCGGAGCTGCGGACCGCCACGGCACAACCGCTCCCATATTGCGTCTCCAGCAATCGATACCCGTTGGTGATCTGCCGGCGCAGTTCCTCACCGTCGGTCGCGGCGTAGACGATCTCGCGCGCCACGGCCGATCGATTCATGAGAACATCCACGTTGCCTGTGTCGAGACCATCAAGAAGCTCACGGAGCTTGGTCTCGGCGCCTGCCTGGGCCAGTGCATCGCGATAAGCGGCTGCGGTGAGGGCAAACCCATTTGGCACCCTGACATCCTCGACCGACAGCGCCGAATAGAGTTCACCGAGGGAAGCGTTCTTCCCGCCGACGAGAGGGACGTCTTCTAGCCGGATGTCACTGAACCAACGGACGTAGCTCGGAGCCGACATCGACCTTCCCTTCGTTCACCAATGCTGCGGGAGGATCCTGCTCTAGCCTAGCCCGGCCTACCTTGATCTCGATCAACGTATGGCGCCAGAACTGCAGCAGTCCGGTGTCAGCAAGTTCGTTACGTATTCACGGATAGTCGGCATTTCAGGCGCTCGTACCAAGCATCAGTCGATGGAGTTTCAGTCGGCGCGGCCTTTGGCTGCTTCAGACCGCCCTTCCATGCCGGCGGTCTACGCGGCTATCGCGCGGGACGAGCCGCGCGACAACCTCATCCCCAAAAACGTGCTGAAGGCTTCCGAGGCAAAGCGGCCGGATGTCGTGCTGATAGGGCGCAGAGACAACGAAGCGTCCTCTCCGACGCCATAGCGTCTTGGTAGAGCATGACGATATCTCACCCGACGCCAACGGAAACGGTACTCGGGTGGCAGGATGACGCGTTGATCGAGATCAACCGGGCCAGTGTCATCTTGGTGAATACTGCCACGATGGACGGCATCGCCACAATCACCATGAACCCCGCGTTGGATGTCACCTCGACGACCGACCGGATCATTGCCACCGAAAAGCTCCGCTGCACGGCACCGCGACATGATCCCGGTGGCGGAGGCATCAATGTCGCGCGTGCGGTGCGGGCCCTCGGTGGCGATGCCATCGCGGTGTTTCCGGTCGGAGGACTCGTCGGACAACGGCTCCAACAGCTTCTGAATGAGGAGCAGGTACCCGTCCTTCCGGTCACGATCGCCGAGTCGTGCCGCCAAAGCTTTATGATCGACGAGGGCGAGACAGGTCTTCAGTTCAGGTTCATCATGCCCGGACCGAGTATGAGTGCAATAGAGCAGGAAGGCTGTCTCGACCGCCTCACATCGCTTGAGCCGAAGCCGCGCTATGTCGTCGGCAGCGGCAGCCTTCCTCCGGGGGTGTCGATCGATTTTTACGCTCGCCTCGCTGAGCGCGTCAGGACACTCGGGGCTCAGCTGATCGTCGATACGTCCGGCGAGGCGCTGCGCCAAGCAGGTTGTGATCGTATATACCTTTTAAAACCGAGCCTCCGGGAATTGCAACTACTGCTGGCTCGCGAGATCAAGGACGAGGCGCAGCAAGAGTCTGCGGCGCGCGAGCTCGTGAAGTCTGGCCGCTGCGAAGTCGCCGTGCTTTCCCTCGGCGCCGCCGGTGCGCTGGTGGCGACCGTTGAGGGGTGCTGGCGGTTCGCTGCGCCGACCGTGCGGGTCAGAAGCACCGTGGGCGCCGGGGACAGCATGGTGGCGGGGATCGTTCTCAGCCTCGTCCGCGGTCTCTCGATCCTGGAAGCCGTCCGCTTCGGTGTGGCGGCCGGGGGCGCGGCACTGATGCGGCCGGGGACGGAGCTTTGCGATCGCAAGGACACAGAGCGCCTGTTAGCGCAAACCTGCGAGCCGATAGCTTGCGACGCGTGAACGGCGCGAGGTTCCTCGGCACGCCGGCTCGACACGGGGTTAGGCTAACCGGTGGAGGCGTGAATCTTGTCATGGTGAGCCGGCATGCCCTAGAGGCCTGACTTCCCTGGCTCGCCAATGCTGGAGCCCACTCGCCCAGCTGCGAGATCGAGTACGACCGGCGCATACCCGGACCAGCTTAAGATGCTCAATGGGACGGTGCCTTACGACTGAGGAAGGACATGAAGGGCCGCGCCGGGTCGTAAAGATGGCGCGAGCTGTTCAAAATGCACAAGGATGAACGGCATGATATGGAACGGAAACAGCATGATGGACGGGGGAATGATGTGGGGCATGGGGCTCTTATCCCTCCTGATCATCGTTCTGGTCGTCCTGGGGATCGTCGCGCTGGCCAAATACGTCTTTGGCGGCCGCGGTTGACCAACTTTCCAGTGAACCGGACGTGAGACTACGTCGACCCGGACAGCGCCAATGCTGGGTTTGCACAAAAGATGGATCCTGAACCAACCCTGGTCCGCCAACGTGGCTTGACCCGTGCGCAGGACGCAGCGCCTTGATCCACATCAGTGTGCCGCAGTCGGAAGCGTGCAACCTTTGCGCCCGATGAGGTGATTGCCGGGGGATACAAAGAATTCCAACCTCGATGGCAGCGTCTACCACTTGACATGCCAGCCGGGTGCCTCGACGCACGTCAGGCAGCCTGTCAGCTACAGCAGTTCTGCGTGAGCGCAATTACGACCGAGCGCCGAAAAAGTGTCCATCGGACCTGCTTAGAGGGAGGCGTCAAACGATGCGCGCTGCCGATTCTCGACCATATTACGCCCTTTGGATCCCTCAGTCCTTCTGATCAATGGCGCTGAGTCCAAGTTAAGGAAAAGGCTTTGAGAACAACCGGGCAGGAACGCGCTTCCACTTACTGTAGGAAGGGTAATCGATGTCAGGCGTTTCAGCGAGGATTGTGGATCGCCAGCGATAATCTGCTAAATTTGATAAGAAAAGCGGCACTTCTAGGCCTTCTTCTGCTTAGCGTCGCATGTACGCCGGCCACTTCCGTCCCTTCGGCTGCCGATCACATCCAGCCGAGCATACGCCCGCCAGACGCTCTGGCGCCCGTGTCGGGGCTGACCCCGGCAGAGGTTGAAGCTGAGCTCCTATACCTTCAGGTTGCCTTTGCTCAGGAAGTTCCATTTGCCCGCACGATAACGTCGGGGCATGACGATGACCAGATCGCCCGTGCTCAGTGTCTGCTCATCTCCCCCGTTGATCTGGAATGTCTGGCGCTGCGCGTGAGGCGGCTTGACGTGACCCTGATGCTTGGGATTCAAAGCGGGGATGACCGAGCTTCCTGATCTCAGCTGTCTGACGCACGAGGAGAAGGA
>JANXVC010000356.1 GCA_025351925.1 Rhodospirillales bacterium | reverse complement strand
ACGCAATGCCCCGGCCGCTCCGGGTGGAGTATCGCGCCGAGGTCACGCTGGACCCGGTGCTGTGCGACACGGACCAGGTGCGCGAAGTCCCAGCCAGCCGGCTGCCGTTCCAGGTGCTGACCCATCTGAACCCAAGCCGGTATTGCCAATCCGACCGCCTGGCGCTGTTCGCGCAGCGCACGTTCGGCGGCATGGCGCCGGGGCATCAGCGGATTGGGGCGATCTGCAACTGGATCTGCGACCACGTGGACTACCGCAGCGGCACGACGGATACGATGACCTCGGCGGCGGATACGCTGCTGGAGCGCCAGGGCGTATGCCGGGACTTCGCGCATCTGGCGGTGGCGCTGTGCCGGGCGTTGGGCGTGCCGGCGCGCTATGTCAGCGCTTATGCCTGGCGCCTTGAGCCGCCGGATTTTCATGCGGTGTTCGAGGCCTGGCTGCAGGGGCCGGACGGCGGCGCCTGGTACCTGTTCGACGCCACCCGCAAGTCGGCGATCGACGGCCTGGTGCGCATCGGCGTCGGACGGGACGCCGGCGAGGTCGCGTTCTGCAGCATCTTCGGCGCATCCGAAAGCGAGGCGCCCAAGGTCTCGATCGCCGGACCAACCAGCACGGGGCCAACCACCAGCCAGGCGGTCTCGACGGCAGCGCTCTGAACCATGCTCAACCCTGCGTCGCCGCTGGCCCGGCTTATGGCTGTGCCGATGCGGCCGGGCATCGTCACCTGGCTTGGCGTGCGGCCTATGCGTTTGGCGCCGATGTTGACTCCCGCCGCCATCACGCTGACGCCGGGCCATGGCGTGATCGGCGACCACTACAGCAGCGTTACCCAGGGCGCACGCCAGGTCACGATCATTGCCGATGAGCATCTGGCGGCAATCGGCAGCTATTTGGGCCAGGACAGCGCACCGCCCGAACTGCTGCGGCGGAACGTCGTTGTGCGGGGGATCAACCTGGGTGCATTGAAATCGCGGCGCTTTCGCCTGGGCGCGGCGTTGCTCGAATGCAGCGGCGAGTGCCACCCTTGCTCCAAGATGGAGCGGCTGCTCGGCGTCGGCGGCTACAACGCGGTGCGCGGTCATGGCGGCATCACCGCACGGGTGCTGGAGGGCGGCGAGCTGCGCGTGGGCGATGCGATCTTTGCCCTGGATTGATTGCAGTCCCGGCGTTGAGCCGCCATGCGTCAACGACGCTTCGCCGCGGTGCGATAGCCTGCCATGTTACCGAAATGAACTATCCGGCATGGCTGCCTGTGCTGCTCGGCTTTCTTACAGCGGTCGGGCCGCTGTCCACCGACATGTACCTGCCGGCGTTCCCGGCCATCGAGGCGTCGCTGGGCGGCCGGCCCGGCACGGCGCAGATCACGCTGGCGACGTGGTTCGCCGGACTGGCGATCGGGCAGATCACCCAGGGGTCGCTGTCGGACCGCTATGGCCGGAGGGCGCCGCTGGTGGTCGGCACGGCGATCTACACGCTCGCCAATGCCGGCTGCGCGCTGGCGCCCGACCTGTTCACCTTGTCTGTGCTGCGCTTCGTCGCGGCGTTCGGCGGTTCGGCCAGCATGGTGATCCCCCGCGCCATCGTGCGCGACCTGGCGGACGGGTTCGCCGCCGCGCATTTGATGTCCCGCCTCATGCTGGTGATGGGAGTCGCGCCCATCTTGGCGCCGACGCTAGGCGGCCTGATCCTCGGCTATGCGCCCTGGCATGCGATCTTCTGGTTCACCGCAGCCTATGGCGGCATCTGCTGCGCGCTGGTCTGGCGGTTCCTGCCGGACACGCTGCCGCCGCAGCGGCGGATGCAGCTCGGCTTCGGCAACCTTGCAGCGCGCTACGCCGGCGTGCTGCGGGACCGCGTGTTCCTGTCCTACGCCCTGATGGGCGGCTGGGGCATGTTTGGGATGTTCGCCTACATCGGCGGCTCACCCCCTGTGCTGATCCAGCGCTTCGCCTTCAGCCCTGCGCACTACGGCATGCTGTTCGGCGCCAGCGCTGGGGCGTTCATCCTCTCGTCGCAGATCAACCCACGCATCCTGCCCCGCATTGGCGCCGCGCGTGTGATGCGGACCGGCACCCTGGTCTATCTTGCCGCGGCGGTTACTCTGCTGACCTGCGCAGTGCTGGACATGGGCGGCGTCTATGGCATCGTGCTGCCGGTGGTATGCGCGATGGGCAGCATGGGCTTCGTGATGCCCAACTCCGCGGTCGGCGCCCTGTCGCGGCACGCGGCGCAGGCCGGCAGCGCGTCGGCGTTGATGGGCACGATCGGATTCTGCCTCGCCGCCCTCAGCGGCGTGCTGGTCGGCGCGTTGAGCGATGGCACGGCGCGTCCCATGGCCATCTTGATGCTGGTTGGCGCCGTGGGCGCCGTGCTCGCCGACCGCCTTCGACCCAAGCCCGCCTTGATCCCGCAAACCATGGACGTGACCATATGACGCTTCTGATCGGCATTCCCGCCTGCAACCGGGACATCAACGGCCATCCGCAGCACGCCACCCCGGCCCGCTACGGCGCGGCGCTGATCGGCGCGGCCGACGCATTCCCCGTGCTGATCCCGCCGGAGGGCAAGGCCGCCATTGCAATTCTCGACCGGCTGGACGGGCTGCTGCTGTCCGGCAGTCCCAGCAACGTGGACCCCAGCCACTACGGCGCCGACGACGAGACGCCCGACCTGCACGACACGGCCCGCGACGGCACCACCCTGCCGCTGATCCGTGAGGCGCTGCGCCGGGGCATGCCGCTGCTGGCGATCTGCCGCGGCATCCAGGAGCTGAACGTGGCGCTGGGCGGCAGTCTGCACCAGCGGGTGCATTTCGTGCCGGGCCGGCTGGACCATCGCGGGGGTCCTGGGCCCAAGAGCCAGACCTACGCGCCCAAGCACGACGTGGCGTTGTCGGGTGAACTCGCGCGGCTGCTGGGCCACGACCGCATCCGGGTGAACTCGGTGCACGGCCAGGCGATCGACCGGCTGGCGGATGGGCTGGTGGTCGAGGCCGTGGCGCCCGATGGCACGATCGAGGCGGTTCGCGTGCCGGGTGCCGCTTTCGCGCTGGCCGTGCAGTGGCATCCGGAGTGGGACTATGCTTCCGACCCAAACAGCGTCAGGCTGTTCCGCGCATTCGGCGACGCCTGCCGCGCCTACGCCGGCGGCATCAGGAGGGCAGCATGAGCAGCCAGGTGGTCGCCTAGATATGGAACTCCATCTGGCGGGCAAGCGCGCTCTGGTGACCGGCGGCTCGAAGGGCATCGGCCGCGCCAGCGCCGAGGTAATGGCCGAGGAGGGCTGCGACGTCATCCTCGTCGCCCGCGACCCGGCGGCGCTGGAGGAGGCCGCCGTTGCCGTCCGGGCTCGCCGGCAGGTGCGCGTCGAGGTCATCGCCGCCGACCTGTCCCAGCAGTCGGAGGTGGAGCGCGTGGCCGCGGCCGTCGGCGCGATTGACATCCTGGTGAACAACGCCGGTTCCATCCCGCCCGGCAACCTGCTGGCGGTGGATGACGCGACGCTGCGCGCGGCCTGGGACCTCAAGGTGTTCGGCTTCATCAGCCTGTGCCGAGCGCTGTACCCGGTTCTTAAGACTCGGCAGGGCGTCGTCGTGAACGTGATCGGCGCGGCCGGGGAGACGTTCGACCCCGGCTACATCGCAGGCGTCGCGGGCAACGCCGGCCTGATGGCGTTCACCCGCGCGCTGGGCCGTGGCGCCCACGGGGACGGGGTCCGCGCCGTGGCGATCAACCCCGGCCCGGTCGCCACAGCGCGGCTGGAGCGCCTGCTGCGCCACCGGGCCGCAGCCGAGTTGGGCAACGCCGACCGCTGGCTCGAACTGTGCAAGTGCATGCCCTACGGCCGCCCGGCGCAGCCGGAGGAGATCGGCGCGGCCGTCGCCTTCCTGGCTAGCCCGCGATCCGCCTACACCAACGGTACGGTTCTGACCATCAATGGTGGCCCGTAGGCCGGGAATCGGTCAATAGCCCCGCGCGGTATCGAAGCGGTTCGGCAGCGCTGCCCCGTCGCGGAACGCCCGCAGGTTCTGGAAGAAAATGTCGAGGCTGAGCGGGACGTAGGTGTTCGGATCGTCGGCCGAAACGTGCGGCGTCATCACCAAGTTCGGCGTCGCCCAGAGCCGGTGGCCCGGCGGCACCGGCTCTGGCACGAACACGTCGAGGACCGCACCCGACATATGGCCAGTCTCAAGTGCATCGCAGAGCGCGTCCTGGTCCAGCAAGGCACCGCGGCCGATGTTCACGACGCCAGCGCCCTGGGGCAGCAAGGCGATGCGGCGGCGGTCCAGCATGCCTTGCGTGGCAGCGGTCAACGGCAGGGCCAGTACCAGGAAATCCGTGTCGGGCAGCACCGTGTCGAGCGCGTCCAGCGTCACCACCTGCGCGCAGGCCGGGTGCGGCTCGGACCGGGTGCGGACGCCGGTGACGCGCATGCCGAACCGCGCCGCCTGCGCCGCGACCGCGCTGCCGAGGGTTCCCAACCCGACCACCGCCACATGCCGTCCGGCCAGCACGAAGCCCGGCCGCGGCGCCCACCGCCCGGCCCGCTGCGCCGTCGCAAACTCCGGCATCCCGGTCGCCAGCATCAGCAGCGCCATAATGCCGTATTCGCCAGCTTTCGCCCCGTGCGCGCCGCGATTGTTCAGCAACTGTGCGTTCGGCGGCAACCAGTCGAACGGCGCCAGCGAGTCGAGGCCTGCCGCCGTGCAATAGATGAGCCGCAGCCGTGGCGCTTCGGCTGGAAATAGCCGGCGCACTGCACCGGTCTGCGCCACCAGCACCTCGGCCTGCTGGATCGAGGCCCGAAACTCTTCGGCGGTTTCGCCGAACGACAAGACATGACCGGCGGACACGTCCGGGGTTCGGGCAGCGGCGGCGGCCCATTGTGCCGGCGTAATCGCGAAGCCTGGGTCGTCGGACAGGTTCTGGACGTGGATGCGCACGGCTCCCCCGATCTATAGAAGCTGGCTGGTCAGCGTGTGCAGCAGCACGGCGGCGGCCTGCGCGACATTCAGACTCTGCACCGCGCCGCTGCCCTGAATGCGGATGCGGCGGCGGCAGGTTTCCAACGCGTCGAAACCCACGCCGCGCTCCTCGTTGCCCAGCACCAGCGCTACCGGACGGTCGCGCGGCAGGGCTGTCACCGGAACGGCATCGTCGGTGAGCGTAGCGGCCACGGTGCGATAATACGGATCGAGCGCCAGCAGCGCCTTGCGCAGGTTACGGGTCTTGGAGACCTCCAGGTACTCGAGCCCGCCCTCTGCCACGCGGTAGGCGGCGTCGGACGGCATGGCTTGCAGCGGCGTCTCGTGCAGCACCATGGCGCGCACGCCGAAGAACGCAGCGCTACGGGCGATGGCGCCGAGGTTATGCGGGTTGCCGATGCTGTCCAGGATCAGCAGCAGCGGAAAGCGCGGTGGGCGCACGAAGTCCATCATGCCCATCGGCCGTGGCGTCGCGATGGCCACCACGCCGCCATGATGCGGTGTGCCGGCGGCGCGTTCAAGCTCGTCCGGCGGCAGCAGGCGGTATGGCCGGCGCATCCGGGCCAGCTCGGCACAGAGCGGGCCGACCCGCGCCTTGCTCTCCTCATTGTAGAACAGCCGGATCACGTCGTCAGGGCGGCGGGCAAATAGGGCGGTGACGGCGTTCAGGCCGCAGATCCGGTCATCTGGCATGAGGGGTGCTTCCGCCGGTCCGCCGCCGCTGTCAACCTGGCGTGATGATCCCGATCCTGTTCCAAAGCCCGCACTTTATCGTGCTGAACAAGCCGGCCGGCCTCGCCGTCCACCCGGGACCCAGCGGCGGACCGAGCGTCGAGGACAGCTTCCCCGCGCTGTCCCGGCGCAAGGACGGTCCTTGGCTCGTGCACCGCCTGGACGCCGACACGGCCGGCTGCCTGGTGGTGGCTCTGCGGAAACAGGCGCTGCTGGCGGCGCAGGCGGCGTTCCTGGCTGGGTCGGTGCGCAAGACCTACTGGGCCATCGTGCGCGGCGTGCCTGCCGCCGCCACCGGCGAGATCGTCAATCACCTGCAAAAACATAACGTCCGAACGGGCTGGCGCATGGAGCCGGATGCGGCAGGCCTTAAAGCGCGGACGACCTGGCGCTTGATGGGCCAGGCCGGCGGTATTGCCTGGCTGGAGCTGCAGCCCTGGACCGGGCGGACGCATCAGATCCGGGTGCACTGCGCTGGGCTGGGCCATCCCATCCTGGGCGACCCGATTTATGGACGTGACGACGGGAAGTGCAACGACAGGCCAATGCAGCTGCTGTCCCGCGCGATCACGCTGCCCCTGGAGCCGCCGGTCGCTGCTTTCGCTCCGCCGCCACCCCACATGCGCGACGCGTTGCTGGCATGTGGCTGGCCAGGCGAAGTCTAATCCACCAGGAACCACAGGCGGAACATCAGCGTCTCCTGCCAGGTCTGCCGCGATAGGCCATAGAGCTGCAGCGCGGCCAGACGCTGCGGCACGCCGCCTTGCAAGCCGGCCTGCACGACGTCCAGCGCAGCCGCCGCGTCGGGGGACAGCAGATCTGGCTGCTCGCGCAAAGCCGCCACGTGGCCGCGCAGCACGTTCATGAACACGCCGGGTCCACGCCGCAGCGCCTCGACGAAGCGCCGGCGCATCGAGGCCGGCGCACCTACCGCGTTGCCGCCATGCTGGCGATACAGCACCGTGGGCGTAGCGTCCGCCACCAGCCGGCCGCCATGGGCTGACACGACCAGGTAGCTCCACCAGTCATGCAGCGTTGCCGGGGGCGGATGGCTGCTGGCGACCAAGCGCGCCGCGGCGCGGTTCAGCACGAGCGTGCATCCGGTGGCGACGTTCTGCGTCAGCGCGGCGGGGAACCCCGGAGGCTGCTGCAGCCGCGCCGACAGGCCGATGTGCCGCAGCGCCTCATCGACCAGGAGTTGGCGGCTGCAATACAGCGCCGGCCGTGGATCGGGCCGCAATGCAGCGACCGCCAGCGCCAGCTTCTCCGGCAGCCAAACGTCGTCCTGATCGGCGAACGCCACTGCCGCCACGTCCGTCGCCGCCGCCACACGCAGCAGCGCCATGAAGCTGCCCGTCGGCCGCAGCCGGCCCGGCGGGTCCAGCACCGCATGGCACCGACCGACGCCGGGACCGGCCATGAAGCGCAGCATGATGTCCCTCGTGCCATCGCTCGACCCATCGTCGCGCCAGTATAGCACCCAATCCGTCAAGGTTTGCTGCAGCAGGCTCTCGAGCTGGTCACCGAGGAACTGCTCGCCGTTATAGGTTGAAAGCAGGATGGCGACCGTCGGCGTCCAGGTCGCCGCATGCGTCCGCGTTGCCGTGAGCGGCGGAGCCGAATGGGAATTTGGCAGTGCCGACACGGTCACCGATCAATGACGCTGCGGCGATGCGGCCAGCAACTCGGCAATGGTTCGGGACAGGCCGTCGCGCCACTCCGGCAGGCGGACGTCGAACACCTGGGACAGCTTGGTGCAGTCGAGCCGGCTATCCGGCGGGCGCCTAGCCGGGGTTGGCCAATCCGCCGTCGCGATGCCCTCCACCGTCGGCACAGGATGACCATACACAGCCGCGTCTTGGAACAGCGCCTCGGCCAGGCCATGCCAGGTCGTCGAACCGGTGCCGGCCGCGTGGAAAACTCCGGCGTAGCGGTCCTGCCAGCCCTCGCGCAGCCGCGCCGCGATGGCCAGGATCGCGACCGCCAGGTCCCGCGCCGCGGTCGGGCAGCCCTGCTGGTCCGCCACCACGCGCAGCCGATCGGTCTTTTGCGCAGCGCCCAGCATGGTGCGGACGAAGTTCTTTCCCGACGCCGAATAGACCCAGGAGGTTCGCAGCACGATCGCGCGCGGCCAAGCCGCCAGTACGGCCTGTTCCCCCTCCAGCTTCGTCGCGCCATAAACCCCGGTTGGGCTCGTTGGATCGGCCTCGGTGTACGGCGCGCCCTTGTTGCCGTCGAATACGTAGTCGGTCGAAACATGGATCAGCGGGATTCCCGCATCGGCGCACAACGCCGCAAGCGTCGCCGGCCCATCACGGTTGGCGCGGCCAGCGGCCTCCGGATCGGCCTCGGCCGCATCCACCGCGGTCCAGGCGGCGGCATTGACCACAAAGGCCGGCTGCGCGGCCTGCACGGCCTCGGCGATGGACGCTGGCCGATCGAAGTCGAATACCGGACGGCCGACGCGGCGTATGACCGCACCGCCCTCCTGCTCCATCGCCGTTGCAAGCTGCCCAGCGCCGCCGGTGACCATGATCGTTGTCATGCCCGCCAGACTAGCCTGCTTTTGCTCTTGCTAAAAGCATTGCGGCACGAGGGGGTACCCTGAAACCTCTGCTGTTGCGGCCTTAATCAAACAGTCGTCTTAAAACAGCGCAGGGGCATCGACCCAGCGCGGCAAAATGCGGTCCTTGTCGGACAGTACCGCCTCGGCCTCCGTCACCGGCCAGGGCAGCGCAAGGTCCGGGTCGTTCCAAATCACCCCCCGCTCCGAACCGCGGTCATAGACGTCCGTCACCTTGTAGATCACCTCGGTATTGCCCTGCAGGGTGCAGAACCCATGCAGGAAACCCGGCGGCACCCAGAGCTGCGCCCAGTTCTCCGCCGACAGCTCGGCCGCCGCCCATTGCCCATAGGTCGGCGAGCCCCGGCGCGCATCGACCGCCACGTCCCAAATCGCGCCCCGGGTGCAGCGCACCAGCTTGCCCTGCGGATGCGGCGCAACCTGGCAATGCAGGCCGCGGATCACCCCGCGCTCCTGCGACAGGCTCTGGTTATCTTGGATGAACGGCATGTCGATGCCGGCCTCGGCGAAACGCGGCGCGTTGAACACCTCGGAGAAAAAGCCGCGCGCGTCGCCGAACCGCGGCGGTGTGACGAGGATCAGGTCCGGGACCCGCAGGCGCTCGACCTTCATGCGTGCAATCCGTCCGCGAGTTCCAGCAGCAGCCGTCCCAGCTCCGTCTTGCTCAGCCGTTTCGCGGCGCTGCGCAGGGTGTCGGCGTCGATGTAGCCCATGCGGAACGCGACCTCCTCCGGGCAGCCGACCAGCATGCCCTGACGGTTCTGGATGGTCTGCACGAACGTCGCCGCCTGCAGCAGGCTGTCCGGCATCCCAGCGTCCAGCCACGCGCAGCCGCGGCCCAACCGCTCGACGTGCAGCGTGCCCTCCTCCAAATACATCTGGTTCAAATCGGTGATCTCCAGCTCGCCGCGGGCCGAGGGCCGCACGCGCCGGGCCAGCTCGGTCACGCGATGGTCGTAGAAGTAGAGTCCGGTTACCGCCCAGTTGGACTTCGGCGCGGCTGGCTTCTCGACGATCTCCTGGGCGCGCCCGCTGCTGTCGAAGGCGACGACGCCGTAGCGCTCGGGGTCGCGCACCTGGTAGGCAAACACCGTGGCGCCCTCCGGCCGGGAGACAGCCGCGCGCAGCAGCACGCTGAGATGATCGCCGAAAATGAGGTTGTCGCCCAGCGCCAGCGCGCAGGCTTGCCCGGCGATCCACTCCTCGCCGATGTGGAACGCCTGCGCCAGCCCCTCGGGCCTTGGCTGCTCGGCGTAGGTGAAGCGCACCCCGAACCGCTCCCCGCTGCCCAGCAAGCGGCGGAATTGCGGCAGGTCCTCGGGGGTCGAGATGATCATGATCTCCTTGATCCCCGCCAGCATCAGCACCGAAAGCGGATAGTACACCATTGGCTTGTCATACACCGGCAGCAGCTGCTTGCTGCTGGCCAGCGTGATCGGGTGCAGCCGGCTGCCGCTACCGCCGGCGAGAAGGATTCCCTTCATGCTCCCGGCGGTCACGCGGCCGTTCCCAATCTCTGCCCGGCGTAGCGTGCGCCGCGTATGCCGTCCCACCATTCCCGGTTGTCCAGATACCACTGCACCGTCCGCCGCAGCCCGCGGTCGAAGTCGTGCGGCGCGGTCCAGCGGAGCGCCTCAGTCGCGCGGGCCGGATCGATTTCATAGCGGAAGTCATGGCCGGGCCGGTCAGAGACAAAATGAATCAGCCGCGCGCGTGGCCCGGCGGAGTCCGGCACCAACTCATCCAATGTCGCGCAAATGGCGTGCACGACCTGCAGGTTGGTGCGCGGCTGCCGGGCGCCGATCGCGAGCGTCGCGCCGGGCTCGGCGTGCTCCAGCGCGCGGACCAGGGCCTCGGCATGGTCGTCCACGAACAGCCAGTCCCGCTGATTGGTGCCATCGCCGTAAACCGGCAGCGGCTTGCCCTCCAGCGCGTTCAGGGTCACGAGCGGGATCAGCTTTTCCGGGAATTGCCAGGGGCCGTAGTTGTTCGTGGTGTTGGTGACGAAGGTCGGCAGGCCGTAGGTGTGCCACCAGGCGCGCACCAGGTGATCGGACGCCGCCTTGCTCGCCGAATATGGGCTGCGCGGGTCGTATGGCGTGCTTTCGGTGAACGGCGGATCGTGCGGGCCGAGCGCGCCGAATACCTCGTCGGTCGAGATATGATGGAAGCGGAAGCGCTGTTGGCCGTCGCGGTCGAGCGTCGCCCAATGCGTTCGGGCGGCCTCCAGCAGTACAAAGGTGCCGATGACGTTGGTGTGGATGAACGGCGCTGGGCCATCGATGGAGCGGTCAACGTGGCTCTCGGCGGCGAGGTGCATGACGGCATCGGGCCGGTGTGTGGCAAAGATGTTGCGCATCGCGCTTGGGTCGGTGATGTCCGCGCGGAGGAGTTGGTGGCGCGGATGGGTCCGCGCCTCCTCCAGCGCATCCTCCGACGCGGCATAGGTCATCTTATCCACGTTGACGACCTGATGGTCGGTGGCGCGGATCAGGTGGCGAATGACGGCTGATCCGATGAAGCCGCAGCCGCCGGTGAGGAGTATCCGCATGGGTGGGGTATCCTGTATGCCGTTTCGCTAGCGTAAACTGACAGTGATGGCTGGATGGGGCAATGCGCTTTTGGCGGGAGGGTTGTGCAATGGGCAAAGTGGTCGAATTTAAGACGGGCGTTCAGCCTGGTCTGGACCGCGGTTTACCGGCTTTAGGCGATTGGGCGGTCGTCGTGAAGCCGGTGCTCAAGTCTCAGCGGCAAGCCGGCAGTGTCTGCTCATCTCCCCCGTTGATCTGGAATGTCTGGCGCTGCGCGTGAGGCGGCTTGACGTGACCCTGATGCTTGGGATTCAAAGCGGGGATGACCGAGCTTCCTGATCTCAGCTGTCTGACGCACGAGGAGAAGGA
>JANXVC010000441.1 GCA_025351925.1 Rhodospirillales bacterium | reverse complement strand
GCCAACATCGCCGGCGGGATCGTCGTTGGTAAAGTCGGTACCTCTGTCGCACGGGAGGAGGACTTACTGGCCGCCATCTCGCCGCAGGGTGGCACGTTGCGCAAGGTCGTGGGGCGAGACGTGGCGGCCGAGCAGGTCGAGCGCTGGCGCCGGCGCGGCTGGCGGACCGGGTTCACCAATGGCTGCTTCGACCTGCTGCATCCCGGCCACGTGCATCTGCTGGAGCAGGCACGCAGCCAATGCGACCGGCTGGTGGTCGGGCTGAACTCCGACGCCAGCGTCCGCCGTTTGAAGGGTAGCACTCGCCCGGTGCAGCCGGAGGCCGCGCGCGCGGCGGTGCTGGCCAGCCTATCCGCGGTCGATCTGGTGTGCATCTACGACGACGACACCCCGGCCGAGACGCTGGCGGCGATCCGGCCGGAGCTGCTGGTCAAGGGCGCCGACTATACGATAGACGCGGTTGTGGGCGCCGACCTGGTGCAGGGTTGGGGCGGCCGAGTTTGGCTGGCCGAGCTGCTGCCGGGCTTCTCGACGACCGCAACGGTGCAGCGGATGACGGCGGTGCGAAGCGCGAGTTAGCGCTGCAGCTGGCCGCTACTCGACGCGGAGCGCCATACGCAAGCTGTTTTGCGCGCCGGGGTCCTGCAGCCAGGCCAGGCGCTGGGCGGCCAGAGTGGCGAAGCGGTGCAGCAGGGCACGACGCCGAGCAGGGGACAGGGCGTGCACCGGCGGTTCGCGCAGCACCTCGGCGGTGCCGCTGCACGCGACGATCAGCCCGGTCTCGAGTGGCAGCAAGTCCAACGGAAAATCCATGTCCACCGCGAAATAAACGCTGTCCGAATACTCCCGGTACTCCGGCCATTTGTTGTCGGTGAGGAAGTCGCGCGGGCCGGACTTCACCTCGATGCAGGCGAACCCGCCATCGGGCCGCAGCGCCATGATGTCTGCCCGGCGATTGTTCGGCAACGGCATCTCGTGCAGCGGCGACCAGCCGAGCTGAAAGCACAGCATGGACGCGGCGCGCCTGATCGCCAGGGAACGCTCCGGAATGGTGGGCTCAGCGCCAAGATCCATAGCTTGTCCTAAACTACGATCGCGCCGGCGTGAACCGTTCTTCTGAAGCCGAACCGCCCATTCAGCGGGCGGCGATCGCGTCAATTGCCTGGGCCAGCTTAACATCCCGCTCCGACAGCCCGCCGGCATCATGCGTCGTGAGCGTAATGGAGACCCGATTATAAACGTTCGACCACTCTGGGTGATGGTCTTGCTGCTCCGCGAGTAGGGCTATCCGGGCCATGAAGCCCCAGGCGGCGCTGAAATCCTTGAACTTGAAATCGCGCGCGATGGCGTCCCGGTCCGGCAACAGCCGCCAGGCCGGCAGGGTGGCCGCTAACCCGCCCCGCGCGTCCTGCGTCAGCGGCTCGATTTTGGCGGGATGCAGCATTTTGATTGACCTCCGGTGCGGGATGGGGCGGATTGGCGCATGCCCATCTATACCCTGCCTCCCGCGCCCGAAGACATTGCCGACCTGGCCGACCGCGCGCTAGCCGCGATCCCCAAAGTGCTGCGTCAGCAGGTGCGCGGCGTGTCGATCCTGGTGGAGGAGGTGGCGGACGACGAGACCCTGGGCGAACTCGGCATCGACAATGCCTGGGAGCTGACGGGCCTGTATCGCGGCGTGCCGTTCGGGCACAAGAACGCTGGCGGCTCGCCCCAGGCACCGGACCTCGTCATCCTGTATCGCGAACCGATCCTGCTGGAGTGGATCGAGACCGGGGAGGACCTGTTCCGCTTGGTCCGCAACGTCCTGATCCACGAGATCGCCCACCATTTCGGCTTCAGCGACGCCGATATCGCGGCACTCGAGGCGGACCCGGAGTAACAACCGGTCGAATTCAACGGCACGATTATACCGGCACGGGGCCACGCACTCAGGTCTTGTTAACCTTCCCCGGATAGAGTGCGGCCATGTCCGCCGTCACCCCATTCCAGTCGGCCCGTCCGGAAGCCGCACCGGACCGCTGCACGTTCGAGCACCCACTGTTCAGCCGGCTGGGGGAGGTAGTGTTCCGTCCTGCCGAGGCAGACGGCGCGCCCTCGTTGCTCATGCCGCTGGGCCGCACCACGGCGGCGCTGCCGTTACGGTCGCTTCAGGCCGAGCTGGGCATCGACAGCGCGTCCTCGGACGGCCGCATGCTGGCCCTGGTCGCCCGGGCGCTGGATTTCGTCGCCGACCTGCGGCTCGGTGATCCGCTGCCGGTCGAGGTGCTGGACGGTGCGGCGAGCTGGCAGCCCAGCGCTCTGCATCAGCAGCTGGCGGCGTCACGCCTGAAGTTGCAGCTTATCAGCCAGCTCGGAATGGACAATTCGGTGGATTGGGGCAAGGCCGAGCCGCGGGCCGTGCTCGCAGCGGCGGCGGAACCCGGCATGCGGCTCCGGCTCCAGGCGGCCTACATCGAGGTAACGGCGCGGCTCGGGTTTTCAGACGCGGCGGTGGTGGCGCGATTGGTCGAGGATGCCGCTCATGAGCTGGGCTTCGTCGAGGCACTGCGCGACCGGCTGCTGCGCCGGGTGCTGCGGCTGATGGAGCGGGTGCGGCATCTGGCGACCGGCCTCGCGCAGAACCTGGCGGGGCTGGAGCTGCTGTCCCGCGTCACGCGGCTGACCAGCATCGCCATCGGCAAGATCAATGCGCGCTTCGCCGAGCTCGACGGCCAGACCGAGATTGTGCTGGATACCCTACGGTCGCTGGAGACCCGGCGCGTGCTCATTCGCCAGCACCGCGACTGGCTGTATTGCAGCCTGCGCGGCTGGGAGCCGATCCTGGCGGCGTGGGAGGCGGCGGCGTTTGATTGGTCCGACGGGACCTGGCCGCTGCTGGGCCGCACCTACCGGTTCCTGGCCCCGCGCTTCATGCCGATGCAGGAGTGGCAATCGACCACCCGCGCCAAGCTGCACGAGGGCGACACGGGACCGCGGATGATTTGGTGATCGATGATTGCAGGAAATCCTAGCCTGCGACCCGATCTTGTGAGGGCCGGGGTTTAGCGGTACGGCGTAGGTCAAAGTTGAACGGAGGCAGCGTTGCGGGTTCTCGGCATCGGATCGCGGGTCGATTTGGGTGATCTGTATCTCACGCTCATGCGCGAGGGGCATGAGGTGCGCGTCCAGGCTGGCGACCCGTCCTATGCCGGCTGCTTCGCGGGCCTGCTCGATCCCGTGGCGGATTGGCGAGCCGAGCTCGATTGGGTCGGGCGCGACGGCCTGGTGCTGTTCGAGAAGGTGGGCCGCGGCGCCGAGCAGGATGCGCTGCGCAAGGCGGGCTATCAGGTGATCGGCGGCAGCGCGCTGGGCGACCGGCTGGAATACGACCGCGCCTTCGGGCAGGCCATGCTGCGGGATGCCGGCCTGCAGATCGCTCCGAGCCACCCGTTCGACAGCCCGGCCGAAGCCGCCGCTTGGCTGACCCAGCATCCCGGGCGCACCGTTTTGAAGCACGACAACAATGCGCGGGCGACCTTCGTCGGCGACCATTGGCAGGGCGCCGACGTGCTGTTCCAGCTCTCCCGCACGCCGCCGGGCCGCATTTTGCTGATGCAGCGGCTGGATGGGGTCGAGGTTGGCGTCGGCGCCTACTTTGACGGCCAGAAATTCCTGCGCCCCGCGTGCATCGACTTCGAGCACAAGCGGTTCTTCCCCGGCGAGATGGGCGAGATGACCGGCGAAATGGGCACCCTGCTGTCCTATGAGGGCGCTGACGCGCTGTTCGACGCGACGCTGGGCCGGATCGCGCCGCAGCTCGCCGCGGCCCGGCACGTCGGCTACGTCAACCTGAATATGATCGCCAACGAGGCCGGGCTGTGGCCGCTGGAGTTCACCTGCCGCTTCGGCAACCCCGGTTTCGCCGTGCTGGCTCCGCTGCAGCGGGACGGCTGGGGCGACCTGCTGGGCCGCATGATGCGCGGC
>JANXVC010000328.1 GCA_025351925.1 Rhodospirillales bacterium | reverse complement strand
GGATACCCATCCGCGCATCGAACTCGGCCATGGCGACACGGTGGTGTATTCCAGCCGGATGATCCCCGGCAATGAACGGGCGATCGGGGTGGTGCAGGACAGCCTGGTGCGCCGCGGCGTGCGGGTTATCACCGACGATGATGAAATCACTCACGTATCCGGACACCCGGCGCGCGACGAGCTGCGGCAGCTTTATGCATTGGTGAAGCCGAAATACTCGGTCCCGGTGCATGGCGAGTGGCGGCACCTTTCCGCTCATGCAGCGCTGGCGAAGGAGGCCGGCGCCACGCCGATCTTATTGGAAGATGGCGACATCCTCAGCCTCTCGCCGGGCCGCCCGGAAGTTGTGGACAGCGCTCCGGTGGGCCGCCTGGCGCTGGACGGCAACCGAGTCGTGCCGCTGAACGGCGGCGTGCTCGCGGCGCGGCGGCGTATGCTGTTCAACGGCGTCGTGCTCGGCAGCTTCGCGGTGGACAGCGCGGGCAAGGTGATGGGACAAGCGCGGGTGAGCGCGCCGGGCCTGTTCGAGCCCGACGACCCCGAGACTGCGCGGGTGACGGCTGAGTTCACCCAGGCGGTTGCCGGTTTGCCGGCGCTGCTGCGGCGGGACGACTCCGCGTTGGCGGACGCGGCCCGGGCGGCGCTGCGCCGTGCCCTCGGCAAGCGTCTGCAGAAGCGGCCGATGGTGGACGTCCACCTGCTGCGGGTTTGACGGAGCTGCGGACGTGAACGGTTTTACGTCCTTCGTGCTATACACGCTGATCTGGTGGACCGTGCTGTTTGCCGTGTTGCCGTTCGGCACCCGGCCGGTCGCCGATGCGGATGCGGCGACCGGTTGGCGAGGGGCGCCGGAGCGTCCGCTGATCGGCCGCAAGCTTCTGGCGACGACCGTCATCTCCGCGGTGCTTTGGGGCGCGGCGATGCTGGTCATCCGGAGCGACTGGTGGTCGTTTCGCGTCAGCTGACTATTTAACGGGCTGTTGCTGAGCTGGTGCCCAGCCGAACGTCAGAGTCTGTACCACAGCGCAAAAAAAAGCTATGCGGACCACAGATTTATCTAGACGGCGTAGGGTGTAACAAGTGATCTTCACGGCAGACCAGGAGTTTGACCCCTGGTCTGCCGTGTGATCGGCGTTTCCTCCCTAAACTTGGCCCGCTGCGCTGCCGGCGCGCGGGCCACTCCTTTCTTGATAGTTCCATCACGATGAGCTGTCACGCGGAATCAGGCATGTTCCGCCATTAATGAACAAAAAAGTATTGTGCGTCGCACAAAAATTGCGCGAAAACAATCGTTTTTAAGACAAAACAATTATTTGGGTTGCGGCTGGCGATAAGGCAACTGTGCCTGTAGGGTCCGCGCGACTCAACCGACACAGGTTCATGATGCGTCTGACCCGATCTCTACTGCCCACCATTAAGCAAAACCCGGCCGAGGCGCAGATCGCCTCGCACCGCCTGATGCTGCGGGCCGGGCTGGTGCGGCAGGTCGCGGCCGGCATCTACGCCTGGCTTCCGGCCGGATGGCGCGTGTTGCGCAACATCGCGCAGGTGGTGCGGGAGGAACAGGATCGCGTCGGCGCCCAGGAGCTGCTGCTGCCAACCCTGCAGTCCGCCGATCTATGGCGCGAGTCCGGCCGCTATGACGCCTACGGCCCGGAGATGCTGCGCCTTAAGGACCGGCACGAGCGTGACTTGATCTACAGTCCCACTAACGAACTGCTGATCGCCGACCTGCTGCGTCAGTCCGTGCGCAGCTACCGCGAGCTGCCGCAGATGCTCTACCATATTCAATGGAAGTTCCGGGACGAGACCCGGCCGCGTTTCGGCGTGATGCGCGGGCGGGAGTTCCTGATGAAGGACGGCTACTCCTTCGACCTGGACCACGCCGGCGCAGTGCGCAGCTACCGCATCATGATGCTGGCCTATCTGCGCACCTTTCAACGCTTGGGTGTGCAGGGGGTGCCGATGGCCGCCGACACCGGACCGATCGGCGGCGATCTAAGCCACGAGTTCCACATCCTGGCGCCCACTGGGGAGAGCCAGGTGTTCTACGACGCGGCCGTCGAGACCATCCGCATCGGCACCGACGATGTGGACCACACCGATCCCGAACAGCTCGACCGCTTCTTCGAGGCCGTCACGACGCCCTACGCCGCGACCGACGAGAAGCACGACCTCGCGGCCTGGGAGCGCGTGCCCGCTGAGCGCCGGCGCGAGGGCCGCGGCATCGAGGTCGGCCAGATCTTCAACTTCGGCACGCTGTATAGCGAGCTGGTGGGCCTGCAGGTGATCGGCCCCGACGGCAGCCCGATCGCGCCGAACATGGGCAGCTACGGCATCGGCGTGTCCCGCCTGGTCGGGGCGCTGATCGAGGCGCACCACGACGACGCCGGGATCATCTGGCCCGACAGCGTCGCCCCGTTCCGCGCTGCGATCCTGAACCTGAAGCAGGGCGACGCTGCCACCGGCGCGCTGTGCGAGCAGGCCTACGCCGCCATGCCGGGCCGTGCGCTGTATGACGACCGGGAGGAGCGGGCCGGGGTGAAGTTCGCCGACGCCGACCTGATGGGCCATCCGTGGCAGCTTATCGTCGGCCCGCGTGGCGCCGCCGCCGGGACGGTCGAGCTGAAGCGTCGGGCGACCGGGGAGCGGCAGGAGCTTACACTGGAGGCGGCCCTCGCCCATATAGCGTAACATGTTTGGACCCTTTGAACGTGCCGTGGCCGGCCGCTACCTGCGCGCGCGGCGGGGCGAGCGGTTCGTCTCCGTCATCGCCGGGTTCAGCCTGGTCGGCATCGCGCTCGGCGTCGCAACCCTAATCATCGTGATGTCGGTAATGGGCGGATTCCAGGTGGACCTGCTGAACCGTATTCTTGGTTTCAACGGCCACCTCGGCGTTTACCCTGCCGGCACGTCGCTTACGGACTACCAAGCCGTCACAGCCCGTGTGGCGGCAGTGCCCGGCGTCGTCTCCGCCGTGCCGGTCGTGGACGGGCAGGTGCTGCTGACCGGTCCGCGTGGACAGTCCGCCGGCGGCCTGGTGCGCGGCATCCGGCCCGAAGATTTCCGCCGCATGCACGCCGTCAGCGACAACATACGGGCTGGGACGCTCGACGACTTCCAGGGCGAGGACGCAGTCGCGGTCGGCGTCGGCCTCGCGCAGAAATTCGGCCTGACCGTCGGCAGCTCGCTGACCCTGGTATCGCCGCAGGGTGCCGCGACGGCGTTCGGCACCATCCCGCGGGTGCGCGCCTACCAGGTCGCGGCGGTGTTTCAGGTCGGCATGAACGAATACGACACGTCGTTCGTCTTCCTGCCGCTGGAGGCCGCCCAGATCTTTTTCCAGCAGCCCGGCGCCGCCTCGCACATCGAGGTCATGGCCGCCGATCCGCAGGACGTGCGGCAGATCGGCCGCGCCATCACCACGGCGCTGTCCGGCACCCCGGTGCGCGTCGTCGATTGGCAGCAGAGCAACAACAGCTTTTTCGCCGCGGTGCAGGTCGAGCGGAACGTCATGTTCCTGATCCTGACGCTGATCATCCTCGTGGCGGCGTTCAACGTCGTGTCGTCGCTGATCATGATGGTCAAGGACAAGACGCGGGACATCGCCGTGCTGCGCACCATCGGCGCCGGCCGCGGTGCTGTGATGCGTATCTTCCTGATGTGCGGCGCGAGCGTCGGGGTGACCGGCACCCTGGTCGGCGTGGCGCTGGGCGTGCTGTTCTGCCTCAACATCGAGACGCTGCAGCACTGGGTCGAGGCCGCGACCGGCGCCAGCGTGTTCAATCCCGAGGTGTACTACCTGACGCACCTGCCGGCGAAGCTGAACTGGCACGAGGTGCTGCAGGTCATGGCGATGGCATTAGGCTTGTCGTTGCTCGCAACGCTGTATCCAAGCTGGCGCGCCGCACGAACCGACCCGGTCGAAGCCTTGCGGCATGAGTGAGCCGCTGGTCCTGCAGGGTGTGAGCCGCGCCTACCGCAGCGGCGACAGCGAGCTGCACGTGCTGCAGGGCGCCGACCTGACGCTGCACGGCGGCGAGATCGTGGCGCTGGTGGCGCCGTCCGGCACTGGGAAGAGCACGCTGCTGCATCTCGCCGGCCTGCTGGAACGTCCGGACGCTGGCGTCGTGCTGGTGGACGGGCGGGACGCCGGGCAGTTGCCGGACGCCGACCGCACAGCGATCCGCCGGGACCGTATCGGCTTCGTCTATCAGGCGCATCATTTGTTGGCGGAGTTCACCGCGGTCGAGAACATCGTGCTGCCGCAGATGGTGGCGGGCCGGCCGCGGCGGGCGGCGCGGGACCGGGCCATGGCCCTGTTGACCGCGTTCGGCATGCCGGCGCGGGCCGGGCATCTGCCGGGCAAGCTGTCGGGCGGCGAAAAGCAGCGTGTTGCCATCGCCCGCGCTTTGGCCAATGCGCCCGGCGTGCTGCTGGCGGATGAGCCGACCGGCAACCTCGACGTCGGCACCAGCAACATCGTGTTCGAGGAGCTGCTGCGCATGGTGCGGTCGGAGGGCGTTGCCGCGCTGATCGCCACACATAATCCAGACCTGGCGAGCCGCATGGACCGTCGGGTAACCTTGCGGGACGGGCGAGTCGAGGAGCTTTGATGCCGTACGCCGACTTCGTGCACCTACGGGTCCACTCCGCCTACTCCCTGAGCGAGGGCGCGATCAAGGCCGACAAGATTGCGGTGGCGGCAAAGGACGCCAAGATGCCGGCGGTCGCGATCACCGACACCGGCAATTTGTTCGGGGCGCTGGAGTTCAGCCAGGCCTGCGCCGCTAAGGGAATACAGCCGATCATCGGCTGCCAGGTCTCGCTCACCCGGGCCGAAAATCCCCGTTTGGCGCCCGATCCGGTTGTGGTGCTGGCGCAGGATGCGGCCGGGCTCGCCAACCTGCAGCGGCTGTCGTCGCAGGGTTTTATGCAAGGCGACCCGGCGGACCCGCAACTGCTGCTCCGCGCGCTGCTGGAGCACGCTGAGGGTTTGGTGCTGCTCACCGGTGGCACCCGCGGTCCGATTGCCCGCATGCTGGCCGAGGGTCGCAAGCCGGATGCCGGCAAGCTGCTGGCGCAGTTGGCCGAGGCGTTCCCCGGGCGCTGCATGATGGAGCTGCACCGGCACGGCCTCGCTATCGAGCGGGCGATCGAGCCGGGGCTGCTGCTGCTCGCTGACGAGCATCGGCTGCCTCTCGTCGCCACCAATGAGTGCTTCTATGCGACGGCCAAGATGCACGAGGCGCATGACGCGCTGCTGTGCATCGCCGAGGGTCGTCAGGTCAGCGAGGCCGCGCGGCGCCGGGTGACGCCGGAGCACTGGTTCAAACCGGCCCGCGACATGCGCCGGCTGTTCCGCGACCTGCCGGACGCCTGCGACAACACGCTGGCCGTCGCGCGAAGCTGCGCCGTGATGGCGGAGACCCGCAAGCCGCTGCTGCCGATGTGCCCGAAAGTGCGGCCTGGCCAGACCGAGGACGAGACCGTCCGGGCCATGGCGCGCGAGGGTCTGGTGCACCGCATGGACGCGCTCGCTGCCGATCCGGCCACCCGCGCCGTCTATGCCGAACGGCTCGAATACGAGCTGGAGGTGATCGCCGGCATGGGCTTCCCCGGGTATTTCTTGATCGTGGCCGACTTCATCCAGTGGGCGAAGGCGCAGGACATCCCGGTGGGGCCGGGCCGCGGGTCCGGCGCTGGGTCGGTGGCAGCGTGGGCGCTGACGATCACCGACCTCGATCCGCTGCGATGGGGATTGCTGTTCGAGCGCTTTCTCAACCCCGAGCGCGTTTCGATGCCGGACTTCGACATCGACTTCTGCCAGGACCGCCGCGACGAGGTGATCGACTATGTCCGCCGCGAATACGGCGCGGACCGGGTCGCGCAGATCATCACGTTTGGCAAGCTGCAGGCACGGGCGGCGGTGCGCGACGTGGGCCGCGTGCTGGGCCTGCCGTTTGGCCAGGTGAACCGAGTGGCCGAGCTGATCCCCAACAACCCGGCCAAACCCGTCACCCTTTCCCAGGCCATCGACGGCGAGAAGCGCCTGCAGGAGATGCGCGACGGCGACGAGAGCGTGCGCCGCCTTTTGGAGGTGGCGCTGCAGTTGGAGGGCCTGTATCGGCATGCCAGCACGCACGCCGCCGGACTGGTGATCGGTGACCGGCCGCTGATCGACCTCGTGCCGCTGTATCGCGACCCGAAAGCCGACACGCTGGTGACGCAATACTCCATGAAATATGTGGAGCAGGCCGGCCTCGTGAAGTTCGACTTCCTGGGCCTTACAACGCTGACCATTCTGCAGCAGGCGGTGGCGATCCTGCACGGCCTCGGCGTGCCGGTGGACCTCGACCGCCTGCCGCTCGACGATGCTCGGACCTACGAGATGCTGTCCCGCGGCGACGGCGGCGGGGTGTTCCAGTTCGAAAGCCAGGGCATGCGCGACGTGCTGCGGCAGATGCGCCCTGACCGGTTCGAGGACCTAATTGCCGCGGTCGCGCTATACCGGCCGGGTCCGATGGCCAACATCCCCGACTATTGCCGGCGCAAGCACGGCGAGGCGTGGGAGGCGCCGCATCCTGAGCTGCGCGGGATCCTGGGCGAGACATTCGGAATCATGGTGTATCAGGAGCAGGTTATGCAGATCGCGCAGACCATGGCCGGGTACAGCCTGGGCGGCGCCGACCTGCTGCGGCGTGCCATGGGCAAGAAGATCATGTCCGAGATGGAGCAGCAGCGCCAAGTTTTCACCAGCGGCGCCACGGCTCGGGGAATTCCGCCGGCGAAGGCGACGGAGGTGTTCGACCTCATGGCCCGGTTCGCCGATTACGGCTTCAACAAGAGCCACGCCGCCGCCTACGCCCTGTTGTCGTATCAGACCGCCTGGCTGAAGGCGAACCACCCCGCCGCGTTCCTCGCCGCCTGTATGAACCTGGCGCTCAGCAATACCGACAAGATCGCGGCGCTGCGTCAGGAGGCCGAGCGCACCGGGCTTCGCGTGCTGCCGCCCGACATCAACCGCTCGGGCGCCGAGTTCCGCGTGGAAGTGGCGCCGGACGGCACCCAGGCGATCCGTTATGCGCTGGCGGCGGTGAAGCGGATCGGCTTTGCCGCCATGCAGGCGCTGGTGGCCGCCCGGGGCGACCGTCCGTTCGCCGATCCCGCCGACTTCGCAGCTCGGGTCGATCCGCGTCCGCTCAGCAAGTCGCAGCTCGAGAACCTGGCCCGCGCCGGCGCCTTCGACAGCATCGCGCCCAACCGTGCGCAGATGTTCGCCGCCGCCGAGACCATCCTGCGCCGCGCCCAGGCGCAGGCGGAGGAGGCGGAGACCGGCCAGTGCGGCCTGTTCGGCGGCGGTCCCACGCCCGAGGCGCTTCGCTTGCCACCAACGCCGGATTGGCCCGCGATGGAGCGCCTGGGCTACGAGGCCGAAGCGGTGGGCTTCCACCTCACGGCGCATCCGCTCGACAGCTACGGCCCGGTGCTGAAACGCTTGGGCGTGATCCCGTCCAGCCAGCTGGAGGCTCGCGCCCAGGCCGGCGTCACCCGGGTGAGAATGGCCGGCTGCGTCGTGGCGTCGAAGGAGCGCACTACGCGGACCGGCAGCCGTATGGCCTGGATACGCTTGTCGGACCAGGGCGGCAGCTTTGAGGTGACGGTGTTCAGCGAGGTGCTGGGCAGCGCGCGCGATATCCTGAAGGCCGGCAATGCGGTGCTGATGGGCGTCGATCTCAAGCTGGAGGGCGACAGCCTGCGGGTCACCGCAGCCGACTGCGTGTCGCTCGAGCAGGCGGCGAGCGACGCCGGCGCTGGGATGCGCATCTGGCTCGACCGGACTGAGGCAGTGCCGCACATCCGCGCCATCCTGGCCCGCGAGGGCAAGGGCCGCGGCTGGGTCACCCTGGTGCCGCGCATCGGCGACGAGCAGGCGGTCGAGATCACCATCCCCGGCGGCTTCCAGGTGACGCCGCGGCTGGCGCAAGCGCTGAAGGTTGTGCCCGGCGTGGAGCGGGTCGAGGAGGTCTGACGCTTGCTAATCGGCCCATGATCCGCCATATCCCAAGCGCCTGCGACCGTCGCGGGTAATTCACACGCGGGGCGCCTTTCCCGGGGTTATCCCCCAGGTTCCGGTGCCGCATGGCCTGGCCCCGCGGAGGATCAACCGGACCACTGGAAAGGACACGCTCATGGCGATGCCCGACTTTACCCTGCGTCAGCTTCTCGAAGCCGGCGTTCACTTCGGCCACCACACCCGGCGCTGGAACCCGCGCATGGGACCCTACATCTTCGGCATACGCAACCAGGTCCACATTATCGACCTGCAGCAGACCGTGCCGATGCTTGACCGGGCGCTCAAGGCTGTCCGCGACGTAACTGCGGCCGGGGGCCGTGTGCTGTTCGTCGGCACCAAGCGCGCTGCGGCTGAATATGTGGCGGACAGCGCCAAGCGCTGCGGCCAGTACTACGTGAACCACCGCTGGCTCGGCGGCATGCTCACCAATTGGAAGACCATCACCGGCAGCATCAAGCGCCTGCGGCAGATCGAGGAGATGCTGGGCGGCGACGTGCAGGGCCTGACCAAGAAAGAGGTGCTGGACATCACGCGCGACCAGGAGAAGCTGGAGCGCGCGCTAGGCGGCATCAAGGACATGGGCGGCTTGCCGGATATCCTGTTCATCATCGACACGAACAAGGAAAAGCTGGCAGTCGAGGAGGCTAACAAGCTCGGCATCCCGGTCATCGCCGTGCTGGACAGCAACTCGGACCCGCAAGGCGTGACCTACCCGATTCCTGGCAACGACGACGCGATCCGGGCGATCACGCTGTATTGCGACCTGATCGCCGGCGCCGTGCTGGACGGCATCAGCGCCGAGATGGTGGCGAGCGGGCGCGACCTGGGCGCGTCGGAGGAGTTGCCGCCTGAGGCGATGCCAATATTGGAGCCTGCGGTCGCGGCTGAGCAGCCGGCGGCATAGGGAGGGACTGAGATGGCTGAGATCACAGCGGCGGCGGTCAAGAGTCTGCGCGAGAAGACCGGCGCCGGCATGATGGACTGCAAGCGGGCGCTGACCGAGTGCGGCGGCGACGCCGAGGCGGCGTTCGATTGGCTGCGCAAGAAGGGCCTGTCGGCGGCGGCGAAAAAGAGCGGTCGCGTGGCGGCTGAGGGTCTCGTGGGCGTGGCCAGCATGGCCAATAAGGCGGCGATGGTCGAGGTGAATGCCGAGACCGACTTCGTCGCCCGTAACGAGACGTTCCAGGCATTGGTTACGGCCGTGGCGCAGATCGCGCTCGAGGTCGGCGACGATGTCGAGACGATCCGCGCGGCGCCGTTCCCCGGCACCGGGCGGAGCGTGGCCGAGGAGCTGACGCATCTCGTGGCGACGATCGGCGAAAACATGCATCTGCGCCGGGCCAAGGTACTGACGGTGCCGCACGGCGTTGTCGCGACCTACGTCCACAACGCGCTGAAGCCCGGCCTGGGCAAGATCGGCGTGCTGGTCGCGGTCGAGAGCGGCAGCGAACAGTCGGCGCTGGAAACCCTGGGCCGTCAGGTCGGCATGCACGTCGCTGCCACCCGGCCGGACGCGCTCGATGTGGACGCGGTGGACCCGGCCGCCCTAGAGCGGGAGAAGGCGGTGCTGACCGAGCAGGCCCGCGCCTCCGGCAAGCCGGACGCGATTATCGAGAAGATGGTCGAGGGTCGGATTCGTAAGTACTACGAAGAGGTCGTGCTGCTGGAGCAGGTTTGGGTGCACGACGGCGAGAGCCGGGTGCGCGCGGTGGTGAAGAAGGCTGGTGCGACGCTCTCGGGATTTGCCCGCTTCCATCTTGGTGAGGGTATCGACAAGCCAACTGGCGGTGACTTTGCTGCCGAGGTTGTTGCGGCTGCTGGCATCACTCCTCCGGCGCCCCCTGCCACACCGCCTTCACCACCGGCAGAATAGCCCGGCCGGCTATCCGGTCAAAGGCAACCGACGGTCTGAACTTGTGGAGGGCGGCGTCACGATCTAGCGTGCCGCCGCCCGGCTTTTACCCGGCTTCATAAGGACTCCATGCCACATCAGCCCACCTACAAGCGCGTCTTGCTCAAGGTGTCCGGGGAGGCGCTGATGGGCCGTCGAGAGTATGGGCTGGATACCGATACGCTGGCGCGCATCGCGATCGATGTCGGCGATGTCGTGCGGATGGGCGTGCAGGTGTGCCTGGTAATCGGCGGCGGCAACATATTCCGCGGCATTTCCGCGGCAGCCGGCGGCATGGACCGGGCCCAGGCCGACTATATGGGCATGCTGGCGACCGTGATGAATGCGCTTGGCATGCAGAGCGCGCTGGAGCGATGCGGCGTGCCGACCCGCGTGCAGTCGGCGATCCCGATGAGCAGCGTGTGCGAGCCATACATCCGGCGCCGGGCGGAGCGGCACATGGAGAAAGGCCGCGTCGTGATCTTCGCCGCCGGCACCGGCAATCCGTTTTTCACCACTGACACCGCCGCAGCCCTGCGCGCCGCCGAAATGAACTGTGACCTGCTGCTGAAGGGCACCCAGGTGGACGGCGTGTATTCCGCCGACCCGCGCAAGGTTCCGGACGCTGAGCGGTATGATGAACTCACCTACCTCGAGGTGCTGTCTCGCGACCTTGGCGTGATGGATGCGGCCGGTATCAGCCTGGCGCGTGAGAACGGCCTGCCGATCGTCGTGTTCAATATCCACGCGCCCGGCGCATTTGCGCAGGTGATGCGCGGCGAGGGTCGTTTCACCCGTATCATCGAGCCGCATTAGGCCAAACCAGGGGAGACCTTCGTGCCCGCCGACCTGAATGCCCTCAAAACCGACCTGACGCGCCGCATGGACGGCGCGCTGGAGACCTTACGCCGCGATTTCGGCGGTCTGCGCACCGGTCGCGCCAGCCCAGCACTGTTGGAGCCTGTCAAGGTCGAGGCCTATGGCACCGAGGTGCCGATTACCCAGGTCGGCACGATCGGCGTGCCGGAGCCGCGGCTGATCACAGTTCAGGTGTGGGACCGTACCCTGGTCGGCGCTGTCGAGCGAGCAATCCGGGACAGCGGGCTGGGCCTCAACCCAGGCTCCGACGGCCAGATCGTCCGCGTGCCGATCCCGCAGCTTACGGCGGAGCGGCGCGGCGAGCTGGCGAAGGCGGCTGGGCGCTACGCCGAGGGTGCCCGGGTCGCGGTGCGCGGCGTGCGGCGGGACGGCATGGACCAGATCAAGGCTTTTGAGAAAAAGAGCGAGATCGGCGAGGACGAAATGAAGGACTGGTCCGATCAGGTTCAGAAGCTGACGGACGGCTACATCAGGCGCATCGACGACTCTCTGTCCGACAAGGACCGGGAAATCCGGCAGGTCTGACAGCATGGCCTTCGGCAAGCAGGATTTGCAGCCGCTCGCGTCCGCTCCGGTTGGTGCGCAGCCGCCGCAGCATGTCGCGGTGATCATGGACGGCAACGGCCGTTGGGCGGCAGCGCGCGGGCTGCCGCGGGTAGCCGGGCATCGGGCCGGCACTCAGGCGGTGCGCCGCACCATCGAGGCGGCGATCGAGGCCGGCGTGGGCTGGCTCACCCTCTATGCCTTCAGCAGCGAGAATTGGCGTCGTCCAGCCGAGGAGGTGATGGAGCTGACCGGGCTGCTGCGGCATTTCATCCGTCAGGAATTGGCCGAGCTGTCGCGTGAAGGCGTGCGCGTCCGGGTACTCGGCGACCGCGCCCGGTTTGAGCCGGACACCCGGGCTGAGCTGGACCGCGCCGAGCGCACCACGCTCGGCAACACGCGCCTCAACCTGAATATCGCGCTGTCCTATGGCGCGCGTGACGAGATTGCCGCTGCGGCCCGTGCGGCGGCGCAGGCGGCGCTCGACGGAACGCTGGATCCCGCCGCGCTGACCGTTGAACGGTTCGAGCGTTTCCTGTCCACGGCCGGCATGCCCGATCCCGACCTGATGATCCGCACCTCCGGCGAGCATCGGCTGTCCAATTTCCTGTTGTGGCAGTCGGCCTACGCCGAACTGATCTTCTTGGATGTCCTGTGGCCAGACTTCGGCCCTGCCGAGTTCAACGGCGCCCTGGTCGAGTTTGCCAGGCGCGAGCGTCGGTTCGGGGCGCGCCCTGCCTGAAACCATCAACGGCCGGACTGGCCAAACGAAGCAGTGGGGCGATCTGCGCAAGCGTGCGCTGTCGGCGGCGCTGTTGGCACCGACGGCGCTGGCGTGTATCTGGCTGGGCGCTGATGCCTGGACGGCCCTGATGGCGTTGGCTGCTGGCGGGCTTGCCTATGAGTGGGTGGCATTGTGCGGCGGACGGCCGTGGCGAATGCCCGGCCTTGTGGTGCCGGTCGTCGTGCTGTTTGCCGGACTGATTGCCGTGCTGGATCGGGAGCGCTGGGCGCTGGTTGCGTTGGCAGCCGGCGCCATTGTGGCTGGATTGACCAGCGGACGACGCGCGATGGTTGCCGGCGTGCTGTATGTCGGCTTGGCGAGCATCGCCCTGGTCTGGCTGCGCGGCGATAATGCGTCTGGCCGGGCCAACGTGCTATTTCTGGTGGTTGTGGTTTGGGCGAGCGACATCGGCGCCTATGCGGCCGGGCGGCTGCTGGGCGGCCGCAAGCTCGCGCCGGCGATCTCCCCTAGCAAGACGTGGTCCGGGGCAGTCGGCGGCCTGCTGGCGGCGATGCTGATCGGGGAGGCCGCGGGAGACCTGCTAGCAGCCGCATCGATGGGACGAGCTGCAGTGGTGGCCGGGCTGCTCGGGCTGGCGGCGCAGGCTGGCGACCTGTTGGAAAGTGCGATTAAACGGCATTTCGGCGTCAAGGACTCTGGACGGCTAATCCCGGGGCATGGCGGGTTGCTGGACCGGCTGGATGGGCTGCTGACCGCAGCGCCTGCGGCAGCGGCACTAGCGTTGTTGTTAGGGCGGGGAGTGGCGTTATGGCAATAGGCCCGGGGGCATCAAGCGGGGCATTAACGGCCGCAACGGAGCCAAGGACGGTCTCGGTGCTGGGCAGCACCGGCAGCGTCGGCTGTAGCACGGTCGATCTGCTGGCGGCGAACCCGGCCCGCTTCCGGGTGCGTGTCCTGGTCGGCGGCCGCAACGCGGCGCTGCTTGCTGAGCAGGCCCGGTTGCTGCAGGCCGAACTAGCGGTGATCGCTGAACCCGCGATGCATGCAGCGCTCGATGCGGCGCTGGCCGGCACCGGCATCCAGACCGCGAGCGGCGACGCGGCCGTGCTGCAGGCGGCGTCGTTGTCGGTCGATTGGACGATGGCAGCCATCACCGGGGCGGCCGGCCTGCCCAGCACGCTAGCTGCGATAAAGCGCGGCGGCGCGGTCGCGCTGGCCAATAAGGAGGCGCTAGTCTGCGCCGGGGAAGTCATGCTGCGTGCGGTGTGCGACGCCGGCGTCACCCTATTGCCAGTCGACTCCGAGCATAACGCAATCTTCCAGGCGATGGCGGAGGGCAATCGGGATGCTGTGGAGCGCATCGTGCTGACAGCGTCGGGTGGCCCGTTTCGCCTTTCTACGATCGAGGAGATGGGGCGCGCCACGCCCGAAGCCGCGCTGCGGCATCCCATTTGGTCAATGGGCGCCAAGATCAGCATCGATTCGGCGACGATGATGAACAAGGGATTGGAAATCATCGAGGCGGCGCGGCTGTTCGCGATGGACGAGCGCGACATCGGCGTCCTGGTGCATCCGCAGTCGGTAATCCACGGTCTCGTGCATTTCCGTGACGGCAGCGTGCTGGCGCAGATGGGGGCGCCCGACATGCGGGTTCCAATCGCGCACGCTTTGGCGTGGCCCGGGCGGCTCGCCACGGCGTCGCCTCGGCTGGATTTGGCAGCGCTGGGAACCTTAGAGTTCCACGCGCCCGATCCGGTCCGGTTTCCAGCGTTGCGACTGGCGCGGGACGCCTTGCGCGCTGGCGGGGGCGCACCCACAATCCTGTCTGCTGCCAACGAGGTGGCGGTGGAAGCGTTCCTGGGCCGCCGCTTGGGGTTTACTGCGATCGCCGCCTTAGTGGAGGCCGTGCTGGAGCGGCTCGGGCCTCAGGCCGCTGACAGCCTGGATGCAGTATTGGACCTGGATGCGTCCGCCCGGCGTGCCGCCCACCAGATTGCGGCTGCGAAAGCGGCCTGAGGACGTTTTACTATGTTGGTATTGCCTGTTTTTGTCCGCAGCATAGCCGCGTTTGTCGTCGTGCTCGGCGTTTTGGTGTTCGTGCATGAGCTCGGCCACTATCTGGCGGCGCGTTGGCGCGGGGTGCATGTCGAGGCGTTCTCGATCGGCTTTGGCCGGTCGATCGCTAGCTGGACCGACCGGCTCGGTACGGTCTGGAAGCTCGCCTGGCTACCATTGGGCGGTTATGTGAAGCTGCATGGCCAGGAGAGGCCGGAGGACGTAGCCGATGACGTCCGAGCGCGTTGGCTGCCGGGCCGGACTTTCCATGAGAAGTCGGTGCTGTCGCGGGCGATCGTGGTCGCGGCCGGACCGGTCGCCAACTTCCTGCTCGCAGCCGTGCTGTTCGCGGCGCTGTTCGGCACGGTGGGCCGGCCAGTTCCCATTCCGTTTCCAGTTATTGGCGATGTGGTGGCCGACGGCGCCGCAGCGAAAGCCGGGCTGCGCGTAGGCGACCGGATTGAGGCGATCGATGATACTGAGGTGGCAAAATTTGAAGACGTTCAGCGAATCATCTTGGCGAGTCCCGACCGCGAATTGAGCCTGCGCATCGTACGGGATGGGCAGGAGCGGATAATTTCCGTGCTGGTCGGTGGGAAGGATGGCGCGCAAGGGAATCGTGTTGGTTTGATC
>JANXVC010000040.1 GCA_025351925.1 Rhodospirillales bacterium | reverse complement strand
CAGGAATTCCTGGCCGAGGTCGTCGCACAACAAGGCCAAGATGAGATGCGCGGTGAGCCAGCTTCGTGACGCCCGCTCGGTTTGGCTCGGAATGCGGTCCATGCGCAGCAGGGACTTCAACCGTTTGAACGCGAGTTCAATCTGCCAGCGCAGGCGATAGACCATGAGCACGTCCCCGGCCGGGTAGCCCTCGGTTGGCAGCGAGGTGCCCAGGATCATGAACTCCGCTGCGACCAAGCTGCGCGGATCAAGCGCTTTCTGTTTGCGCGCCGCCTCGGTGCTTAATCTCTTGCGGGTGGCCTCGGTCGCCTCCGGTGTTTTGCGTTGAATGATCAGGCGCAGCGACAATGGCGGGTCCAGCGGACCCGTTTTGGCCCGCAGCATCACCTCGTGCGGCGTCATTCCGGCGGGCAACGTGCCGAGATGAGCAGGGGCCACGCATGAAATTTTTCTCGCCTGCCGGGCCCTGACGTATGATGACGCGCCCTCGCGATGGCGGGGGAGCGGAGTATGTCGATCGAAAGCCTGGGACAGTATTTTAATGCGATTGAAGACCCGCGCTGCTCCGGCAAGGTCGAGCATCGCCTGATTGACGTCCTGATTATCGCGGTGTCTTCGGTGATTGCCTGCGCTGAAAGCTGGGACGACATCGCGCTGTATGGCCGCAGCAAGCTGGCTTGGCTCAGGACATTTCTGGAGTTGCCGAACGGCATTCCCTCGCACGACACCTTCCGGCGCGTGTTCATGTTGATCGACCCTGATGCCTTCGAGGCTGGGTTCACGACCTGGGCAGGGGCTACGCATGAAATGTCGTGTCGGTATTGCATAGGGCTTATTGGCTATCCAGCCAGGAGCTTGCGCATGTAGCTGTCGTTCCAAACGGCCTTCTTCCGCCGACCGCGTACGCTGGCCTTCGATGTCCGGTCGTGGCTGACGATATTGAGCGCGATCTTGCGCAGGAGCGCCAGGTTGCGCGCCGCGATGCGGTCGCGCACGCGGCTTTCATCCTCGCGAAACGTGACATCCAGCACCCAGTGAAGCGCATTCTCCACCGACCAATGCGAGCGGATGGCTTGACCCAGAATGGCCGGACTGTCGGGGCAGCTTGACAGCAAGTATCGCACTTCCCTGTCGACCTTGGATGTGCCGTTGACATGGCGGATGGTCTCCACAGCGAGCACGGTGTGCAGGCTAGGCCAGCCGCTCAGGGTATCTAGGGCCGCAGCCTCGGTGCTGGCGAACACGCGGCGTCGAACCAGCCGGCCGTGACCTTCGTCGGCATCGTCGCAATTCGCACGGTCGGGTGCGTCGTGGCGGAAGCAGTGCTGGTCGAAGTGCTCCACCACGGCCGTGTGCGCCAGCGGATGGTTGCCCTTGAGCGTCAGCAGGTAGTCGCCTCCGCGTGCCAGGATCTTCTCGGCGATCGCGGTCTGGCACTCCATGGCATCAAGTGTCACGATGCTGTTCTTGAGCACGAGCTGGTCCAGCAGCTCAGGCACGGCGGTGATCTCGTTCGACTTGCCGTCCACGCAGCGCTGGCCCAGCACCAGGCCCTGCTCGCTCGCCCAGGCGCTCACGACGTGCAAAGCCGACTGCTCGCGTCCATGGTCGAACGAGCGGCGGATCGTCTTGCCGTCGATCGCGACCACCTCGCGCTCGAACCCCGCTGTGAGTGCGCCAACCCACGTCGCGAACCCGGCCTCGAAGGCTTCGGGGTCGATCAGCATGAACACGCGCCGGAAGGTGTCGTGCGAGGGGATACCGTTCGGCAGCTCCAGAAACGTCCTGAGCCAGGCCAGCTTGCTGCGACCATACAGGGCGATGTCATCCCAACTCTCGGCACAGGCGATCACCGCGCATACCGCGACTACCAAGATATCGAGCAAACGGTGCTCGATCTTGCCAGAGCAGCGCGGGTCCTCAATCGTGCCAAAGTATTGCGCCAAGTTCTCGATCGACATGCCCTGCTCCTCCGCCATCGCGAGGGCGCGTCATCATACGTCAGGGCGCGCCAGGCGAGAGAAATTTCATGCGTAGCCCCTGCGTAGCAGCTTGATCGTTCGTTTCTGCTCAACCCGGGTAGGGAGTGGCCTGCCCGCGTAGGGTTTGCTGGATAGCCTGGTAGGCGCCCATGCCACGGCGTGCGGCGGTGCCGATGACGGAGCGCACGCCGGCGAACAGGTCAGCGCCCCACTTGGAG
>JANXVC010000186.1 GCA_025351925.1 Rhodospirillales bacterium | reverse complement strand
CGCATTCGTGCCGGGCAACCAGATAGGTCAACTCGTCATAGGCCCGGTCCTGTGACTTCGACCGGAACGCCATGCTGGTGCCATTCAGGCCGCAGAAGGTGCAGTGGTGCTTGGCGCCCCACCAGCAGCCGCGCGCGGTTTCGAACACCACGGCGGGTGGGTAGGCCGCGGCGGCCGGGGTCGCTGCGTGCTGGGCGAAGAACGCATCGAAGTCGGGATACGGCAGCGCCTCGACATCGGTGCGGGCGGCCGGCGCCGGGGCGGGCTGGCCGCGGACTGCGACGCCCGGGATGCCATGCAGCGGGGTATCCGCCTGGATGTGGCGTATAATTTCGCGCAAGGCGTGCTCGCCCTCGCCCAGGCAGACCGCGTCGATGCAGTCATACTGGGCCAGCAGCTCCAGCCCCATCGCGTCCTGGCAGTTGGCGCCGCCCAACACGATCGCAACGCTGGGATGGTGGGCCTTGATCCGCCGTGCGAGGGCGAGCGACGCCATGGTCTGTTGGAACGACGTGGTGAGGCCGACCAGGGCGTAGCGTTCCCAAGCGACGCTCTCGAAGCACCGCTCGATGAAGGCGGCAACGTCCTGCCGCGCCGAGAGCAAGGCCATAAGCAAAGGCGGACGGTAGGCTTCGGGATGGTACCGAAGCAGCACATCGGTGAGGAACCCGACGCCGTCCGGGTCGATCCGCGAGTCGGCCGCGGCGGCAAACACCCACTCGCCGGCCTGCGCCATGTAGATCGACGGCTCGGTCAGGAGCGCGTAGGCGTCGGCGCCCAACCATTCCAGGTAATCCAGCGAGAAATAACGCACGTCGCACGCGGCGCCCGCCTGCTCGGCCAACGGCTTCAACAGGCCGAGTGCAAGGCTCGGGTAGTGCGGCGACGAAAACGGCATCGACACCAATATCACCCGGCCCGCGTCGGCCTGCCGATGCATCGGGCGGGCGTCACATCTCGCCCGCTCCGCCCTTAAGCGGGTCGATCGTTCCTGATGTCTGACCCTGGGCGGCCTCATCGAACTTCGCATTGCCGAGGCTGCGGAGGAAATCAACGGCGTCCGGCGTGGCAATCAGGCCGGCCCGCTGCAACGCATCCTCTGGCGCGACGGCCAGCCTCTGGCGCTCAGCCGGATGGTTCGCGGCGTGGGCCAGGATGTCCTGCAGGTCCTTTAGGGTCGCGGGGCGAGGGACGTTTTGCTTGTCGGTCACGCCGGGTGCTCCGTTCGATTGGGCAACAGCGCCGGACCGCTACCGTCCCGACTGTTACCGTACTGACCTTTATCCTCAAGCGGACGCAGTGCAAGGGCGATCGCCGTTGCCGCCGCGTCTTCTGCACACGCCTCCGCGAGCCGGCCTAAGGCGCGGAGCGCGTCGGCCAGCAGGCGGCGCGTCTCCGCCAGGTCGGGACGCATGCCCATTGCCTCGGCCAGGGCCGCTGCCTGGCGCAGGCTGGCCTCGGCCGCCACGGCGTCGCCGGCGCGCAGGCGCAACTCGCCCAGTGCACGCAGCGTCTGCGCCTGCACGGGAGCGTAGCCATGCTCGGCCGCCATCGCCAGCGCCTCCTGCAGTGCGGCCTCGGCCAGGGCAGCGTCGCCGCCCATGTGGGCGTGGCCCAAAGCAGCGCTGCACCATGCCGTCAGCCCGGTCAGCCGCTGACGCCGGGTCAGCGCCAGCGCCTCGTGCAGAAGGGCATGCGCCTTGTCCGCCGAGCCCGCCGCGGCGTGCGCCCGGCCGAGATAGCGCGCGATCGACGGCAGCAGCAGCAGGATGCCGGCGCGGCGCGCGACCTGCAGCCCCTCCTCCATGACGGCGACCGCGTCGTCGTGCGCGCCCTGCATCATATGGGCAAAGCCCGGCGCCACGCTGGCATAGGCGACGTCATAGGGGCGTTGCGTCTCGGCGGCGATGGCCTGCGCCTCCGCTGCGAGCGTCAGTGCGAGGTCGAACTCGCCTATCATGGCGTGGGTCTTGGACAATGCCACCAAAGTCAGCACCGACACGGTGCCGATGGTCCCGGTCGCGGCCAGACGCAGCGCGCCGCGGACGCTGGGCAAGCTGCTGGACAGCGTTCTGGCCGCGTCGCCGAAGCGGCCCTGGAACCAGTAGGCCTGCCCCAGCCCGAAGGCGAGGTTCAGCGTCGAGGGCGGGTGCCCGGCTGCGGCCACGGCGCCGCGCCGGCCCGCCGCCACCGCCCGGTCCAGCGAGCCGAGGCTGGTCAGCAGCATGCAGGCATAGCCGTCGATCTGCGCGACCTGGATCGTGTTGCCGGTCCACGCCGCCAGCCGCCGCGCGTCCTCCATCACCGTCAGGCAGCGGTCCAAATTGCCGGTGGCGCCCAACGCCGTGCGGAGACCCAGCCGGACCTCGATGCCGGCTAGCGCCGCCTCGTGCGCGTCCTCGAAATGGTTGATCGCGTCCAGGGCGCGGTCGAAATAGCCGATCGCCTCCAGCCAGGCGAAGCGTTCATTGGCCCGGCGGCCGGCGCCCAGGCTGTAGCGGTGCGCAGCCGCCCAGACCTCGCCGGCGGCGGCGTGGTCCGACAGGCGCTCGAGCATCTCGCCCAGGCGGTCCCCGGTCATTTGCTCCAGCGCGGACAGCGTCTCGGCGTGCAGGGCGCGGCGCTCGGCGCGCAGCAGGGTGTCGTAGGCGACAGACTGGGTGACGGCGTGCTTGAAGCTATAGACCTCGCGGCTGCCCAGGCTCGTCTCATACAGGAACTCGGCCGCCTGCAGCGCCGTGAGGTCCGCGTCCATCTGCGCAGGCGGCACATGGCAGAGCACGCGCAGCACGTCGGTGCGAACGTCCTTGCCCAGCACCGACGCGACCTGCAAGAGCCGGCGCTGCGTGGCCGGCAGCCGGTCCAGGCGGGAGGCGACGATGCCCTGGACCGAGGCCGGGATGCTGATGCCCTCCGCCCGCTCGGTCAGGTGGACCTGGGCGGGCGCGTGGACCAGCGCGCCGCTCTCGGTGAGCGACCGGGCCATCTCCTCCAGGAACAGCGGCGTGCCCTCCGCCTGGGCGATGATGCGGGCCCGGAGCACGGCGAGCTCCGGCGCGTCGCCGACCAGACGCTGCAGCAGCGTCTCGGACTGGGCGCGGTCCAGCGGCTCCAGCCGAAGCACCACGCTGTTGCTGCGGGCGGCCCATTCCGGCTGGCCGCCTGGGCGGGTGGTGGCGAATAGCAGCAGGCGGGTCGCGCCGGCGCCGGCGACTAGCGCCGCGAGCAGCTCGCGGCTCGCCTCATCAACCCAGTGCAGGTCCTCGACCAGCACGATCAACGGATTTTGCGCTGCCTCCCGCAGCAGGACGCCGCGGGTTACGTCGATCAGGCGCTGGCGGCGGCGGGCGGGATCCAGCGAGGTCCAGGCGGCCTGTTCCGGCGCCGGCAACTCCAGCAGCGACAGGTTCAGCAGGGAGTGCAGCGCCGCCGCGTCCGGCGTCACGCCCTGGGTTAGGTTGACGGCGATGGCCTGGTCCAGGCGGCGGGCCAGCGCCGCCCGGTCGTCGCCCGCCACGGCGCCGATCCAGGACCGCAGCAGCTCGGCCGCGACGTAGAACGGGGCGTTGCCGGCATGGGCGGCGGCGGCGGCGCGCACCACGCGGATGCCGCGGGCCGCCGGGCCGTGCAGGAACTCGTGCGCCAGGCGGGACTTGCCCACTCCGGCGTCGGCGACCAGCGTCACCGCCTGCATCGTCCCAAGCGTCGCACGCATCAGCGCCGACGAGAGCGCGGCGAGCTCCGCCTCGCGCCCGACGAAGCAGCTCAGGCTGCCGGCGGAGCGCACCTCCCAGCTCGGCCGGTCGGTGGCGTGCAGCAGCTCGAACATCTCGACCGGCTCGTCCCAGCCCTTGGCCTGGACCAGGCCCAGTGGCCGCAGGTCGGTGTAGCCGCGGGTCAGGCGGGCGGTGTCGGCGCTGAGGCGCGCGGTGCCGGGTTCGGCGGCCTGTTCGAGCCGCTTGGTGAAATAGACGGCGGGTCCGATGGCGGCGTAGTCGGACGCGTCCCGGCCGGAGGGGCGGATCACGACCTCGCCCGAGTGCACGCCGACCCGCATCTCGATGCCCGGCGGCAGTCCTTGCAGAATCGCGCGGGCTGCGAGGCAGGCGCAGACTGGGTGGTCCTCGGCGGCGAGCGGCGCGCCGAACAGCGCCATCAGCCCGTCGCCCTGCACCTCGTTGACGATGCCGCCAAAGCGGGTGACGGCGGCGACCGCGCCCTGCACGACCGGGTCAATGCGGGCAAGCGCCTCCTCGGGGTCGAGCGCGCGGACCAGCTCGGTGGAGCCGCGGACGTCGGCGAACAGGATGGTGACGTGCTTGCGTTGGCCGATACTTGGTGATTGCTGGCTGACCATCGATGGCGCAGCAGGCTCGGCAGGCATCTCAAGCGCGGTGCCGCACTGGCTGCAGAACCGGGCGTGAGCGCGGGCCACGGCTTGGCAGGCTGGGCAGGCGCGCGACAGGGAGCCGCCGCAGCCGTCGCAGAAGCGGGCATCCTCAGGGTTCTCGATATCGCAACGCGAACAGCGCACAATGCGTCCCGTGATCTGGGTTCAGCCGCCAACCGCAATTGGCAGCGCCGGCAGAATAGAAGAGAACTCGCCATAGGTGAACCAGGAGGCGCATCCTGTCCGGTTTCGACTCCGCAGCCCCGTTGCCGACCACCTGGCGCTGGCACCGCGCCGAGACGCTGGCCCGCTTCCGCGCTACGATCCCCACTCTCTCGCCGGCCGAGCGGCAGACCCTCGTCGATGCCGCCATCCGGCTGCTGGCCGACTACTACGTGCACCTGCCGCAGAAACAGGCGAGCCACGGCGTGGACCCGCTGGCCCAGCTGCGCGCACTGCGCCGCCGCTCGCCGATGCTGGACAGCGCCGCCGGGTTCCATGCGGCGTTGACCGAGGTGTTCGACGCGCTGCTGGACCTGCATACCAACTATCTGCTGCCGTCCGCCTTGGCGCAGGCGGTGGCGTTTCTGCCGCTGCAATTGGGCGAGTACTGCGTGGCCGGGCGGCAGCGGGTCATCGTGACGCGGGTGTCGGCGGGATTCCTGGACGCGGCGCCGGGCGAGGAGGTGGTTGCCTGGAGCGGGGTGCCGATCCTGCGTGCGCTGGAACGCGCAGCGGCGCGCACCGCCGGCGCCAACGCCTGCGCCCAGCGCGCGCATGCCCTGGCTGCCATGACACTGCGTCCACTGGCCAAGCGGCCGCCGCCCGACGAGGACTGGGTGGCGATCCAAATCCGCCCGAGCCAAGGCGCAAAGCTGCGGGAGGTGCGCGCGGTGTGGCGGGTGCTGACGCTGACTGCGCGCGACGAGCGGCGGGCAGCGAGCCTCGACGTGCAGTCGGACGCGCTGCGCCGCAGCCGCGGCCGGCTGTTCCATGCCCGCGGACTGCTGACGACGGGTGGTGCTACCGAGCTCAAGGCTCCAGTGCCGACCGAACCGCCGCACAAGTTCACGGCGGCTGCGCTGCGGATCGGCCGCATCCATGTCGGCTATCTGCGCATTCCGACCTTCGTGACGCATGACGCCGACGCCTTCGTGGCCGAGTTCGCCCGGCTGCTCGCGCTGCTGCCGCCGCGCGGCCTGATCCTCGACGTGCGCGACAATGGCGGCGGCCTGGTGGAGGCGGCCGAGCGCTGCCTGCAGCTGCTGACCCCCGGCCGGATCGAGCCGGCGCCGATGCAGCTGCGCGCCACCCCGGCCACGCTGGCGCTGTGCCGCAGCCAGGGACCGGCCAATCCATACCGGGTGACGGACCTGTCGCCCTGGTACCTCTCGGTCGAGCACGCGCTGGAAACCGGCGCGATGTACTCGGCCGCGTTGCCGATGACGTCGCCCGAGGCCTGCAACGCCATCGGCCAGCGCTATCACGGTCCGGTCGTGCTGCTGACCAGCGCACTGTGCTACAGCGCGACCGACATCTTCGCCGCTGGGCTTCAGGACCACGGGATCGGACCTGTGCTGGGCGTGCACGCCTGCACCGGCGCGGGCGGCGCAAATGTGTGGCCGTTCGCCGTGCTGCGGAGTGCGCTTGCGGAAACGGATGCGGTGCCCGGCCTGCCGCAGGGCGCCGAGCTCCGCGTGGCGCTGCGCCGCAGCCTGCGGGTCGGCCCGCACGCCGGGCTGGAATTGGAGGAGCGCGGCGTGGTGCCGGATGTCCTGCACGAGCTGACCCGGCGCGACCTGCTGGAGGGTGATCCCGACCTCATCGCGCACGCCGCCCGGCTGCTGATGCAGCGCACGCCCTATCCGCTCGACGTGACGCTGGGCCCAGGCCGCATGGCGACCATCCGACTGCGCCACTCGGACCGGCTGGACGTGTTGTGGAACGGCCGGCCCACGCTGTCCCGCGACGTGGCGCCGGGCGAGGAGATTCATGTCCCGCTGCCGGGCGAGGGGCGGCTCGGCCTGCGCGGCTATGCGGACGGCGTGCTGGTGAGTGCGCGCAACCTGGATATCGCAGTGACCTAGGTCACAGCCGCCTCGATGCGCCGCGCGTATAGCTGCCTGCGTGGCCGGTCGGCGGCCACGGATAGGAGCGGCGGCCATGCATATCTCGAACTGGATTCCACCGGGGACGCAGGAGGACGACGCGGCGGAGGTGCAGGATCGCCGCATCCTAGGTTTTCAGATCGTCTTGCTGGCTATTGTGGCGGTCGCGTTTGTGATGGCGATGGCCTGCGACTATCCTGGCCATAACTTGGCCTGCGTGGCGCAGGCGGCGGCTGAGCCATGCTGACCCACTCGATCGATGGGCGCGAAGCCCGCGGCCGACTGGCTGAATCGGAGATCAGCATGCCAGCCATGAGCCTCATCGAGCCGGTCGGTCTATGGGGCCGGCTGAGCGATCCAGTGCGCCTTGGGGCACAGAGTTTTTTGATTATGGCAACAATCGTCGCCATGACGTTCGCGCTGCTGGTGCTGCTGGACTACGCCGGCATCCATCTCACGCCAACGAGCGACATGCTGACCGCGGATTAAGGCGCGGCTGGCGTCCAACCCGTTTTTGGTGTCCGCGGCGGGATTCGAACCCACGGCCCCAGGATTCATACCACTTCGGCTTTCGCCGCCGCCCCGCGCTTGGGGCGTTCGTGGTCTGGACTGTCCCTTCACCCTAGGCTCCGGTTTGCCCGGGGCCCTTAGGTGCCGCCCATCCAGTCTCTACACCGTCCACGGCTTTCGCCGCGGCTTGGCTCGGGATCGGCATGGCGCAAGCGGCCGAAGCGTTCCCCGACTTTGAGCGGATCCACAGCGCCGTTTCCGGGCGCTGCGCCCAATTTCGCAACCAGGAATCCTGTGCTCTATCCTGCTGAGCTACGCGGACACACCTCAACAGCATACAGGCAGGCGGGGTGCGCCGACAAGGGTGGCGGGCTGGGCAGCGCCGGTGCAGACTTACGGCAACGCCATCACGAGGAAGCCGTCCATGCCGAACAAAGTCATCATCAGTTGCGCCATCACCGGCGCCATTCACACGCCCAGCATGTCGGACGCGCTGCCGATCACACCAGAAGAAATCGCCCAAAGCTCCATCGAGGCCGCGGAGGCTGGCGCCGCCATCATCCATCTGCATGCCCGCGACCCGCAGACCGGCGAGCCCACGCCCGACCCGGCCGTGTTCATGCGCTTCCTGCCCACCATCAAGCAATCGACCGACGCGGTGCTGAACATCACCACCGGCGGCGGCCTGAAAATGACGCTGGAGGAGCGTCTGGCGGCGCCGATGCAGGCCAAGCCCGAGATGTGCAGCCTCAACATGGGCTCGATGAATTTCAATATTTCCCGCGCTGCCGATAAGATCACTGATTGGAAGCACGACTGGGAGAAGCCCTATCTCGCCGGCACCGACAACCACATTTTCCGCAACACCTTTCGGGATATCGAGGGCATCGTTGGCACGCTCGGCAAGGGTCATGGCACTCGGTTCGAGTTCGAGTGCTACGACGTTGGGCACCTGTATAACCTGGCCTACATGCTGGAGCGCAAGATCGTCGAGCCGCCGCTGTTCGTGCAGACGATCTTCGGCATCCTCGGCGGCATCGGCTCGGAGCACCGCAACCTGATGTTCATGAAAGAGACGGCGGACCGGCTGTTTGGCCGCGACTACGTTTGGTCGGTGCTGGCGGCTGGGCGGCACCAGATGGCGTTCACGACGATGGCCGGCATCATGGGCGGCAACGTCCGCGTCGGGCTGGAGGACAGCCTGTATATCGGCAAGGGTCAGATGGCCAAGTCGAACGCGCAGCAGGTTGCGAAGATCAAGCATATCTTGGAGGAGCTGAGCCTGGAGATCGCGACGCCGCAGGAGGCGCGGGCGATCCTGCATCTCAAGGGCGGGGACCGCGTGGGATTTTAATGATGGATTCGGAGATGAACTTGGGAATGGACCCTGTTGCCCTGCACGCGTCGCTGCTGGCGCTCGACACGCATATCGATATCCCCTGGCCGGCCGGCCCGGACTTTTTCACGGACAGCCCGCGCGACCAGACCGGGCGCCGGGTGGACCTGCCGAAGATGCGGGCGGGCGGCATGAAGGCCGGCTGTTTCATCGCCTATGTGCCGCAGGGGCCGCGCACTCCGGAGGGGTGGGAGGCCGCCCGCAGCCGGGCGCACGCCATGCTGGACGCGATCAATGGCATGACGCGCGACGCCGATGGCGTCGAGACCCGGGTCGCCAGCACCGTGGATGCGATCGAGGCGGCGCATCGGGATGGTGCCACCATCATCATCCCCGCGGTCGAAAACGGGCACGCGATGGGCGAGGATCTCGGCCTGCTCGCCGCGTTCCGGGCGAAGGGTGCGCGTTACCTGACGCTCACACATAACGGGCACAACGCACTGGCCGACAGCAGCAACCCGCGCAAGGATCTGGGCGACGCGGAGACGCTGCACGGCGGGCTCAGCGAGCTTGGCCGGGCGGCGGTGCTGGAGCTGAACCGGCTGGGGATGCTGGTCGATATCTCGCACGTGTCGGCGCAGGGTGGCTTGCAGGCGGCCATGCTGTCGCGCACCCCGGTGCTGGCGACGCATTCCTGCGTGCGGGCATTGTGCGACGTGCCGCGCAACGTGGACGACCTGATGCTGGACGCGCTGCGCGATTGCGGCGGCATGGTGAACATCACGGCGGTGCCGAGCTTCGTCCGGCCTGGCGGGCGCGCCGACGGGGTGACGGTGTCCGACTACGTCGATCACATCGACTACGTGGTGAAGCGCTGCGGCCTGGCGCATGTCGGCATCAGCTCGGACTTCGACGGCGGCGGCGGCTTCTCCGGCTGGCGCGACGCTTCGGAGAGCGGGCATCTGACCGCCGAGCTGGTGCGCCGCGGTTACGATGCGGCCGAGATCGGGGCGCTGTGGGGCGGCAACTTCCTACGCTTGCTGCGCCGGGCCGAGGAGGTCGCCGATGCCTGATGGGGCGATGCCGCGGCTGGGGCAGGGGACCTGGCGCATGGGCGAGGGGCAGCATGGGCGTGCGCAGGAAGTAGCGGCGCTGCGGCTGGGCATCGACCTCGGCATGACGCTGATCGACACGGCGGAGATGTATGGCGAGGGCGCGGCGGAGGAGGTTGTGGCCGAGGCCATCGCTGGGCAGCGGAACCGGGTGTTCCTGGTGTCAAAGGTCTATCCGCACAATGCCAGCCGCGCCGGGGTGGCGGCGGCCTGCGCGCGCAGCCTGAAGCGGCTGCGGACCGACTGCCTGGATCTTTATTTGTTGCATTGGCGGGGCGGCACGCCGCTCGCCGAGACTGTCGCCGGGTTCGAGGCGCTGCGGGAGGCCGGGTATATCCGGGCTTGGGGTGTTTCCAATTTCGATGTGGACGACATGGCGGAGCTGCCGCCGGGGTGCGGCGCAAACCAGGTGCTGTATAACGTCGGAACCCGGGGCATTGAGTTCGACCTGCTGCCTTGGTCACGCGAGCGTGGGATGCCGGTGATGGCGTATTCGCCGGTGGGGCAGGGCGGGGCTTTGCTGCGTTCGAAGGGGCTGGTGGAGATCGCCCGGCGGCACGAGGCCACCCCGGCGCAGGTCGCGATTGCCTGGACGCTGGCGCAGGCGGGCGTGGTCTCGATTCCGAAGGCGGGGGATAGCGCGCATGTCCGGCAGAACGCGGCGGCAGCGACGCTGCAGCTGACGGTGCAGGATTTGGCGGAGATCGATGCGGCGTTTCCGCCGCCGCGGCAGAAGCGGTCGTTGGAGATGCTTTAGCAGGCGGCCGATAGCGCCCGGACACGACCCTGCACTGCCTGGTTTTTGTTATCGTAATTAGCGACTACGACGCGGCGACTTAGGGCCGTAAGGATGACCTGCGATCATCGTGACCCAATGGGGTTCCGGTTCGAGCGCACAGTCCTTGTCCGGTATTTGCAGTGATGTCCTACATTTGATGCCGATTTCACCGCACGATAATGTCTATTTAAAGAGATCGAATCGGTCGAACCGGGCATTCTCTGCGTGCCTGCGCTGCGTGCGCCTATGGGAGAAATACGTTCATGAACCAACGCGGCCGGGCTGCAGCCTTTTTTGTCCTGGGATGCCTGACGGCAACTTTCGCCCATTCGGAAACGGCTCCGGCGTCGCAGGCAGGCGGCGTTCCGTTCAGCCTGAGCAGCCCGCAGGTGCAGGCGGAAGCCCGCAAGCTGGCCGAGCAGCCTGCTGTGCCACCGGCAACCGGACGCCGAGTGGTCGAGGATCGCAGCGGACGTAAGCAGGCCGGCAAGGCCTCGGTTTATGCACCCACGTTCCAGGGCCGGCGCATGGCCAATGGGCGATCCTTCGACCACGCCGGACATGCGGCTGCGAGCAAGACGCTACCGCTTGGTACGGTCGCCAAGGTGACAAACCTTGCGAGTGGCCGGACCGCCGTGGTTACGGTCGAGGATCGCGGACCGTATGTGAACGGTCGGACGGTTGATTTGTCGAAAGCCACGGCCGACCAGATCGGCATAGGCAGCCGCGAGGGTGTCGCTTCGGTCATTGTCGCGCCGATTGCGGTGCCGCAACCGGACGGCACGATCAAGCCAGGGTCGGGAGCGCTGCCTGGCCCAGCGTCGGCTCCTTCGGCTGAGTGATGTTGCGGAGAGTATTTGCGATGCAACGACACGGGGCCGTGCAGATCTTTGCAAGCGTACGGGCCGCTCTGGAATGGATACCCGAGCGAGCAGCCAAAATGCGGCTGCGCGCCAAACTGCGCTAATCTTTTATATTGTAAATACTTAGGCTAAATGATGTGAAACACCAGATACAATACTAATAATATTGACCAATGCTATCATGCCGTTTGCTTGGTTGACATTGCCTATAAATTTACTATGCATTGATGGTATAAAATTGGGAGACAACCTTTTATAAGGATTCTGCTTAGCATTTTTGATAAGGCTAATCCCGTCACTTCACTCCCTGTAACATTAACTGCATTGCCCAGATTGCCCCCAATGTTTTGCATACTACCTGATTCTTGGATACTTTTTCCGCACTCGCTAAAAACCTTGGGTCGCTCTTGATCGCCACCCCACATTTTGTATCGCCAATAATGGCCTCCTTGCCGTCGTGTCGCTCTATGATATTCAGCTTGTAAAAAAACCGTTTCGCCGCCGCCGCATAGTGGCGATGCGGAATGCGACAGGCTATGCTGCCACCATGGCCCATACCGAGATCAATGCCGACGATGCCGTGCTGGTGTTCGGCGGCTGCTACAGCAATCTCCAGGCGACCGAGGCGCTGCTGGCGCACGCCGCACGTCGCAGCATCCCGCCGAACCGGATGGTGTGCACCGGCGACGTCGTGGCCTACGGTGCGGACCCGGCGGCGACCGTGGCGCTGGTGCGGGATGCGGGCATGCACGTTGTGATGGGCAACTGCGAGGAGCAGTTGGCCGCAGGCGCCGCGGATTGCGGCTGCGGGTTCGCACCGGGCTCGGCGTGCGACCTGCTATCCGGGGCGTGGTTCGCCCATGCGTCGGCGGCGCTGGATGGTTCGGCGCTGGCCTGGATGGGTGCGCTGCCGCGGCAGATTGATTTGCAAATCGGGCGCTTCCGGCTGGCCGTCGTGCATGGCAGCGCCGGCGTGATCAACGAGTTCGTCTTTGCCTCAACGAGCACCGCCGTGCCGCCCGGCTATGACGGCGTCGTCGCCGGGCATTGCGGCCTGCCGTTCACCCGAACTGTCGAGGGCCGGCTTTGGCATAATAGCGGCGCGGTCGGGATGCCCGCCAATGACGGCACACCTCGCGTCTGGTTCAGCGTGCTGTCCCCAGGGCCGGACGGGCTCGCCATCGAGCACGTCGCGTTCGACTACGATTACCGGAGCGCCGCGGGAGCGATGCGGCAGGCCGGGCTTCCGGAGGGCTACGCCGGTGCGCTCGAGACGGGTCTGTGGCCGAATTGCGACGTGCTGCCCGCGCCGGAACTGGCCGCCCGTGGCGCTCCGATCAGCCCAGCGACGCTGATGTGGACAGGATCCGACCTCGGCCGTCCCGTCACCGCCGCATCGCCCGCCTTTGCAGGCGCCTCAGGTCGCTAACGCGGCCTGGCGCGCTACATCCGCATTCCCGCATGACTGCGCGGGCTCTCGGCGAGCGGGTGTGCCTCGATGTCGCGGACCGCGTCGGCGAGCGTGCTGGGATCATCCCAGCCCGGCGCGGCACCGGGCCGCTGCAAGGCGCGTAGCCAGCCCCCGCCGTCAATGAGGATCTGTGCGCCGGCCAATCCGTCTGGCGATCCATCGGTCAACACCGCATAGGCACCCAGCACCGCGTCCTCGCCGGCAGTGCAGTTTTCCGTACTTGGCTGGACGGGCGAGCTGGAGGTCGCTTGGATCGTAACCGCGCCGGGCATGGGGCGAGCTGGCCCGAACACGATCCGGACCACCTGGCCGCGCAAGGCTTCGAGCGTCATAAGGCGCCCGTCCGGGCACAACGCCTCCAGGTTAGGCGCCTGGACCGGCCGCGGCCATGCGCCAGTTGCCGCGAAGGCAGCTCCTGCATTATTGGCCCGGAGCCAGTCGATCAGCGCCCAGCGCTGGTCCTCGGTGAGCGCGTCCGCAAAGCCCGGCATGGCCACACTGCCGTCGGGCGCCGCAATGCCGTGCGACAGCCACCAGAACAGCTCACCGTCCTCATGCGCCCACAGATGCTCGACCGTCAGGTCCACGGGCGGTATGGGGAGTCCGCTCGCGGTCGGGCCGTCGCCGTGACCCTTGGCGCCATGGCAGCTGGCGCAGTGCGCGGGGTAAAGCGCGTTGCCGTTCGCGATTGCGGCGCTCGCAAAGCCTGTGGGCGATCGCCAATACTGAGTTGGGTATGCCTCGGCCAGCAGCCCGTCAAAATGCGGCATGGCGAGAAAGGCAGCGACGGCGCCGGCCTGCGCGACGAGCCAGCGGGCGCGCAACCTGCATAGGAATGCGGCGGCGATCAAAACCGCCGCCGTCGCAAGGACGGTAGCGGCCAGCGTGGCCTCCTGGAGCAGCGACGCATCCTCCCGCACTGCATCCAGGCTCAATCGCCATGCGAAAGGCCATAGCGGTTGCTCGTGCATGGCCGGCGGCAGGCTCGTCAGGAGACCCGCGGCAAGGACGACCAGCAGGCCCGTCACGGTTTCCGCAGCGATGCTGTGCGTCAATCGACGTTTGGTCGCTTCGGGCATTCCGTCGCCGAGCGCCGGGGTCAGTCGGAACCGGTTGCGTGCGGCAAAGCCCAGCAGCCCCAGGAACCCGCCGAGTTTGGCCAGCGCGACCAGGCCGTAGCCAGTCCCGACCAGGCCCGGCAGCGTTCCGACCAGGACGTAGGCCTGGAACAACGCCGTGCCGGCCAGCAGGAGCACGCTGATGGTGCCCAGCGGTGCGAAGCGCATGGCCGCGAGGGCCGCCACCTCAGGCGGCGCCGCCGCAACCAGCAACAGGAGCGGCAGCAGGCCGCCCAGCCAGGCCGCTGCCGCCAGCAGGTGGACCGCGCCGGACAGCAGCAGCCAGCTCGGCCCCTCATACATGGCCCAGGCATGGGCGTGCCCGGCCTGGCTCGCCACGGCGGCGCCGGCCAGCGCAATGGCGAGCCACAGCCGATGCCGAACCAGGGCAAGTCCGGTCAAGCACAGGAGACCCAGGCGTGCCAATACGAGGTGGCCGAACAGAGTCTCCTGCAACACCAGGGGCGCGTCGGCCATAGTGCCGGCGAGCGTCGCGCTCTGCACCGCAAGCCAACCTGCACTCAGCAGCAGGGCCGCGATGATGGACAGCCCGGCCACCCACGCCAGCCGCTTGGCCACCGCCGGCGCGCCCCAGCCCGACAGTGCCAACACGGGCGGAGCGAGCCAGGTCAGGGCCAGCAGCGCCCCGAACTGCGACAGCAGCGCCGCATCCGCTGCACCTCGCACGAGAACGAGTGTGAGCCCGCCTTCGACGGGAAACACGTGCTCCCCTCCCTTGCCTAGGGTGCGACGGTGAAGCTGAAAGTGCCCTCGGTCTTGTGGGTGTCCACCGAGGTCGCATGCCAGACGACTGTGTACACGCCGGGCGGAAGGGCACCAAGGCTGACGGCGAGGTGTTTGGCGTCGCCCGGCACCGCGTGCAGGTCGCGTTTGTCCACTTGGACACCGGCCGCGTCGGCTACCGTGACGGTGCTGAAGCGTGGCTCGATGGTTTCGCTGAAGGACAGCTCCAGCTCAGCCGGCGAGCCGTGGACCGTCCCGCCCACCGGCGGATCGGCCCGCCGTAGCTGCGCATGCGCGAACGCGGAGGCGGGTGCCAGTAGCAGGAGTGCCATTGCGATGGCGCGGATGACTGCTTGCATGGTGTTCTCCCAGATCAGTAGCCGAACAGCGGCTTGCCGAGGCTGTTTGGGAATAGGTCGTCGAAGAACACGTGCATCTGCGTGATCACCCCCACGAACCGGCCGGAAGCCCGATTGGCCGGGATCAGCGCTTCGAGACCGACCTGGAAACTGTCGCCGCCGTAGATGACGCCGGGTGCGACGACGACCTGGGTGCCGAGATTGCTGGGGCTGGACGCTGGCGAGGAGTAGGCGACCTCGACCAGTGGGGTCAGGCGATTGACGAAGCCGGGCAGCCCGAAGTCGCGCACCTGGGACTGCAAGTAGGGCAGGCTATACTGCAGGGACAGCCCGCCGACCCAGCGGTTGGCGTAGCCGGTGTTGAACTGCTGCGCCGCCAGCCCGGTCAGGCCGCCTGTGCCGTTGGCGCCCAGGTCTGACGGGCCGCCACCAATCGCCTTCAGCTTCTTGTCGGCAATCGTGTAGCCGACCGTGCCGGTGATCGCGAATGGGCGGAGCGCCGGGACAGGCAGGTCGCCGAAGCCCTTGCCGAAGTAGGCCGTAGGCGTCGTGCTGCCGAACTGATCAACGCCGATATGGGCGGTGCCGGTGCGGGCGAGTTCCCGGATGACGCCGAGAGACAGGATGGCCTCGTGCGGGGCGTTGACCCAGGCCTGGTATTTCAGGGTGACGTTGAGATTCTGGAATCCCGTTTGCGTCTTGCCGAACTGCGCCGTGCGGACCGTGTAGCCGCCGGTGACGCCGATGCCCAGGTGCTCGGTGATGCGCTTGTTGAACTCGGCGGCCAGATTGTACTGATATCCGCGTCCGGTGTCCGCATCGTTCGGCTGCTGCTGGAAGCTGAAGGTCGGGATCGACGCCTCGTCGGCGACGCCGGGGTCGTCGAGGGTCAGGGTGACAGGGAAGACGCGGGCGCCGGCGATGGCGTGCGCGTGGGCCGCCGGCCCGCTGGGCAGGACGGATAGGCAAACGGCCGTTGCTACGGCAATTGTCGTGCGCATCATGGAATGTGCTCCTGGCATTCGGAACGGAAGGGGCAGCCGCGCAATGTGCAGCGCCGCAGGGAAAGCTCCGGTCAGGCCAGGTTCGGTGGTCCAGTAGGATAGGCGGCGGCGAAAACGGCGAGGGGTGGCGCCCGGGCGGGCGGCGGCCAGGTCTGCCGGGCGGCGAGCGCCATGGACGGCGCCAGCGTGTGCGCTGGCGGCGTGGGCAGGAACACGTCCGCCGTGAGCGCATGGCAGGCCGGGCAGAGCGCACATTGCGTCCCGTGCTGCGCGTGCCCCGCGGGTGCCCCGTTATTTGGGTTGTCAGGCGCTCCCGCGTGGCAGATCGGCACGTCGGCAAAAAGGACCGTGTCCGGGAGCACTGCCGGGTTGGGCAAGATCGAGCCGAAAGCAATCTGACCGAGCAGTGCCAGCACGGCCGCGAGTGGGCCGAGTATGGAGCAGCGCGGGCCGGCAGGAGCTTTCGATTCCATCAATATTGCAACGATAGCACGTTCCAGTGTACTGTGAAGCTGATCGACACAGCAATTGCAAAGCTTAGGACAGCGCGGTCGCCGCCCGCTCCAGGCTCACCATCAGCCCTCCGGTCCGTGCACGAAACACATGATCCCGAGCGTCGGCGTCCAGCAGACGACAGCGCGGCCAGTGGGGTTGTCGGTGCGGCTCAGGACCTTTTCGGACGGTACGGTCAGCCATCGGTCGCCGATCAGGACCTCGTAGTGATTGTCCCGAGTCCGGGCCTCTGTCGGGCGGCAATCGGTGATTGAGCAGCAGGACTGGCCGGTATCGGGTGCCTGCAGGCCGCGAAACCACGGTGCGAGCGCCGGGTCGGCATCGGGCGGTGGCGCCGCATAGGCCCGACCGGCGAACAGCAGCATTGCAACCAAGGCGAGGTGATTGGTGCCCGGTGCCCGAGGTTGTTTCACTCGTCGCAGCAGGCAGGTTTCGGGCCGGCGGTGCTTCAACGTCGTCTCCCCAAGGTTGGACAAGGCGGACCACGGCCGGCTTTTTACCCGGCAAGGTTCAACGTCCTGCGCTGTCCACAACCTTGCCGCGGGGATGCAGCCGCTGGTTGTCACATCAGGGTTACAAAGGTCCCATTGCAGTGAGTTGAGTATGCACCGGCCGCAATGCGGACCCGGTCAGCCGGTTTGCTGTGCCATGCTGGCCGCTCTGTCGAGAAGGGGACCAAGATGTATCGTAGGACGTTACTGGCCGGCGCCTCGGGCAGCAGCCTGGCATCCGCCCTCTCGCGCCCGTCCATCGCGCAGCCCGTCCGCACTCTGCGCTTCGTTCCACAGGCTGATCTCGCCAATCCCGATCCGGTCTGGACCACGGCCACCGTCGCCATCAACCACGGCTACATGGTCTGGGACACGCTCTACAGCATCGACAACGCGCTGGCGCCGCAGCCGCAGATGTGCGCCGGCCATACGGTCTCGGATGACCGCCTAACCTGGGAGTTCACGCTGCGGGACGGCTTGCGCTTTCACGACGGACAGCCGGTGCGCGCCATCGACTGCACGACATCCATCAACCGCTGGGGGCAGCGCAACCCGTTCGGCTTGCAGCTGCGGTCACAGACGGCGGAGATCGCAATGGTTCTCCGGCGGCAAGGCTCGGCTATAAATGCTGCAAAAAGTGCTCCGCGACAGCGGCGTAGATCCGTTGCTGGTGGTCTGGGCGGATGAAGCCGTGCCCGGCGTAGGTGAAGCGCTCATAGCTGACGCGCTTCTGGTGCCGCTCCATCGCGGCTACAAACTGCTCGCTCTCGTTCATCGGCACGCGCGGGTCACGGTCGCCATGGGCAACGAGCAGCGGCGCGGAGATGGCGGCGACGCCGTGGATTGGCGAAAACTCCCGCAATACGGCATCGTGCCGGCCGGGCACCCCGTACTCAAGCGCGCGATGTTGGCGGCGCCAGGGTCCGGTGTCGCGCAGCAGGGTGAACCAGTCGGCGATCCCGTAGTAGTCCACCGCCGCGCGCCATAGCTCGGAGTGCCGGGTGATGGCGGCGAGGACCATCCAGCCGCCATAGGACTGGCCCATGATGCCGATGCGCGAGGGGTTGATGCCCGGTTGTTCAGCCAGCCAGTGCCGGGCTGCGACGAGGTCGTCGATGGCGACCTGGCGCTTCTCGAAGTCGTCGCTCTCCATCCAGGCCCGGCCATACCCGGTGCTGCCGCGCACGTTCGGCATGAGGACAGCGAAGCCCTGGGACAGCAGCATCTGCATGTCGGGTCGGAACTTGGCACGGCTCTGCGCGGCCGGTCCGCCATGCACCGAGACGACGGAGGGGAACCCGCGCGCCGGCGCCTCACCGCGCGGCATGGCGAGCGAGCCGGGCACCTTCTGGCCGTCCAGGCCCGGCCATGACACGAGCGTGAACCCGATGAGCTGCGCTGCGTCGATCCCAGCCTCCGCCTGCGGGTCCGGCCGCCAGATGGGCCGGGTGACGCCACCATCCCACAGATATAGGCCCGGCGGCGCGGTCGGCCCTTCGGCGGCAAAGGCCAGTGTCCGGCTGTCGGGCGACCAGGCGAGATCACCGGCGACGCCATGCGGCACGTCGGCGACGACGTCCCGTTCGCCGCCCATGGCGCCGACACGCAGCACGCCGTAGCCGCGGTCGTTCTCGACGGTGGCGAGCAGCGATTCGTCCGGAGACAGCGCCCAAGCCTCGACGTCGCGCCCGGCGGGCTCGAATACCGGCTGCAGATCGCCGCTCGCGGGCTCAATTCGGCAGAGGCGCATGAAGTCCGCGCCGCCCTGGTCCGAGAGCGCCAGGAGATGCGCGCCATCCTTGGCAAACCGGGCGGAAGCGTAGCGGGCAAGGCCGGGGCGGGGCACCTCGTGCACGGCGCCGGTCTCGGCATCGATGGTCCAGAGCGCCTGGTCGCTGCTGCTGCGGTCCTCGATGACGACCAGGCGGATGCCGGTCCAGTTGGTGACCGAGCGCCCGCCCGCACCCTCAAGAACGCGCCTACGGTCGCCGGTGGCGAGATCCACGATGACGATGTCGAAGCACGCCGCGTCACGGTCGTTGGCGGCGAATGCGATGCTCCCGCCGTCCGGTGAGAATGCGCCGGCCTCGTGGCTGGCTGCGGGTTCAGCGGTCAGCGCGCGGGGCGTGCCGGCGGGATCGAGCAGCCAAATCTGCTGACGCTCGTCGCCGCCTGCGTCGATGCCCCACAAAAGCTGGTCACTATTGGGCGCGCGGCGGAGCTTGACGGCGCATTCGTCCTGGCTCGCCAGCGGGCGTGCGGAGCTGCCGTCCCGGCGCATCGACCAGACCTGCATGAGGCCTGCGCCGCGCAGGTGGAAAATGGTCTCGCCGTCTATGGAAAAACTAGGAGAGGACGCGCCGCCGATGGCTGTCCAGGCGGACGGATCAATCATGCGGAAGGAGCTCCAAGCTTGTGACTGCCAAGACGGGACGGCACTATTATACCGTCCGATCAACGCGGCAATCAGGGGTGTGGTGCTTGATGGTGGAGTTTGATGCGACGGCGGTGCCCTCATCAGCGGCCATCATGGCCGCCGAAAGCCTGTTGGGCGTCAGCTACACCGATGCGGAACGCGAGCTGATGGCGGACAACCTGCTGGCACAGACCCAGCTCGCCTTGCGTCGGCGCGCAATATCGCTGCCCGCCGCACTGGCGCCCGCCACCCGCTTCGACCCGCGGCTGCCCGGCTTCGTCATGCCGCCGCCGGGCGAGCTGCGCCTGTCCGACGATGCTCCGGCGCTCCCGGACGACGACGTCGCGATCGCCTATGCGCCCGTTACCCATCAGGGCGCCTGGATCCGTCGTGGTCAACTGACCGCCGCGCGTCTCACCGACATCTATCTCGCCCGCATCGCCTCGATCGGCCCAAGGCTCGAGTGCTTCTCCGTAGTCACGTCCGCCGCCGCCCAGGCGCGCGCGGCGGAGCTGGACCAGATGCTGCTGGCCGGCAGGTGGCTCGGCCCGCTGCACGGCATCCCTTATGGAATGAAGGACATCATCGACACGGCAGGCGTTGAGACCGCGTGGGGTGCGGAGCCGTATCGCGGCCAGGTGCCCACGGACGACGCCCACATCACCACGCTGCTGCACCAGGCCGGCGCGGTCCTGCTCGGCAAGACGACGGTGGGCGCCCTGGCGTACGGCGACCTCTGGTATGGCGGGCGCACGCGCAATCCCTGGAACACCGAGGAGGGCTCGAGCGGATCGAGCGCCGGCTCCGCTTCGGCGACGGCGGCCGGGCTGGTCGGATTCTCGATCGGCACCGAGACGCTGGGGTCGATCGTCGCCCCGTCCACGCGGTGCGGCACCGTCGGGCTGCGTCCGACTTTCGGCCGCGTGTCACGCCGCGGGGCGATGGCGCTGTGCCCGTCGCTCGACAAGATCGGCGCGATCTGCCGCACGGTCGAGGACACCGCGCTGGTGCTGGACAGCATCTGCGGCGCCGACCCGCTCGATCCCTTCCAGATCGATGCGCCGTTCGGCTGGGACAGCGCGCGCGGGGTCGCCGGGCTGCGGCTGGGCTACGTCGAGGCAGACTTCGCCGACGGCCACGCGATGGACCGGGCGGCGCTGCAGGCGGCGGGTGAACTCGGCGTGACGCTGGTCCCGCTGACCCGGCCCGACCTGCCGTACGACGCGCTGATGAGCGTGCTGTTCGCCGAGGCGGCCGCCTCGTTCGAGCACCTGACACTAACAGGTCGCGACGACGTCCTGACCTGGCAGTCGAAGGAGGCATGGCCGAACGCGTTCCGCAAGGCGCGTTTCCTCTCTGCGGTGGACCACGTGCAGCTCGACCGGTTCCGTCGAATGGTTATGCAGGTGACGGCTGAGATGTTCCGCGACGTGGACGCCGTCATCGGCCCCAGCCTGACCGGCCCGATGCTGGTGATCACCAACTTCACCGGGCACCCCTGCCTGTGCCTGCCGACCGGCCTGCAGCAGGCCCCCACACGCGGAACGATGTCGCTCGCTCGCGCAAGGCTTGATCTCGGGGAGGCAGAGTCAGGGTTGCAGCACGACGTACCGCACACGATCTGCGTCTGGAGCGGCGTGTTCGACGAGGCGCCGGCGCTCGCTATCGGCCGGGCATTGGAACGCCGGTTCGACTACGCCATGCATCGCCCACCGACTGGATGAGGTCTTTCTTTTGAGCAAGGGTGTTCCGATCTCGCGATACACCCTTCCCTCGATGCTGCCGCATTGCGGCCGTCATTTAAGCAGCCTCCCACCTCCGTCCCATAGCGCTGGGCCAACCGTCCAGCGCTCCCGACACAGCCAAGGGATCAAAAATGCCCGACACATTGCCTCCAGAAACGCCATTGCTCGTGACCCTGCGGGTAAACGAGCACGATCATCCGTTGGCGCTCGACCCGCGTACCACGCTGCTCGATGCGCTGCGTGAGCACCTCGGTTTGACCGGCACCAAGGTCGGCTGCAACCACGGCACCTGCGGCGCTTGTACTGTCCACATAGACGGTCGGCGTCAGCTTGCCTGCCTGGTGCTGGCTGCGGCGGCGCAGGGGCGTGATATCCGCACGATCGAGGGTTTGAGCGACGCCGACGGCGCGCTGCACCCGATGCAGGCGGCCTTTGTGGCGCACGACGCGCTGCAGTGCGGCTATTGCACGCCGGGTCAGATCATGTCCGCGGTCGCCTGTGTCACCGAGGGGCATACCCGCACCGATGCCGAAATTCGCGAATACATGAGCGGCAATCTGTGCCGCTGCGGCGCCTACCCGAACATCGTCGCCGCCGTGCGCGATGTCGCCCAGCAGAAGGCGGCCTGACATGCAGCCATTCACCTATGCCCGCCCGGCCTCGCTCACCGAGGCCTTCACCTTGGCGCAGCAGCCGGGGGCCGCGCTGCTGGCGGGCGGTACCACCATGGTTGACCTGATGCGCGGCGACCTCACCGCCCCGTCCAGCATCGTCGATATCGGCCACCTTAACGAGCTTGCGGCGTTCGACACCTCCGGCCCGGTGCTGCGCTTCGGTGCCCTGGCCCGCATGGCCGACGTTGCCGAAGACGCCACCCTGCTGAGCGCCTATCCCGCTTTGGCCGAGAGTCTGCAGCTCGCCGCCTCGCAGCAACTCCGCAATGCGGCGACGGTCGGCGGCAATATGCTGCAGCGGACCCGGTGCGTGTATTTCCGCGACGGCGTGTCCGCCTGCAACAAGCGCGTGCCCGGCAGTGGCTGCAGCGCGCTGGACGGCATCACCCGCGACATGGCGCTGTTCGCCACCTCCGAAAAGTGCATCGCCACCTACCCCGGCGACTGGGGCAACGCGCTCGCTGCGTTCGACACCTCGGTCGAGGTCAGCTCTGCCAGTGGCACCCGCACGATCCCGTTTGCCGAGCTGCACGTCGCTTACGGGGATGATCCGGCGGTCGAGACCACGCTGCGCCGGGGCGAGATTATCACCGCTATCCTGGTGCAGGCGACCCCGGCCGGGCGCTGCTCCACCTACCTTAAGGTGCGCGACAGGCAGAGCTACGCCTACGCCGTGGTTTCCGCCACCGTGGCTCTGGAGATGCAGGGGGATGTGGTGCAGAGCGCCCGCGTGTCGCTGGGCGGCGTCGCCACCAAGCCGTGGCGCTCGCATGCGGCGGAGGCAGCGCTCACCGGCGTCACCCTGAATGAACAGACCGCGCTCGCGGCTGGCCATGCCGGCTTTGCGGATGCGAGACCCCTGGCCGAGAACGGCTTCAAGATCGAGCTGGGTGCCCGCGCCGTCGCGCGCGCGGCCCTGGTCGCCAGCAAGAGGATCTGATTATGGACGGCAGCATCGGCACCCCCATTCCCCGTCGCGACGCCATGGCCAAGGCTACCGGCGCCGCGCAGTACGCCGCGGACTTCGGCCACACCGGCACTGCCTACGCCGCGCTGAAGCTGAGTTCCGTGGCGCGCGGCCGCATCACCCGCGTGGACACCGCCGCCGCCGAGGCCGTGCCCGGCGTGCAGCTCGTGCTTACCCACCGCGACATGAACCAGGACCTCGGCGCCGAGACCTTCATCATGAAGGGTGGGCATATGCAGTCCTCGTTCATGCCGCTGACCTCGGACGAGGTGCACTACTCCGGGCAGATCGTCGGCCTCGTGGTGGCCGACACGACGGAGGCGGCGGAGCAGGCGGCGCGGGTGCTCAATCTCGAATACGCCGCCCAGCACGGGTTCGCCTCGATTGATGATCCTGGCCGGACGAAGAACACCGTAGAGAAGCCAGAGATCACGGTCGGCGATGCGGACGCGGCGATGGCCAAGGCTCCCGTGCGCGTCGATCAGGAGTATTCGACCCCGGCGCAGCACCACAACCCGATGGAGCTGTATGCGACCACCGCGAGCTGGAACGACGGCAAGCTGACGGTGCACTCGCCGAGCCAGTGGGTCATGGGCCAGCGCGCCGCATTGGCGACCATCTTCGGCATCGCGGCCGAGGAGGTGCATGTCGTCTCCCCCTACATCGGCGGCGCGTTCGGCTGCAAGGCGACGCTGCTGCCGCACACCGTGCTGGTTGCCGCGGCGGCGCGGCGGCTCGGCCGGCCGGTGAAGCTCGTGGTGCCGCGCGACGCGATGTTCACCGTCGGCTCGTTCCGACCCGCCACCCGCAACCGCATTGCATTCGGGGCCGAGCGCGACGGTACGATGGTGGCGATGGTCCACGAGGCGGTGGGGCAGACCGCGGAGGTCGATCACATCGCCTTCCCCGGCACCAATGTCACCTCGCGGATGTATGACATCGCGAACATCAAGACGTCCGAATCGACTATCGCGACCGACGTGAACACCCCGGGCTTCCAGCGCGCGCCGGCCGAAGCCTCTTCGTTCTTCGCCTTTGAGAGCGCCGTGGACGAGCTTGCGGTCGCGCTCGGTATGGACCCGATCGAGCTGCGGATTAAGAACGAGCCGAAGGTCGATCCGGTGAAGGGCCTGCCCTGGAGCAGCCGCTCGCTCGTGCAGTGCTACCGCCGCGGTGCCGAGCTGTTCGGCTGGGACAAGCGCACGCCTGGCGTCGGCTCGATGCAGACTGATGACGGCGTGCTAATCGGCTATGGCTGCGCCACCGCCACCTATCCGTCGGCGATGGTGCCGGCTGCCGCCCACGTCGCGCTGTCGGCGGACGGGCTGCTGCGGGTGCGCACCTCGGCGCATGACGTCGGCACCGGCGCCTACACCGTGCTGGGCCAGGTCGCGGCCGACGTGCTGGGCATCGCGGATGAGCATGTGCGGGTGGAGCTGGGCGACAGTGATCTTCCATCTGGCCCGATGTCCGGCGGCTCGGTTACGACCGGGTCGGCGGGGTCTGCGGTCCACATGGCGGCCATGGCACTGCGCGAGAAGCTGCTTTTGGTCGCAACGGCGGCGAAGGGCCCGTTTGCCGGGCGCGATCCGGCCACGCTGCAGTTCGCCAGCGGCCATGTCGTCGGCGCCGACGGCACGGCGCACAGCCTGGCCGACATCCTGAAGGCGTCGCCGGCCGGATCGCTGGATGCCAGCGCCGAATGGAAGCCGGATTTGATGGACGCCGAGAAGATGCAGGCCAGCCTGCTGGGTGGTTTCGCCCTAGAAGGCCCGGTCACTAAGACCCACGCCATCTACTCGTTCGGCGCGCAGTTCGCCGAGGTTCGGGTCGATCCGCTGCTGCGCACGATCCGCGTGTCCCGTATGGTGGGTGCCTTCGCCTGCGGCCGGATCATCAATCCGCGGACGGCGCGCAGCAACCTGGCCGGCGGCATGGTCTGGGGTGCGAGCTTTGCCTTGCTGGAGCAAAGCCAGGTGGACCATCCCCGCGCGCGCTTCGCCAACCAGGATCTCGCGGGCTACCACATTTCTTCGTGTGCCGACATCGGCGAGGTCACGGCGGAGATCGTGGATGAGACGGACACGGTGGTGAACGCGATCGGCGCCAAGGCGGTCGGTGAGATCGGCATCGTCGGCATGCCGGCCGCGATCGCCAACGCGGTCTATCACGCCACGGGCATCCGCGTGCGCAAGACGCCCATCCTGATTGAGGATTTGCTGGGCTGAAGTCGTGAGGGGATCGGCGCGGACCTGCCGTTTAGCGCATTATCCCCAGACCGGGGCGCGCTTCTCCAGGAACGCGTCGATTCCCTCATGCGCGTCCTGCTCCTGCATGTTGCGCAGCATCACGGCGGCGGCGTAGTCGTAGGCGTCGGCAAGTGGCATCTCCGCCTGGGCATAGAACGCTGGCTTGCCGAGGCCGACCGTGACCGGGCTCTTCGACGCAATTGTCTGTGCCAGCCTCCGGACGGCGTCGTCGAGCGCGGCCTCGGGCACCGCATGGTTGATTAGGCCAAGCGCCGCCGCCCGGGTCGCGTCCAGCATTTCGCCAGTCAGCAGCATCTCCATCGCGGCTTTGCGGCCCACGGCGCGGGACAGCGCCACCATGGGCGTTGAGCAAAACAAGCCGATGTTGACGCCGGGGGTCGCGAAGCGCGCGGTGTCCGCCGCGATCGCCAAGTCACAGCTCGCCACCAACTGGCAGCCGGCTGCGGTCGCGATGCCATGCACCCGAGCGATCACCGGCACGTGCAGCCCAACGATGCTTTGCATCAGGCGGGAGCACTGCGTGAACAGTGCCGCCTGCGCATCCCGATCCAACCCGCGCAGTTCGCGCAGGTCATGCCCGGCGCAGAAAGCCGGTCCGGCGCCGGCGATCACCACGACCCGGATGGAGGGATCGGCCGCGACATCGGTCAGCGCCGCCTCCAGCGCGGTCATCAACGGCACGGACAGCGCATTGCGGGTGGCCGGGCGGTTCAGGGTCAGCCAAGCGGTCCCGTCCTGATCGCGCCGGAGCAGGGGAGCTTCGTCGGACATGGCGGTTTCTCCTGGATTGGGTGCGACGGCCGGCTTCAAGGCAGGAACGCGCGCAGATGCGTCAGGACCTGCTCGGGCGCCTCCTCGGCAAGATAGTGCCCGCTATCCACGGCGCCGCCGGTCACCTCGGCGCTGCAGTAGCCGCGCCAGATCGCCAGCGGGTCGTACCAATTGCCGACGTGCCCCTTGCTGCCCCATAGCACTAGCATCGGGCACTCCACTTGCCGTCTTTCGGCACGACTCGCGCGGTCATGCTCCAGATCGATCGTGGCCGCAGCGCGGTAGTCCTCGCACATGCCGCCGATGGCTTCGGGCGTCCGGGCAGCCGCCAGATAATCCGCCATTGCCTCCTCGCGGAAGAAGCCCGGCGGTTTCGGCTCGCGAGACGTATGGGCGTGGAACCAGATTTCCGGCGCCGCATTGATCAGGTTCTCGGGAAATGGGTGCGGCTGGGCGAACCAAAACCAATGGTAGTAACCGAGCGCGAACGCCATGTCGGCGCGTTCAAAGTGCTCGATCGTCGGCACGATGTCCATGACCGTGAGAGATTCCACGACCGCGGGATGGTCGATCGCCAGCCGATGCGCCACCCGCGCGCCGCGATTATGGCTGACGACGCTGAACCGTCGATGGCCGAGCGTCGCCATCAGCTCCACCATATCGCGCGCCATGGCGGTTTTGGCATACGGGGCATGGTCGGCGGTCGGTCCCGGCTTGAAGCTGCCGCCGTAGCCCCGCAGGTCGGGGCACACCACCGTATGGTCCCGCGCCAGGACTGGGGCGACGGCGTGCCACATGGCGTGCGTCTGCGGATTGCCGTGCAGCAAGAGCAGCGGCGGACCGGAGCCGCCGCGACGCAGCCGGAGTTCGCCGTCGCCTACCCGGGCGGTCGTGAGTTCAAAACCCTTAAAGAAGTCCGGCATCTCAACTCCGCATGCAGGCTGCGGCATACTAGCACCGTGGCACGTCGCTCAACAGGTCAGCGGCACTATCTGGAAACACCGTCCATTGGCGCCGCGGTGCCGGAATGGTATTGAGGGCCCGATGCTGCTGAGTACCGAAAAGCGGACCAGTCGCGAGCGTTCCGCAATCCGGACCGCTTCGTGAGCGCGCTTCGCGACGGTGGCGTGGTGGTCGTTGGGGCAGGGGTGGCCGGGTTGTCCGCCGCGCGTCATCTGCGCCAGCACGGTGTGCCGGTCACACTATTGGAGGCATCTGACCGCATCGGCGGTCGCGCCTTCACGTTGCGCCCGGCCGTGCTCCGCCATGCGGAGTTCGACCACGGCGCATCCTGGCTGCACGCGGCCGAGCGCAATCCGTTGGTGGCGCTGGCTGATCCCGCCGAGGACACGCTGATCGACTCCGACGCAGTCCGGAGCGAGCGGCTGTTTGTCGCCGACCGTCCCGCCGATGCCGCGGAGAAGAGGGCCTACGACGCCGCCTGGGACCGCCTCGACGAGGTCGTTGCCCCGGCCTTGGCGCAGGACCAGCCGGACCGCAGCCTCGCCGAGGCGATGGCGCCTATGTGGGGTGATCCGTGGGCGGCGACAGTCGCGGGATGGGAAGGCGCAATCATCGCAGCCGCCGATGCCGGCGCGCTCAGCGTACGGGATTGGCACCAGAACCGGCTGGATGGCGCAAACCTGAACGTGCGCGGCGGCCTGGGTGCATTCATCGCGCGCCGTTTGGCGACCGATGTCGATCTCGATACGCCGGTGACCGCGATTGCCTGGGACGGCATGGCGGGCGTCGAGGTCGAGACCGCGCGCGGAACGATCCGTGCGACGGCCTGCATCGTCACGGTATCCACCGGCATCCTTGTGTCGGGCATGATCCGTTTCACCCCGGTCCTGCCGCATGACGTGCAGGCGGCGATCGCCGGGCTGCCAATGGGGCTGCTGTCGAAGGTGGCGCTCCCAGCGGCCGGAGGAGACCGCCTTGGGTTGCCCGCAAACACCAGCTTGGTTCGGCAAATGCGTGCAGGCCGAGCCAACATGGCGTTCATCGCCTGGCCGCAGGACGCGGACCACGTCATCGGCTTCGTCGGCGGGCGGGCCGCTTGGGAAATGGCGGGTGACCCAGCCGCCGCCGAGGCGCTGGCACGAGCCGAGCTGGGCGCCATGCTCGGCAGTGGCGCGCGTCTGGCGGACGGGGCCGTGGTGACCGGCTGGGCTGCGGACCCGTTCACGCTCGGCGCCTACAGCTACGCGCCGCCGGGTCAGGCCGGGATGCGGCGGCAGCTAGAGGCGGCGTTCCTGGGGGAGCGCCTGCTATTCGCCGGCGAGGCCTGCCGCACCGATGGGCTGGCCGGCACGGTCGGAGGTGCGTTCGCAAGCGGTAAAGCCGCCGCAGCCCGGCTAATGCAGCTCCTGCAGCCGCGCCAGCAGGAAGTCGCGGAACACCGCAACGCGCTTTGAGTTGCGCAGCTCCTCGGGATAGACGAAGTACACCTCAACCTTCGGCGCCTTGAGGTCGGGCAATAGCCGCGTCAGGCCATCGAGGTCGTCCGTCATCCAGTCCGGCAATACGCCGATCCCCATGCCGGAGCGTATCGCCAGCGCCATCGCGTGCAGACTGTTAACCTCCAGCAGCGCCCGGCGTGGCTGCCCGGCGCGGCGCCCGGCTTCTGCTAGCCAATCGATATCGGCGACCGGCGGGCGGTAGTCGCCGAACAGGATGATCTTGTGGTCGTCCAGCTCTTCCGGCCGGGTCGGCGTGCCGTGCTTCGCAAGGTAGTCCGGATGCGCCACCACCAGCCACTGGATCTGCAGCAGATGCCGCTGCACGAGGTCCGGCTGCTTCGGCGGATGCATACGGATGGCGACATCGGCCTCCCGCATCGCCAAGTCGAGGTCGGTGTCGTCGAGCAGCAACGTCATCGTGACGTCGGGATACATCTCGAGGAAGCCCTGTAATCGCGGCGCCAGCCAAGCGGAGCCGAAGCCAACCGTCGTCGTCACCTTCAGCCGCCCCGCCGGCTTCTCTTTGCTCTCGGTCAGCAGCGCCTCGGTCATGGCCAGCTTGGCAAACACCTCCCGCACCGTGCGGTTCAGGCTTTCGCCCTGCTCGGTCAGGATCAGGCCGCGGGCGTGCCGGTGGAACAGCGGGACCTGCAGCGCCTCCTCCAGCGCTGAGATCTGGCGGGAGACCGCGGACTGGCTGAGGTTCAGCGTTTCTCCGGCGTGGGTGAAGCTGCCCGCCTCGGCGACGGCATGGAATACGCGCAGCTTATCCCAATCCATGCCCTTACCCGTCCTCTGTCCACCCGGCGCCGAATCGGCGTAAGGTTCCCCGATAGCCTAAACAGGAAAACAGGCAAGTGGCTATTCCGCCGCCTGGGCCGCTGCCTGCACCGTCGGCAGCGCCTGGAGCGTCAGGAATTTTTCCGCTTCGAGTGCGGCGATGCAGCCGGTGCCGGCGGCGGTGATCGCCTGACGCCAAAGCTTGTCCTGCACGTCGCCGGCCGCGAACACGCCGGGCACCGAGGTCTGCGTCAAGCCGGGCTTGGTGAGCACATAACCCTCGTCGTCCAGCTCGACCTGGCCGCGGAAGATCGTTGTGTTGGGCATATGGCCGATGGCGATGAACACCCCGTCAACCGCCAGGTGGCTCAATGCGCCGCTGCGGACGTTGCGCAGCGTGACGCCGTTCACGACCTCAGGCTGGCCACCGGCCGTCACCTCCTCTACCGCGCTGTCCCACACGACCGTGATCTTGGGGTGGCTGAACAGGCGACGCTGCAGAATCTTCTCGGCGCGCAGGCTGTCGCGGCGGTGCACCAGCGTCACTTTGTCGGCATGATGGGTGAGATACAGCGCCTCCTCGACCGCTGTATTGCCGCCGCCGATGACCGCGACCTGCTTGCCGCGATAGAAAAACCCGTCGCAGGTCGCGCAGGCCGACACGCCCGCGCCCTGCAGCCGCTTCTCCGATGGAAGGCCAAGCCAGCGCGCCTGCGCCCCAGTCGCGATCACCACGGTTTCGGCGAGGTAAACGTCGCCCGAGTCGCCCACGCAGCGGAACGGCCGACATGAGAAATCGACGTTCATCAGCAAGTCGCTGATCACCCGCGTGCCGACGTGCTCGGCCTGTTTCGCCATCTGCTCCATCAGCCAGGGACCCTGGATGGCAGTCTCGAATCCTGGGTAGTTCTCGACGTCCGTCGTGATCATCAACTGGCCGCCGGGCTGCAGGCCGGAAACCAGCACCGGGTCCAGACCGCCGCGCGCCGCGTAGATGGCCGCCGTGTAGCCGGCGGGCCCGGCGCCGATGATCAAGACTTGGGTATGGATCGTCTCTGGCATGGCGACGCGGTTCCTTTGTCCTCAATCGACCATATCGGCGGGCCGGAGTGCCGCGCAAGCGAGGCCGCCCATCAGGGTATTCATGGCAGGACTTCCGTAATATTGTTGCGCGGCAAATCGGATGAACGGGCCTATGAAGCTGGATGGCGACGAAGTCGCGGAATTGGATGAGATCGATCGGCGTATCCTCGCCGAGCTGCAGGTGGACGGCCGCATGACCAACGTCGAGCTGGCCCGCCGCGCCGACATTACGGCGCCGCCCTGCTTGCGCCGGGTCCGGCGGTTGGAGGAGGCCGGCATCATCCGCGGCTACCACGCCGACACCGATCCGGCCCGGCTCGGCTGGGAGATCGTGTTCTTCGCGCTGATCGGGCTGGATAGCCAGAAGGAGACGGTGCTGTCGGCGTTCGAGGCGGAGGTGGCGGAGTGGCCCGAGGTGCGGGAGTGCCACATGATTCGCGGTGGCGGCGATTTCCTGCTGCGGCTGGTGGCGCGGGACACGGCGCATGAGAACGCGCTGACCCGGCGGCTGACCGGTGCGGCTTCGGTAAGCCGGGTGCAGACGCTGCAGACAATCCGGACCAGCCGCAGCCTGGCCGGCGTGCCGCTCTAGCGGAGTCGGACCGGTCAGTTGATCCGGGGGCGTGCGACCGCGCGATAGACCAGCAGGATGATGACTGCGCCGACGACTGCGCCGATGAACCCGGCCGACTCGCCTTCTCGATACCAGCCCAACGCCTGACCGAGGAACGTCGCGACCATCGCGCCGGCGATGCCGAGCAGGACGGTGATGATGAACCCGCCGGGGTCACGGCCCGGTGTCAGGAACTTGGCGACCAGTCCGGCCAGGCCGCCAATGATGATGGCGCCGATGAACGAGAACATGGGAGCACTCCAGCCGTGTTGATTGCGCGGTCATAACCTGGCGGCCCTGGGGTCGTCCAGATAACACGTTGAGGCGGCTTGACGCGTCGGCTTTGTCGGCGGATCGGAGGGGCATGGCACTCTTCGCGCTGTTTGTTCTGACGGTGCTGCGGCTTGTCGTGGCCGCCGCGACACCTCTGTCGGAGGACGAGGCGTACTACTGGGTCTGGTCGCACGCGCTGGCGCCGGGCTACCTCGACCATCCGCCGATGGTGGCGTTGTGGATCCGGGCGGGCACTTGGCTGGCGGGGCAGGATGCGCTGGGCGTGCGGCTCCTGGGCCCGCTTTCGGCCGCGGCCGGATCGGTGCTGGTGGCGCAGACCGCCGAGCTGCTGTTTCCCGGCCGGCGGTTGGGCGTGCCGGCGGCGGCGTTGCTGAACGGCACGCTGCTGATCGGGGCGGGGGCGGTGACGATGACGCCGGACACGCCGCTGCTGCTGTTCTGGGCCGCGACGCTGTGGGCGCTGGCGAGGCTGTTGCAGTCCGGCGATGGCCGCTGGTGGCTGGGGGTCGGCTTTGCTGCCGGCTGCGCCATGACGAGCAAATATACCGGCGGGTTTCTCGGCGTCGGCATCGTGCTGTGGCTTGCCTGGGTGCCTGGTCAGCGCCGCTGGTTCCGCAGCGTCTATCTATGGTTCGGCGGCGCCCTGGCGTTGGCGGCGTTCGCGCCGGTGGTGCTGTGGAACGCTGAGCACGGCTGGGCCAGCTTTGCCAAGCAGGGCAGCCGGACCGGCGACTGGCATCCCAGCGCCGCGCTGGGCCATGTGCTGGAACTGCTGGGCGGGCAGGCGGGCCTGGCAACGCCGTTGGTGTTCCTCCTGCTGACTGCCGGCGTGTGGGTCGCTGCCCGCCGTGCGGCCGTGCGGGACCCGGCCTGGTCGCTGCTCGCAGCGATGACGCTGCCGGGTCTGCTGGTGTTCCTGGAGCACGCGGTCGGCGACCGGGTGCAGGCGAACTGGCCGGCCATCGTCTATCCCGCTGCGGCGATCTGCGCCGCCGGGCTGGGCTGGCGCCTATGGCGGCCCGCGGTGGCGCTCGGCTTGGCGATCACTGGGCTGGTCTATGTACAGGGTGCGGCTGCGCCTTTCCCATTGCCGCGTCGTTTGGACCCGACGCTAATCCGGCTCGGCGGCTGGGACGGGGTGTCCCGCGACCTGGAGGCGATGCGCCGTCAACAGAGCGTGGGTTGGATCGCCTCGGAGGCGTACGGCGCTGCAAGCATGCTGGCCTGGCGAGCGCCGCTGGGCGTGCCGGTCTTGGGGGCGGCGGACCGCTGGGCGCTGTTCCGCCTGCGGCACTCGGACGACGCTGGGCCCGGGCTGCTCCTCATCAGCCAGCGACGCTCCGAGCCGCCCGACCCCGCATATTGGGCGACGGCCGAGGAGATCGGCCAGGTCATCCGCACCCGAGGCGACGTGCCGGGCGGGGTGGAGGCCGAGAGGTTCCGCGTCTATCGTGCAACACCACGGCCGGGCGCCCCGATCATCCGCCTACCGCACGCAGGAGAGCGCAGTGCAGCTTCCGACCCATGACGACGTTGCCGCCGCGGCTCAGCGGATTGCTGGCCGCATCGTGCGCACCCCGATGCTGCGCAATGCGCTGCTGGATCAGCTGACCGGCGGCACCGTGCTATTGAAGGCGGAGGTGCTTCAGAGAACCGGCAGCTTTAAGCTGCGGGGCGCAACCAACGCCGCGCTGCAGCTCTCGGCGGCGGAACGGCAGGCCGGCGTGGTGACGCATTCCTCCGGCAACCATGGACAGGCTTTGGCCTGCGCCGCGCAATCTATTGACGTAAAAGCCACAATCTTTATGCCGCGCGACGCGCCAGGGGTAAAAATCGACAGCACGCGGCGTTGGGGCGCCGAGATCGTGCACTATGACCGCCTCACCGACGACCGGGAGGCCCTGACAAGAGAGTACGCCGATCGCACCGGCGCCTCACTGATCCCGCCGTTCGACCATCCGCACGTCATCGCCGGGCAGGGCACCCTGGCGCTGGAATTGTTTAAGGACACAGCCGAGCTGCCGATCGACGCGCTGCTCGTTTGCACGGGCGGCGGCGGCCTGATCGCCGGGTGCGCGCTGGCGGCCGAGGGCGTGCGGCCCGGCGCCGAGATCATCGCTGTCGAGCCCGAGGGCTCGGACGATACGCTGCGCTCACTCCGCAGCGGCAGGCGTGAGGACAACCCGCCCGGCGGCTCGCAGCTCTGCGACGCGCTGCTGGCCAAGATGCCGGGGGAGCTGACGTTCGCGATAAACCGCACCCGGCTAGCCGGCGCAGTCGCCGTGACGGACGCCGAGGTGCTGGCCGCGATGGCGTTCGCGTTCACCCATCTGAAGCTGGTCGTGGAGCCCGGCGGCGCGGTGTGCCTGGCGGCATTGCTGTCAGGCCGTTTCGACGCGCGCGGCCGCGTGGTGGGTGCGGTGCTGAGCGGCGGCAACGTGGACCCGGCGGTGTTCGCGCGCGCCTTGGCGGGGTAAAGCGCCGCTTTAGTCAAACATTAAGCTTTCTGCTGCATCTTGCCCTGACATGGGCGAGGTCGGGTATGAGCGGCACGAAGAAGAATGCAAAGCCGACGATCATCATTCGTCGGGAAGAGGTGATCGAGGGCGGCCATCATGGCGGCGCCTGGAAGGTCGCCTATGCCGACTTCGTCACGGCGATGATGGCGTTCTTCCTGCTGATGTGGCTGCTGAACGCGACCACCCAGGAGCAGCGGCGCGGACTTGCCGACTATTTCAGCCCGAACAACCTGACGTCGCGCAGCAATTCCGGCTTTGGCGCGCCGTTTGGCGGGCTGACGCCAAATCTTGAGGGATCGCTCGCCTCCGACCGCGGCGCGGTTCAGCTCACGACCGGGCCGACCCGCCCGATTATCGACATGGAGGAAAGCGAGGAAGACACCCCGATCATGTCGCCGAAACAGCATATTAGCGGGCCAACCTTGCTGACGATGGCCCAGGATGGCGCCGCGGCCCCGGTCAGCACCCAAGCAACCGCGCCATCCGACGCGGCGCACACGTCGGTCAATCCGTTCGCCGCCGAACGTGCGCCGCCGTCCACAGCCAAAGCAGCCGAGGCAGAGGCCGAGCGGGAACAGCGCGAGCGTGCTGGCTTTGAGCAGGCCGCGGAGCAGATCCGGGAGGCCGTGCGGTCCGATCCGGCGCTGGCGGGCCTCGCGAAGCAGCTCGCGATCGAACTTACGCCCGAGGGGCTGCGCATTCAGATCATGGATGAAGACCGGACGCCGATGTTTGCCCTTGGCGCCTCCGCGCTGAACGACCGGGCGCGGGCGCTGCTATCCAAGGTGGCGCCGGTGCTGCTGCGCCTGACCCAGCCGGTCGCCATCGACGGCCATACCGACGCAGCGCCCTATCGCGGCACGGACCGCAGCAACTGGGACCTTTCGGCCGAGCGGGCCAACGCCACGCGCCGGCTGCTGACCGATGCGGGCCTGCCGGAGCTGCGGATACGCAGCGTGGCCGGGCATGCCGACCGCGACCCGCTGCTGCCGGCCGATCCGCTGGCGGCGGCAAACCGGCGCATCGCCATCCTGGTCCTGCGGGACCGGCCCGCGGCCCAGGCGCACTAAATCATGCTGACCATTGGCGGCCTGGTTTTCCTGCTGGTCTGCGTGTTCGGCAGCTACATGCTGTCCGGCGGCAGCCTCGAGCCGCTGCTCGAAGCGATGCCGTTCGAGCTGCTGACGATCGGCGGCGCGGCGATCGGCACTTTTGTGATGTCGAACAGCATGCACGATGTGAAGCACACACTGGCCGGCTTCAAAAAGATCATGGGCGGCGCGTCATTCACCAAGCCGCACTACATCGAGCTGCTGAGCCTGCTGTTCTTCTTCTCCCGCCTGGCCAGCACCAAGGGCGCCATGGCGCTGGAACCGCATATCGAGAACCCGACGGAAAGCAGCGCCTTCCAGAAGTTCCCGCGCATTCTCGCCAACCATCACGCGACGGCGATGATCTGCGACTACCTGCGCATGATCGGCATGAACGCCGACGACCCGCACCAGATCGAGGATCTGATGATCCGTGAGCTGAAGAAGACGATGCACGAGGAGCTGCACGGCGCCCACGCGCTGCAGAGCATGGCGGACGCTTTGCCCGCGCTCGGGATTGTTGCGGCGGTGCTGGGCGTGATCAAGACGATGTCGCACATCAACGAGCCGCCGGCGGTGCTGGGCGCCATGATCGGTGGCGCGCTGGTCGGCACCTTCCTCGGCGTCCTGATGGCCTATGGCATGGCTGGGCCCTTTGCGGCCCGGCTGAAGGGGGTCGTGGAGGAGGAGAGCAAGTATTACGAGGTCATCCGCGCCGTGTTGGTCGCGCACCTGCACGGCAACGCGCCGCAGATCAGCGTGGAGACCGGCCGCAAGATGGCGCCGAACCAGCACATGCCGAGCTTTGCGGAGCTGGAGGCGGCGGTGCAGACGGTGCAGATGGCGTAACGATGCCGGGTTGATTGATTTCCCTCAGTGCCAGCTCCGTCGAGACACGAATTTTCGTTGCTGCGGTGCAACATGGAGCTTAGCCGAGCCGGTGGCTCCGCACGTCAACTTTAAACAGCGGCACAAGCCGCAACAGCAACCATTTGAACAGCGGCCAAGCGCTGGCCAGCAAGCGAACCATCGTAGGCTCTAACCACCCTGCTGAAGGTCTGCAATTGCGTCTCGACAGATACGCCGAGCGCGGCTTCCACAAACGTTTGCGGGCCGGCCAGCATCCAATATAGGTCCCCGTCACTCGTCACCGCAAAGCGGCTCTCGTCTTCCGCCAAGACAAAGCACGAGCCCAAGTAGGCATCCTTGCTCAAAGCCGTAAACCCCGTCGCAGAAAGAGTGAAGCGGTGCGCAGCCGGAGTCCAGGGTCCAGGCTCCCAGGGAATTTCCAACGACCAGCCAGCAACAAGGCCATGCGCTGCACAAGCCTGTGCCAGTCGTGCGGCAGCGCCGTTCTCCAGCTCGTCCTCGACCGCGACACAGGCCCAGCGGCGCGCTTTCAGGACGTCGAAGCAAAACACCGGTGGCACACCCTCGACCAATAGCCGTGCCGCTGCGGCCCAATGCCCTATTTCCTCGGGGGAGCAAGTGGTCATGAAGCTTTCTGTGCCGTCGTAGTGCCGTTGTCTAGCCTGACCGTCTCCGGCATGGACCAGATAAAACGCCATGGGTCTCAAGGATTGCGACGCTGCCGAACTGAGGCGCCGCGAAGCGATGCTGACCAGGATTTACAAGCAGGTCCTGGCTGCCGTCAGCCCCGAGCGGCAGGCAGGTTGCGCCGGGCCAAGCGCGCCTGGGTAACCTTTGCTGACGACGAGTGCGGCTTCCGCATGTCGGCGGAGGCAGGGGGCATGAACGCGCCGTTGGTCTATAACACTTGCCGCTTGGAGCTGATCGCACGCCGCATCGACGACCCGCGAAGGGACCTCAAGATTGCACAGTTCTTGAAATGACTCCATGGTTTGTTCAAAATTAGAGTCCGGCCGCACCCACGCCGCGGCCGGAGCCTGAATGGGGCGCGGGCGGCCAACGCCTGGGCCCGCACGGCGCCGCAACTGGCGCCTGGCGCCTCGGCCTGAGCGCCGTGCTGCTTACTACGTTGCTTGCCGTTGTATGGGCCGCAACCGGAGACGGGAAGGACGCCTGCGAGCACGCCATCGTCGCCCGCGTGCCCTCTCTGGATGGGGCATGGGAGGCCAGGGTGGACGAGGCCGTGTGCCTGTTCGGGTTTGGCACGGGGGTCGTCGCCGCCGGGGTCCATCTTGTCTCCACCCACGACTCGGCCCGCTTCGCCGACCTTCAAACGGCAGGCAGCTTCAGCGCGGCATCAGACCCAACCAGCAGCTCGGCCAGACGCAGCCGCTCCATGCGGGTCAGCGTACTGTTAATCGATGCGCAGGCGCCAGCAGCGGTGCGGCCCAGCAGCTTGTCATACATCGCGGCTGCGCCGAACCGGCGACCTGCCAGGGCCAATCGCCGCAAGCCGCGCGCCACGCTTTCAAGTCCGGTTACAGCAGCGTCATCCAGTGCGACGCCGGCTGTGGCCAGCTTGGGCAGAAATTCCTGGTCCAACGCCTGGAGCAGCCGGCTTCGACAGGCCTCGTCCGCCACCTGCCGGATGCGCTGGGCGTGCGACCGCAGCGTTGGGCGGGCGTCGGGTCCCTCGATCGCGTCGAGCAACGCTGCAATATGCGCCGCCTGGAACGATGCGGCGGCAAGCCCAACCAACGGGAGCACGGCCGTCAGCATGTGCTGTGCGCGGTCCAGAGTATGCTCAACCGCCAGATCGACCGGTATGCCCGGCATCGCCAATGCCGCGAGCAGCACCGGGGCCGCGGTGACGCCGTCGGCCAGCAGCACGGCAAGGACGATGCCCAATCCGGCGGGATAGTCAGCCTGGGTGGCATGCAAGATCGCGCTGATGGCAGGCGTAGGATCAGCGCCGCCAGCGTCCCGTGTCCGCTGACTGAGCGGGATCGCCTGGTGCAGCACCGCCGCGATGTTTGTCCGGATTTCGGGGTAGCAGGCGTTGGGCAGCCCGGTGGCAAGGCCCCAGTCCGCGGGGATTGGCATTTGCGCCAGCAGGGCCGCAGCCGGCGGCCACAGGCTTGCGCCAGCCTGGTTCACGATCGCGTGCTCTTTTCCGTCGCGCCCGGCGATGCTCGCCTGGATCGACCGCGCGAATGGGCCGAGCTGCGCAATCACCGCATCACCGATCGTGGGAAGCGCCGTCCGTGGCACGGCAGGGGCGCCGGGTCGCCAGCGTGGGCCGGTGGTGATCACGGGGTCAAGCGGCCGGAACAACAGGCGGGTGACCGATAGCGGCCGTATCGGCTCGATGGCCGCCAAACGGCCGCGCAGCGGTGCAATCAACGCATCCGCCGCGCCGCGCACCGGCATTGCATCCACCAATGCCAAAACCTGGGCGACCTGCTCGTCTGCCGCCCGGCGCAACTTGCGCTGGACGTCGGCCACCGGACGGATCGCGGTTTGTGCCGTCTGGGTCATCCTACGCGGCCAATGCGCGAAACTGCTCATTCCGGGCCACTAGATCGAGCGCATTGAGCCCTGCGCGCCAGTCCTGGTTCAGGCCCACCATCGGGCGAATGGCCTGGTTCGCCTCCGCCTCGATCGAGGCGCCGATCCAATGGCCGGCCTCCTTCGGCAGTACCGCCAGCATCTGGCCGATCTCGATGAGCGCCGCACGCTGCGCCACGACGCCGGACGCCGCGCCCCAGAGCAGGCAAGGCAGGCTCCAGCCGTCCAGCACCCAGGCAGGGCGGCTGAATACGGCGGCGACATCCTCGGCCCGGGCGCGCCAGTCGATCAGCAATCCCTCGACATCGGCAACCCGATCCCGCGCTGCCCCGATGACATGCCGACCGCAACGGATCGCGAGGTCCGCCATGCCGCAGACCAGGGACACATAGCCGGGCTCATCGGCGCCCATGTTCGACCAGGCTGCAAGTGCCGCCCGCAGACCCTCGACCTGTGCCAGGCGGATGGGAATGCCGGCCCGTGCTGCATAGGGCCCGATGCCGATCTCATCGACAACGTCCGCCAGGGCCGCAACCTCCGCCGCGCTGGCCTGTATCGTTGTCTGGGCGGCCAGAGCATAGAGCAAATAGCGGTTGGTCGCCTGCCGCGACTCGCTTTCGATCTGGATGGCTTTTACCGCTGCCGCATGCGCAGCCCGGCCCGCCGCACCGTCGCCGGCGACGCGCCGGGCCGCCGCGCGCACCACGCCGGGTGAGACCAATGCGGCTTTGGAGGCGGCGATGGCATCATGCAGCATGCAGTCATGCAGCGTAGGGTGACACATGTCGCGCACCCCGGACCAGGGCAGGACATAGATGCCCCGCCCGCCCGATGGATTGGGCACCAGCAGCGCCAATCCATGCCGTGCGTCCCGCCGCACCCGCGCGCCAGCCAGCGCCGGAGTCGTGAAAGGCACGCAGACTCCCCGCTCCTGAAAGGTGGCGGATTGATGCGATGGGATCGGGGTTGGAAGGTCCATGCGATGCGGTCCTGAGAGCTCAGGACGTGATTTTAGCCTGCAGGGATGAACGCCGGGTTAAGAGGCATCGGGGTAAGCGGCGCGTCGTCAAAGCTTGGCCGGCCCGTCAAGTGCCGCCAATGGTGCCAAAGCAGCCGGGCCGCGAGGGCACGGCTTGGGCGCCAGGCTTCGGCAAGCAGACGCAGCGTCCTCGGGTTTGGCCGAAGGGGCAGGCCAATAATATCGGCGGCGGCACCGGCCAATGCGATGTCTCCGGCCGGGAACACGTCCTGCCGCTGCAGCGCAAACAGCAGATAGACCTCCGCCGTCCAAGGGCCCAGGCCGCGCACCGCGGTGATGGCGGCGGTGGCTTCAGAGTCGGGCAGCGACACCAAGGCGGCGGCGGATAGATGCCCGTTGGCGAACGCGGCGGCGAGCGACCGCGCATGCGCCACCTTGGGCCGTGATAGGCCGGCGCCGCGCAGGGTTGCCTCATCGAGCGCGAGCAGCCCCGCCGGCTCCAGCACGTCCGGCAGCGCCGCCAGACGACGCCAGATCGCCAGCGCCGCCTGGTTGCTGATCTGCTGCCCGACGACAATTTGCAAAAATCCAGCAAATCCGCCGGCGCGGGTGTGCCAGGGCAGCGGACCGGCCGCCGTCTCGATCCGCGCCAGCCGTTGATCGCGTGCAATTAGCGTGTCCAACGCGGCGCGCATCGGCGCGGGCGGGTGCGGGAACGCGCTCAGGTAAATGCGAGCAAGTGGGTCAACGCGTATGGCACCGCACGAGCGGGTTGGGAAAGTCGGCGCAGCCCGGGAAGGCGATCTCGTTCTCGCCGCGGCGCTGCACGTGCAGTTCGTCCGGCGAGGCGCAGCCGAATCCGTTTGCGCGACCGCCGCCCAGCAGGCCTGACCCGCCGCTGCCGGTGGCTGCGAAGCGGAACTCGGCCCCCTGGGAGGAGCTTCGCACCGTCTCGACCTCGCGTTGGGTGAGCTCCTGCTCGGTGATGGTCGCACGGAGCACGAGGTCGCGGGTGAAGATCACCACCGGCTGCGACAGGCAAGCCTGGTTCGATAAGCCGTTCGGTATCGGGAAGATGCCGCCGGTCCAGGTGCCGAACAGCCAGGCGTGCGGCGGCAGGCTGGCGTCCTGCGCCGCGGCCGAAGCATTCGGCGGCACGACGGCCGCGGCGAGCAGCAGTGCGGCGGCAATTTGGTAGGCGGAGCGGCGCATCGTCGAGGTCCCATGCCGAAAGTTTCGCAGAGACTAGCCGCCGGGCGGTCCACACGGAAGCTGCGGGATTTGCAGTGGGCGGCACAGCGTGGCATGGCACGCCCATCGTATCGGAAACCGCCATGCTTCGACGCCTCTACGACCGAATCCTCGCCTTATCCGCCGACCGGCGCGCGCCGGTGTGGCTGGCGCTGATCAGCTTTGCCGAGAGCAGCTTCTTCCCGGTGCCGCCCGACGCGCTGCTGGTGCCGATGGCGCTATCCCGGCCGGACCGTGCCTACCGCTTTGCGCTGATCTGCACTCTGGCGAGCGTGACCGGCGGCATGCTGGGCTACCTGATCGGCTACGCGCTGTATGACCAGGTCGCGGCGCCGCTCATCCATTTCTACCATTACGAGGCCGCCGCCGACGCGTTCGTGGACAAGTTCAACCAATACGGCCTCTGGGTGATCCTGATCAAAGGCCTGACGCCGATCCCCTACAAGATCGTCACCATCACCTCCGGCCTCGCGCACTTCAACTTCGGCGTGTTCATGGCGGCCAGCGTGCTGACCCGCGGCGCGCGGTTCTTTCTGGTCGCCGGGCTGATCCGGCAGTTCGGCGAGCCGGTGCGGGCGTTCATCGAGCGCCGGCTGACCCTGGTGACCAGCCTCACCGCAGCTGGGATCGTCGGCGGCGTATTGCTGCTGAAGTTTATTTAAACAATAAGGCGCGGATTTCGTCGAGGATCGCCGGGTCGTCGATCGTAGGCGGGGCAGGGGCGTCGTCGCCGTCGGCCAGCTTGCGTATGCTGTTGCGCAGGATCTTGCCCGAGCGGGTCTTGGGCAGGCGCCCCACCACGCGGGCGTCTTTGAACGCCGCCACCGGCCCAATGCGCTCGCGGACCAGCGCCACAAGTTCCTTCGCGACCGTCGCATGGTCCCGGTCCGCGCCGGCCTTCAGCACCACGAGGCCCAGCGGAACCTGGCCCTTCAGCGCGTCGGCCGCGCCCACCACGGCGCACTCCGCCACATCCGGATGGCTTGCCAGCACCTCCTCCATCGCGCCGGTGCTCAGGCGGTGCCCAGCGACGTTGATCACATCGTCGGTGCGGCCCATGACCCAGACGTCGCCGTCCCGATCAACCTGTCCGGCGTCGCCGGTGCGATACCAGCCGGGGTAGTCCAGCAGATACGCCGTGCGGAACCCCTCCGCATTGCGCCACAGCGTCGGCGCGCAGCCCGGGGGCAGCGGCAGGCGGATGGCAAGGTTGCCGGTCTCACCCGCCGGCAGCAGGACGCCGCTGTCGTCCAGCGCGCGCACGTCATAGCCGGGGCAGGCGCGTCCGCCGGCGCCGGGCTTGAAGGGGAACAAACCATAGCCGCGGAACCCGGCGGTGATCGGCCAGCCGGTCTCGGTCTGCCACCAATGGTCCACGACGGGCCGACCGAGCTTGCCGGCGATCCAGTGAGCGGTCGGCGGGTCACAGCGCTCTCCAGCCAAGAACAGCGCGTCGAGGCCGCTGAGGTCGTAGCGTGCCATGTGCAGCCCGTCCGGGTCCTGCTGCTTGATGGCGCGCAGCGCGGTGGGCGCGGTGAACAGCACGCGCACGCCGTGCTGGGCACAGACGCGCCAGAACGCGCCGGGGTCGGGCGTGCCGACCGGCTTGCCCTCGTATAGCACCGTCGTGCAGCCGGCGAGCAGCGGCGCATAGACGATGTAGGAATGGCCGACCACCCAGCCGACGTCGCTGGCGCACCAATAGACGTCGCCGGGCAGCGCGCCATAGATCATGTGCATCGATATCTGCAGCGCGACGGCATAGCCGCCGGTGTCGCGCACCACGCCTTTCGGCTTGCCCGTGGTCCCCGAGGTATAGAGGATATAGAGCGGGTCAGTGGCGAGGACCGGGACGGGCGCGTGCGGCGTGGCGGCGGCCTCGGCCTCTGCAAAGTCGTGGTCGCGGCCCGGCGACATGGCGGCGGCCAGCATCGGGCGCTGCAGGATCAGGCAGGCCTCGGGCTTGTGCGCGCTGAAGGCGATGGCGGCGTCCAGCAGAGGCTTGTAGGCCACGATGCGGCCGGGCTCCAGGCCGCAGGATGCCGAGATGATCGCCCGCGGCTCGGCATCCTCGATGCGCTTGGCGAGCTCAGCGGCGGCGAAACCGCCGAACACGACGGAATGCACTGCGCCCAGCCGCGCGCAGGCCAGCATCGCAATGACTGCCTCCGGCACCATCGGCATGTAGATCACCACGCGGTCGCCGGGTCGGACGTTCAGGGCTGCGAGCGCCCCGGCAACGCGGGCTACGCGGTCGCGCAGCCCAGTGTAGGTGAACGACTGGATCTCGCCAGCCATCGGGCTGTCCCAGATCAACGCCGCCTGTTCGCCGCGGCCGGCGTCCACGTGCCGGTCTAGGCAGTTTTCTGCCACGTTGAGCGTGCCGCCGGCGAACCATTGGCCGGCTACGCCGAGCTGTTGGTCGAAGGCCCGGTCCCAGCGGCGGGTCCAGGTGATGCCTTCAGCCGCCTGGGCCCACCACGCCTCGGGATCGGCCTGCCAGCTTGCATAAGCTGCTGGGTAGGAGCTGGTCGGTTCGGTCTTGGTCATGGTTGGGCTCCGCGGTGCCTGGTATCATGGTGCGCCTCGAGTAATGCGCCTTCATGGAGCCATGATCACGCCCTTCTGGCGCCTTGAACAGACGCTTCATTAAAGGTGCTGGCAATGACGCTGGCGACCGAAGGACCTGTTCCGATGACCATCTCTCGCCTGATGCTCGCCACCGCGCTCATGGGCACGCTGGCGTTGCCGGCCCTGGCGCAAAGCCACACCGCGGCGCTCGCTCCGGGCCATCATGCTACGACGCTGCGGCACCGCGTGCTCAAGCCGATTGCGTCCGTGCATCCCGTTGCCGCACCTGCTGCTGCCATGCTGGCCAAATAGCCATCGATGGGCCGGGACCGGTATTCCGGCCCACCTAACTGTTTATGTCCGCAGCATGTTCCAGAAGATCGGGAAGCCGTGCAGGACCCTGGTCAGGTCGGCACGGTAAGCGCTAGGAGTATAGTAGAGGCCGAGCGGAAGGTAAGGCACGTCCTCAAAAGCCTGTGCCTGGAGTTCGGCCGCGATCCGCTTCTGCGCGGTCGGGTCGGGCGCGTCGAACCATTGGTCCCGCAACGCCTCGATTTTGGGGCTGGCTGGCCACCCGAACCAGGCCCGGTCGCCGTTGCCGCTCAGCGGCAGGTGGGTGGCCGGGGTGAAGAAGTCGCCTCCGGAGAAGAAGGTGCAGAGCGCGTTCCAACCGCCCTGGGCGGGAGGGCTTTTGTTGGCGCGCCGCTGCACCACCGTGCCCCCAATCGACCGCTTGGTAGTCCACGTTCATGCCGGCCCGCTTCATCATGTCGGCGGAAACGTCGCATGCGGCCTTCGCAAGCGGATAATCGGTAGGGACCATCAGAGCGATCTTCTCGCCCTCGTAGCCCGCCGCTTGCAGGTCCCGCTCGGCCCGGTCGTAGTCGCGCTTGCCGTCCAGCACCGCCATCCCGGCGTCGCTGGCCATCGGCGAGCCCGGCGGGAAGAAGCCGCACGGCACTTTCCGTAGCGCGGGGTCTTCGCCCATCGCCGCGATCATGGCCTCCGTCTGGTCGACGACGCCCAGGAGCGCACGCCGCACTGCTGGGTTGTCGAAAGGCGGGATGAGGTGGTTGGGCCGCATCAGCATGCAGAAGCCGGTGTCGTAGACGGTTTCCAGCTTGAGCTTGCGGTCGCGTTCGAGCATCGGCAGCAAGTCGCTGATCGGCAATTCCCATCCGTCCATCTCGCCCCGCTGCAACGCCGCCGCCGCAGTTGCCGGGTCGGGAATGACGTGCCACTCGACCCGGTCAAAGTGCGCGACCTTGGGTCCCGAGGTCCACTCCGGAGCGCCGCCATCCTCGCGCGGCTTGTAGTCCTGAAAGCGCTCGTAGACGAAGCGCGAGCCCTGCACCCGCTCGTCTGCTTTGAAGCGGTAGGGGCCGCTGCCGACCATCTCGGTCACCCGCTTGAACGGTTCCGTGGCGGCCAGCCGCTCCGGCATGATCGCGCACATGTTGCTGGCCGTCTTGCCGAGAGCATCCGGCAATAACGGGAAGGGCTTCTTGAGGCGAAACTGGATTGTGCGATCGTCAGGTGCGGAGATCTCATCGATGCGCTGCAGCAGAGCCTATCCGAGCGCGTCGCGTGCTTCCCAGCGTCGGATGGAGGCAACGCAGTCGCGCGCGAGCACTGGCTGCCTGTCGTGGAACAGCAGCCCGTCGCGCAACGTCAGCTTCCAGGTCTTGCCGTCGTCCTCGATGACGTGCCCGGCCACCATCTATGGCGTCGCCCTGTAGCCGCCCTCCGGCCCGGCCTGGCCGTAGAGTGTGTCAAACACGAGGTAGCCGTGGTTGCGGGTTACGTAGGCGCTGGTCCAGACGGGGTCGAGCACGGCCAAGTCGGCCTGCGGGACGAATTTCAGCAATCGGCTGGACTGTGCCCGTCCGATTGCTGGCAACGCCAGCGCCGCCACGGATGCCGCCACGGATGCCCATCGTTTCATGGTAGCCTCCACTGCCAGGCAAGTCCTGGGAACCCACTTTTGGCAATGCGGACTATGCATCACAAAACAAAGTGGTGCGTAGCGAACCGGCAAATCAGTGGGGCCGTCAGCGAATTAGGCCGCGCGTCGGGGTGCCAGCGATGGCAAGATGCCGGACATGACCGATCGCCCGCTTGGAATACCCGTCGATCCCACACCACGCCCGCTGCCGGCCCGCATCACGCTGCGCGGCCAGTCCGTGGTGCTCGAGCCGCTGCACCGCCGCCATGCCGAGGAGCTTTGGGAGGCCACGCAGCAGGACCCGGCGGCGGACAGCAGTTGGGACTACATGGGCTATGGCCCGTTCGCCTCCGCTGACGCGATGGCGGTCTTCGTCACAGGCTTCGCCAGCACGCATGACCCGATGGCCTGGGCGGTGCGCCCGGTCTCGACCGGCATCGTTTCGGGCTGGCTCACGCTGATGGACATACAGCCGGCCCATGCGGCGATCGAGCTTGGTCACATCTGGTTCGCGCCGCGCATGCAGCGCACCCGCGCTTCGACAGAGGCGATGTTCATGCTTCTGCGGCTCGCGGCCGACGACCTCGGCTACCGTAGATTGGTCTGGAAGTGCAACGCACTGAATGCGCCGTCACGACGGGCGGCGGAGCGGCTTGGCTTTACCTACGAAGGCATGCTGCGGGCACAATACGTCATGAAGGCGCGTCTGCGGGACACCGCTTATTTCAGCATCGTCGGCGACGAGTGGCCGCCCTGTCGAGATGCATTACTGGCCTGGCTAGATCCCGCCAACTTTGCGCCGGACGGCACTGCCCGGCGCGGTCTGGCCGAGATCAGGGCGGGGTTTACATCGGCGGCGTAAAGCCGTCGCGGCCGACATTGACGCGGGACGCCGACAACGCGCCGTTTTCCGTCATCTGTGCAAATACGATCACCTTCGACTCTGGCGTCACCATCGCCGGACTGCCCGCCGTGGTGACGGCGATGATCGCGTCGGACGGCACCTCGACGGCCAGCTTCTCGCCTTTGACCGATACCATCAGCTCGTGACCATTCTTGCCGGTCACCTCGGACTCGACAGGCGCGTTGGTCATCAAGCTGTTCGGCAGAGTGTCCCAGGCGAACTGACCCTCATTGGCGCGCGACGCACCTTCGGGGAACACGGTGACGACAGCGGCGCGCATCCGGTCGCGCGGACCGGTGCTGACGATTCCGACATAGGCGCCGGGCTGCACAGCCGACAGGTCACCCTTGCTCAATGCGCCTACGGTGAAGTTTGGCGCCAGGTCGATCCGCAGCGCCTCGCCCTGGCGGGACTGCACGATCAGCGTGTCGCCGTCGAGCCGTTCGACAGTGCCGCGAACCCGGCGGGTCGTCTGCGCGGCAGCGTCCAGGCTGCTGACCAGCGACAGCGCAAGGACACCGTATTTCAGCAGGTTGCGGACCATGAAGCCATCTATCGTCTAATAGGAAAGAATGGTGCCCAGGGACGGAGTCGAACCGCCGACACTGCGATTTTCAGTCGCATGCTCTACCAGCTGAGCTACCTGGGCCCTGACCGGACCGAAGCCAGTCCGCCGGAGCGGCTTGCTACCCCAGCCGATCCCGCGGATCAAGCCCGCCCGGCCGCTCAGGTCCGATATGTGACGTCCGGCATTCCCGGACTGCTGTCCGGCGGGTCCTCGTCCAGCTCGGGCGGTGGGCCGGGGATCGCGTAGGCGCCGCCGAACCAGCGGCCCAGGTCAACTTCGGCGCACCGGACCGAGCAGAACGGGCGCAGCCGAGCCGCCTGCGCACCCTCGGTAGGAACTGGCCTGCCGCAGATCGGGCAGGGGGGAGATGATCTTGGCGACGACGGTTCAGTCACGGGCTGTCCTTTCGATCGCAGTACGGCCCGGCGGCAGAGACGGGTCGGACGCCACCATCAGGGGACGCCCGGTGCGCCGCGCAAGGTCGGGCAGAGCAACCCGGTCTGCCGCGAGGGCCGCTGCGACATCCGGGGCAGCGCGCAACCGGAAAGCTGCCGAGGGTTCGGCGCACGCGGCATGCATGATCGCCCGCAGCGCTGAAAGGCCCGCCGCATGCGGCCCGGCCAGCAGCTCGTGCAGCGGCGGATGCCTGCGGGGCCGCATGATCTCCGCCAGGCCGAGCGCCGAGAACCCGAGGAACCGCGGTTGGGCGGGGTCGGAGGCCAGCGCCGTCACGAAGTCCGGCGCGAGGACGGTCCGGTGACGCAGCGCCAGCCCAGCCACGTCCACCACGATCGCGCCGGATAGGTTGCGCAGCCGAATTTGCCGAGCCAATGCGGGCAGCATGGCGCGGTTCGCCGCCGCCTGCGCGGTGCGCTTGGGCCGCCGGTCGGCACTGGCGCCGCCCGCGTCCACGTCGATGGCGATCAAGGCCGGCGTGGGATGGATGCTCGCGCGCATGCCGCCGGGCAGATCGACGCTGCTGTCGGCCAGCGCGTCGATCCAGCCGGCAAGCTCGTCGTCCAGCACGGCGCCCACCGCGAGCCGCTCCCCCAGCAATGGCCGCAGCGCCGCGACCATGCCGGGATCGTCGATCCGTATGGGCGCGGAAGGGTGCAACGCGGCTAGCCGCTCGACAGCGCCGGGTCCACGGGTCAGCAACGCGGGCGGCCCGGCGCCGGCCAGCGCCCGGTCGGCGTCGGAGACCCGGGCAGTAAGGCGCGGGCCCTTGCCGCCCTGGGCCGATCGGGTGATGCGCACGGCTACGGCCATGCCGTCCGACAGCGCGTCGGCGCCCTCGCTGTCCGGCAGGAAGCCCTCGGCGCCCGGCAGCGCCACGAACGCGCCGGCCATGGCGGGCATGCAAGCGGCGACCCGCCCACGATACAGATCGCCCATGCCATCCGGGCAGCCCGGCCGCCACAATGCATAGTCGAGCAGCGCGCCGTCCTGCACCGCCGCCACCCGCAGCTCGCCGGGGCTGCACGCGACCAGGATGTGCGCGCTCACGGCACCGGATAGCCGCGTCCGCGCAACAGCTGTGCCACCTCGAACAGCGGCAGACCAACCACGCCGCTATAGCTGCCAGACAGAAAGCGGGCGAACCCCGCGGCACGGCCCTGGATAGCGTAGCCGCCGGCTTTGCCCACGCCCTCGTCGGAAGCCGCATAGGCGTCGAGCTGCGCGGGCGCGATACGGGAAAATGCGACGACGCTGTTGGAAAGACGATTGCCGACGCGCCCGTCCGGACCGATCAGCGTCAGTGCTGTCAGCACATGATGCCGCCGGCCGGATAGCAGGGCCATGCAGGCGCGCACGTCCTCGCGGTCGGCGGCCTTTGGCATGATGCGGCTGCCCAGCGCCACCACCGTGTCGGCCGCCAGGACAAAGGCGCCAGGTTCCGCACTCCTGTGTGCCTTCTCAAGCGCCATGCGCGCCGCATACAGGCGGGGAGCCTCGTTCCGGTGCGGCGTCTCATCGATGTCGGGTGCCAGGACGCGGTCCGGGCTAACCCCGATCTGCGCCAGCAGCGCGAGCCGGCGCGGGCTGGCCGAGGCTAGAATCAACGGCGCGGATGCTGAGTGGACCATCACTGGCCCGCTGGGCGAGGGGCGCCCTACTTGAAGCGGAACGTGATCCGGCCCTTGGACAAGTCATACGGCGTCATCTCGACGTTCACCCGATCCCCAGCCAGCACGCGGATACGGTTTTTGCGCATCTTCCCCGAGGTATGCGCGAGGATGCTGTGTTCGTTGTCGAGCTTCACACGAAACATGGCGTTGGGAAGCAGCTCCAACACCGTCCCGCTAAATTCGATCATGTCTTCTTTGGACATCAGGTTCCTTGATAAATTGCAACAATATTTAAAATTGATTTCTAGCCGGAATGTGATGACGGCTGGTCACTGGGTCAAGTCGCAGCGGTCTGGCCCAGGCGCAATGCAACGCTCCGGGCATGCGCCTGCAGCCCCTCGGCCTCGGCCAGCGCAACGGCCGCCGGGCCGACTTCTCCAAGCGCGGCACGGTCCGCCATGACCCAGGTGGTGCGCTTCAGGAAATCGAACACCGACAGACCCGAGGCGAAGCGCGACGTCCGTCCGGTCGGCAGCACGTGGTTGGGACCAGCCACGTAGTCGCCGACCGCCTCGGGACAGTTGCGGCCAAGGAACGCCGCCCCAGCGTGGCGGATTTGGGAGAACAGCGTCTTTGGGTCAGCCACCATGATCTGCAGGTGCTCGGGTGCCAAGTCGTTGGTGAGCGCCACAGCTTCGTTCCAGTCACGAGCCAGAATGACGGCGCCGTGATCCCGCCAGCTCGCGCCAGCGATGGCGTGGCGCGGGAGGGTCGGCAGCTCCGCCTCAACGGCCCGTGCCACGGCGTCGGCGAAGCCTATATCGGTGGTAATCAGGATGCTCTGGGCCGCCTCGTCATGCTCGGCCTGCGCGAGCAGGTCCACCGCCACGTGCCGCGGATCATTGGCGGCGTCGGCGAGGATGACCACCTCGGATGGCCCAGCGATGCTGTCGATACCGACGCGGCCGAACACCTGACGCTTGGCCTCGGCGACGTAGGCGTTGCCGGGCCCGACAACGCGGTCCACGGCGGCGATGCTGGCAGTGCCGTAAGCCAGCGCCGCGACGGCTTGCGCGCCGCCGATACGGTAGATCTCTGTGACGCCGGCGCGCCGGGCTGCGGCCAGCACTAGGGGGTTCAGCACGCCGCCGGGGCAGGGCACGCACATGGCGATGCGTCCGACGCCGGCGACACGGGCGGGCAGGGCGTTCATCAGCACCGAAGACGGATAGGCCGCCTTGCCGCCCGGGACATACAGCCCGACTGCGTCGAGCGCCCCCCAGCGCATGCCGAGGGTCAGCCCGGCCGCGTCCTGCATCTGCAGGTCGGCAGGCATCTGCGCGCGATGGAACGCCTCGATGCGCTGAGCCGCGAGATCGAGCGCGGCTGCCAGCTCGTGCGGGATAGCGGCCGAGGCCTCGGCAATCTCTTCGGGCGAGACGCGTAGGGTCGCCGGCGTAAGGTCTTGACGGTCAAAAGCCAGAGTGTATTCGCACAGCGCCGCGTCGCCGCGGTCCCGTACGGCGGCGATGATCGCAGCGACCACGCCATCGACCCGGGCGGTCGTGTCGCGGCTCTCCAGCAGCAGGCTGCGGAAGCCCTCGGCAAAATCGGCGTCCGTCGTCGAAAACCGTCTCATATCGCCTCGGATGCAAGCTGGGCCGCGCGGAAGCGGGCGATCCAGGCGCCGATGGCCTCCGGCTGGGTTTTCAGTGCGGTACGGTTCACGATCAGACGACTGGTCACGTGCGCGATCACCTCCGTCTCCTGCAGTCCGTTCGCGAGCAGCGTGCTGCCGGTCTGCACGAGGTCAACGATCAAGCGGGACAGGCCTAGCCCTGGCGCCAGCTCCATCGCGCCGTTCAGGTGCACGATCTCCGCCTGCACCCCGCGCGCCGCGTAGTGCCGGCGGGCGATGTTCGGATATTTCGTGGCGACCCGGACGCGGGACCACGTTGAAGGGTCGTCGCTGCCGACGGTGGCCGCGGGCTCCGCCACGCTGACCCGGCATTGCCCGATGCCGAGGTCGAGGGGCGCGTAGATCTCCGGATAGTCGAACTCCATCAGCACATCGGCGCCGCAGATGCCGATGTGCGCTGCGCCAAACGCCACGAAGGTCGCGACGTCGAATGGGCGGACCCGCACGACGTCAAGCGCCGGGTCATTGGTCGGAAAGCGCAGCCGCCGGCTGTCCTCGTCAGCGTAGTCTGTAGCCGGACGCACCCCGCCACGCTCCAGCAACGGCGCGCACTCCGCGAGGATGCGGCCCTTGGGCAGTGCCAAGATAATCGGGTGCTGGGCCTCCGGCGCGAGGGATGCGGCCGGAAAGGGGGCAGTCATGCGGGCTCCTGGCCGTGAGATAGGAGCGCGGTCTAGCACCCGGCGTCCACGGCCGAAACCCTCAACCGGGGATGCGTTCTATGTCCGCACCGCACGCCGCCAGCTTCTGCTCCAGCGCCTCGTAGCCGCGGTCGAGGTGATAAACGCGGTTGACGATGGTATCCCCACGCGCCGCCAAGCCCGCGAGCACCAGCGAAACCGACGCCCGCAGATCCGTCGCCATCACCGGGGCGCCGGACAAGCCGCGCACGCCGCGCACGATGGCGCTGGAGCCGTGCACGTTGATGTTGGCACCCATGCGGTTCAGCTCGGGCACATGCATGAAGCGGTTTTCGAAGATCGTCTCGGTTACCATGGCCGCACCCTCGGCTACCGACATCAGCGCCATGAACTGCGCCTGCATATCGGTCGGGAAGCCTGGATAGGGCTCGGTCATGGCGTCGGCGCCGCGCAGGCCGTTCCGGCGCCGGACCATCAATGCGCCGTCCTGCTCCGTCAGTTCAACGCCCGCGGTCCGCAGCGCTGCGGCGACCGCGCCGAGATGGGCGAGCTGTCCTCCCAGCAGCCGGATTTCGCCCCCGGTGATGGCGGCGGCGCAGGCGTAGGTGCCGGTCTCGATGCGGTCGCCGACGATCGGGTGCTCGGCGCCGTGCAGCCGGGGGACGCCGTCCACCACGAGCTTGTCGGAGCCGACGCCTTCAATGCGGGCGCCCATGGCGATCAGGCAGGTCGCGAGGTCACTGATTTCCGGCTCGCGCGCCGCATTGGCGATCTCGGTCCGGCCGTCGGCGAGGGTCGCGGCCATCAGCAGATTCTCGGTGGCGCCGACCGAGGCGAAGGGTAGCACGATCACCGCCCCGCGCAGCCCGCCCGGCACGGCAGCGTGCACATAGCCGCCGTCGAGTCGGATCAGCGCGCCCATCTGCTCCAGGCCCTTGAGGTGCAGATCGACTGGGCGCGTGCCGATGGCGCAGCCGCCGGGGAGCGACACCCGCGCCTCCCGCACCCGCGCCAGCAAGGGGCCGAGCACCAAGATGGAGGCGCGCATCTTGCGCACGATCTCATAGGGCGCCTCGGTGTTGGTTATGGGTCCGCCGATCGACAGCGTGCGCCCATCGGGCACGACGGCGACGCCGTGCTGCGCGATCAGCGCCGACATGGTGGCGATGTCGGCCAACCGCGGCACGTTGCCGAGCAGCAGACGGTCGTCGGTCAGCATCCCGGCGGTCATCAGCGGCAGAGCTGCGTTCTTTGCGCCGCCAATCTGCAGGTCGCCGTGCAGCGGCCGGCCGCCGCGGATTCGAATACGGTCCATGCGGCTTTTCCCTTACATTCGCGGCAGCGAGACGCCGCGCTGGCGCATATATTTGCCAGCCCGGTCGGCATAGCTGACCTCGGGCGGGCTTGATCCCTGCAGGAACAGGAACTGGCAGATGCCCTCATGCGCGTGGATGCGGGCGGGCAGCGGCGTGGTGTTGCTGATCTCGATCGTCACCTGGCCCTCCCACTCGGGCTCCAGCGGCGTCACGTTCACGATGATGCCGCAGCGGGCGTAGGTGCTCTTGCCGAGACAGATCACCAGGATGTCGCGCGGGATGCGGAAATACTCGACGGTGTGGGCGAGAACGAAGGAGTTTGGCGGGATGGTGCAGGTGGGACCGACGCGGGTGACAAAGCTGTCTGGGCTGAACGCCTTGGGATCGACCACGGCGCTGTCAACGTTGGTGAAAACTTTAAACTCGTCGGCGACGCGGGCGTCGTAGCCGTAGCTGGACAGGCCGTAGCTGATGACGCCGTCGCGCTGCTGGGTTTCGACGAACGGGTCGATCATGGCGTGGTCCTGCGCCATGCGGCGTATCCAGTGGTCGGGCATTACGGACATAGTCGCACCTGGTAGCTGCTCGTTGCGTCTAGCGCGGACGGCGCTGGGCGGCAAACGTCAGGTGGATTCGGGCTTGGGCGGTCCCGCCCGTTCGCGTGCCTGTTGCTTGCGACGGCGCAGGTTTTCCCGAAGTGCCGCGGCTTCACGCTCTAGGCGGGCGTCCCGGGTGGTTTCCGTGCGTGACGGAGCGGCGGCGGTCAGGCGGGGTGTGTCGTCCATGGCGGTAGGGAATGCCGGTCTCGGCAGCCCGTCAAGCGTGCGCCCGCGATGCATGCGAGGCAAGACGCCAAAAAAGCGTGGCTGGTCGGAATCGGTTTTTTACCGATCCGCGCCATGGCCCAGCCAAGTGACTCACCTGGCTGGACGTTGCGTCAGCCCCGGATAGCCCGGCGACGGATGTAACCCAGGCCAATTAGCCCGACTCCGACCAGCGCCATGCTTGCGGGTTCCGGAACTTCTTGGTTTGCTGAGATCTCGTGCAGCAACACGTTGCCATGCAATGATTCAAAATCGTAATATTTGTAGTCAGAGAAATGCGGGAGGTTATGCGATGTCTGGTCAAAGCCTGAGGTGAGAAGCGTTCCAAGCGTGCCGGAGACATTGGAACCGTAAACAGCATATTCTTCGCCATCGGTCGCGCTGTTGAAACCAAACATAACGCTCATGCTGGCCACATTGCCGATCAGGCCCTGCACGTCGAGCTGGACGAAGCTGCCCGGCGTGATCTCATGCTGCTTGCTTGGGTCGTTTACGAGACCGACGCCTCGTTCGTTGCCACCGAGGTCTTTACCGTAGAGATGGACGGGTTTTGTGCCGCTAAATCCAGCTGCAAGCACCGTTAGGAGTGGTGTGCCGGCCGTGTAGGAATGCGTTGCGCCCAGATCCTGGTTTGGTCCAGCAAACGAAAAATTAATCGGGGCTGCTTGCGCCATTGAAGCAACCGATACGGATGCCGCAAGCGCCAACGAGCCAAGCAAAAACTTGTTCATATCAAAACTTTCCATTTCGGCTGTCCTTTCCAAACAATATGGACCGGTGAGCCAAAACGTTACGTTGCAATCATCATGCTGCTTTGTAAAAACAATGAGTTATTCATCTGAAATTTATAGAAAATTGTAATATGCAATAAAAAATCTACTCTTCTTACTGTGAAAACTACTAAGTGATTGCTAAGATCTAAAATTACTCTTGGAATAAAAGTATTGAACTAACTAATGCTACTAGATTTTAGCAATATTTTGTAGTATGTTTGAAAGCATAGCTTTTTGTCTAAAGTCGAGAGCGGAAAGATGCAGATGCTAATTAACGCTACCGGCACGAGCAGAAGGAACTTTGGACGTGTCCGGCCGGGAAGTCCGGCCATTGCGCCGGGTGGCGCCGGGGCGTCATGCAGTGATAAAATCGTCGGTTGCTAGTACTCCGGCCGACGTCCCGGCTTGCCGCAACGGCGGCACCAACTCGGCCAACCGTGACAGATCGTGCAGTGTGACGGTCTTGCCGCTGGTCGATAGCAGCTTGCGGGCGCGCAACCGGCCAAGCACCCGGTTCACGTGGATGACGTGCAGGCCTAACACGTCCGCCATCTCCTGCTGCGTCAACTCCAGGACGAAGCTGGGTCCGGAGGCCAGACCGCATTGCTGCAAGCGGCTATGCAGCGACATCAGCAGTCCAGCCGTGCGCTCCTCGGCGTCGAACTGCCCGAGCCGGACCAGCCAGTCTTCCGTTGCAGCCTTCTCGGCCAGAATGATCTGGAAAAGCTGCCGGCGGAACTCCGGCAGCAAATCGAAGGCGCTGGTCAGGTCGGACGAAGACAGGGCGAAGTAGGTCAGCGCCGTGGAGGTCTGGACCGAGGCCTGCGTCGGCTGGTTGAACAGCGTCTCGAGCCCGAACGTGTCGCCAGGCAGCATCACGTTGAGGATCTGCCGGCGGCCGTCGTGCAGCGTCCGATAGCGATAGGCCCAACCGGAGGCAATGACACGGACACGGACGCCTGACTCGCCAGCGCGCGCCATCGAGGTGTTGCGAGGGGCAAATCGCTGCTCCACTCGCAACACATCCGTGGAAGGCCAGCCTGGCCCTACAGTTTCGATATCAAACAACCCATCCTCCACAAACAAACCGGCTAGGATGGAACGGCCGCGTCAGTCTCCTCGGCATCTTGCACCGAGAAACCATCCGCGCTCCGATCCGTCGCTGGAACGTTCGTTATTACGCTATTAGTCTCAACTTTTGGCAAGCATTCCTTTACGAAACAAAAATAAAGTGGTCACGAATGGGTGTGACCCGGGTTATCGGCCGTGCTGCCTACGAAAAAGAGAAAAACAAACAGTGATACAATTTCAAGTTGTAACAGTGTTGAGTGCCGCTTTACCAAAATCTGGGCGCTCGCCCAAGCCGGTCCGGCACCCTGGCTTCCTGCAACGCCGCTTTGTCAGGTGCCGGTCAGCCTAACCGTCGCAGAGCTTGCGTCTGCCCGTCCGAACCCGTAGGAAACTCCAGGCCAACGAAGGCCCCGTGCTGTTGTAGCTCAGTGGTAGAGCACTCCCTTGGTAAGGGAGAGGTCGAGAGTTCAATCCCCTCCAACAGCACCAATTTTTTCAGTAACTTGCAGCTTCTGCAACGAACGTTTTCAAGGCAAAGAAACCTTGGAAACTCGGTTAGTCGGACAGCGCGGCAGTCGCTTCCGCCATGAAATCGGGCGTGTGCTTGACGTAGACCCGCTCCACGGTGGCGGCGTTGTTTCCCAGGTATGCGGCAATCCGCTCTAGGCTGACGCCGCGCTGCGCCATCCAAGTGGCGGCGGTGTGCCGTAGGACATGCGGCGTCACACCAACCAGTCCGGCACGCTCCGCGGCGTTGCGGAACCCGACTTTGACGCTGCCGACCTTCTGCCCACCGTGCTCGACAACCCATTCGGAGGTGCGAGCTTCCGCTGCCTCGATCAGCACGGGCCGCAACGCAGGGTGCAGCGGGATGACGGCGCGGCGTTTGTTTCCACGGCCATTCCCAAGGTCAATCACACCGCCCTCGAAGTCCACGCGATCCCACGTGAGGTCCAATAGCGCGCCGGCACGTGCTGCCGTGTAGATCGCCAAGGCGATGAACACGCGGACGTGAAGATGCTTTGCGCTGGCGAGCAGATTTGCTGCTTCTGGGCGCGTAAGCCAGCGATCACGTGCGGCACCAGCGCCAGGCGCCTCGATGTGCGGGACATTTGCAATCCAGCCCTCGCGCTGCGCCCAGACGAGAGCCGCCCGGAGCGTCAGCAGCTCGCGACGCAGCGTAGCGTCGGCTAGGGGCTTGGGGGCCTTCCTGTGCTTCGACGGTGCCCCGCCAGCTCCCGCTTTGCGCCGTGTCGCAAGATAGTGCCGGACGCGCTCTTTCGTGATGAGGTCAACCGGCAGATCGGCCAGAAAGGACTTCAGCCGCGCGACGTTGTAGCCCAGCGTCGGGCTGACAGGCTTCAACTGACGTTCGGCCTGGTAGCCGTCTAGAACGTCGCCAACAGTCGGGCTATCCGGCACCAGTGGCGCAGCGCGTCCGGCTTCGAATTCCGCTAGGAAGCGGCGAGCTTCCGAGGCGACGCTTGTTCGGCAGGAGACCCGCTGCGTCGCGCCATTTTCCCAATACTGGACGTAGTAGCGCCGGGATCGGAGCGCGAGAGAGAAGGTGGGTTGTTCGGCTTTCGGGCGGGCCATATTGCGCTCTCGTGCAGGTTGAATGCCTTCAACCAAAATCGCATGAGAGTGCCCGTGTGGGAACGGGCCGCTTTGCCCACGATGCAGATATATGGAAGCCGATAGGAACGGGCGGCACTGTGCGACTGGCTGCAAGCCTCAGAACAAGCTATGAGCGAAACGCAATGCTTGACAGCAAGCTATACGTTAAACAACACCCACCGCATCCATGCGTTCATTGCGTGACAGGTATGCACGCATCGAAGTATGACGGCTGATAGGGCAAAACCCAAGCAAATAGGTCATTTCGCCTGCAAAATTGTGTTGACCCGAATCGTGCGGTGTGGGTCAGCACTTGAAACGATAGCGGATTGTTCCCAAGTGCAAATCGTTGCGTGCATTCCGTGCGCAGCACCGAACCCGGCGCACTGCAAATGCGCCGGGACGGGGAACTAAAGTCATGTTGGAGCGACGATTTCAACATGGCGCGTTTCGGTGTCGGGGTCAACCCCGCAACGAAACTTTTGTTCCTTGGCGGTTCAACGAACTTGCAGGAGCCTCGCCGTGTTTCTTTCCCTTCCGATCTACACTTTCGAGTTGAACAAAGTCTCCGACCGCCTGATCAGCTATAACCGCGTCTTTCGCGCCGTCGTCGCGGGGGGCATCCCGGGCAAGCGCATTGGCGCAAATTGGTTTGCCGACGCCGACGCCATACCCGCCGCGGCCGAGATGTTGTCGAGCACAAGCTACCCTGCAAAAGCGCACGGAGCTTATGCGTCTGCCGCGGCGAAGCGTGCCCGGCGTGCGGCTCGTGAGACAGGGGCGGTGTGATGGCTGCGCTCGGTTTCACCTTCTGCGCCGATGTGGTGCCCGAAACGGTCAATCCCCTCGACCGCGTGCTTGATATCGCGACGTTCGACAACGTGAACTTTAACCCGCCGAAGCCTCGCGAATTGTCGCTCCGAACCCTGGCAGACTTTATCGAAAACACCACGGCGCCTACGCGCGTGGCGCTGCCGCTGTTGGTGCTGGGCACCTATGGCGATCAGCCGGACCCGGATAAGATCAGCGGCAACCTACATTGGAAAGGCAACGTGCTGACCCTCGACGGCATCGAGGCAGATTACGATGGCAAAGTCATGCCGTTTGCGGAAGGCTGCCGCCGGATGGAAGAAGCCGGCTTGGCGTGCATCGCCTATACTACCGGGCGCTATACCCCCGAAGAGCCGAAATGGAGGCTGTTGCTGCCGCTCGCGAACACGATCGTGCGCGCGCCGGGTGAGAGCGATGAAGAGCTTGAGCATCGTCGCAACGCTATGATGGGGCGTGTCAACGGCGTGCTTGGAGGCATCCTGGCAGGTGAAAGCTTCACGCTGAGCCAAGGGTATTTTTACGGGCGGGCGTTGGACAAGACATTCGAGATGCGCGTGATAGAGGGGCGCGCGGTTGATGAGGCGGATGATCTGGACGCAGGCGCATTGCCGTTCCAGCCGCCGAAGAAGGACGATGCGCCTGCGTTGCTGCTATCTTTCGACCTCCCCGCACGGCAAGCACCCGAGGGCGGCACCGAGCTTGGGCGCGCCGTGCTGCGGCAACGGTGCTACGAAATTCGGAGCGCTGGCGATGGCGGCAAGCACAACGCTTTTCGCGATGGTGCGATGGACGTTGCCGGGCAGGTCCGGCGCGGCAACCTTGAGGAAGCCTTGGGGTGGGAGGAATTGGCAGCTGCAGCCGAGAGCCGCCGTGCGGATTGCGATGATTTCGCCAAGGCCATGCAGACGTTGCGCAATAGTTTCCGTGATGGATTGAACAAGGCGACTGAAAACGAGAAGGCCACCGCACACGGCGGGCAGATCGCGGCCAACCTGCTTGCGCGCCAAGAAGACAAGCGCGAGGCGATGCTGGCGGCTGCTGAGGAAAAAATCGCCGCCGCCCAAGCCAAGGCTGCGGTCAAGCCGATCGTGCCGGCGACATTGCTGGACGTGGATGGCGTGTTGCGGTTTTTTGTTGATGAGTGCGTCGCCAGTGCGCCTTACCCGCAACCGTTCCTAGCGCTGGGCGCAGCGATATGCGCCGTTGGAGTGCTGGCGGGGCGGAAGTATCGGACAGAGACTGACCTGCGGACAAACATCTATATCGCTGCCATCGCGCCGAGCGGCGGCGGCAAGGATCATCCTATGGAAGTTGCCCGCCGCGCCATCGACGCGGCTGGGCTTGATCGCTACCTAAGCGGCGAGACCATCGCATCCGGGCGGGCGCTGCTATCCGCCATGGAAGGGCATCCTGCTAAGCTATTTCTGGTTGATGAGCTTGGCCTGTTCCTGGACGGCGTAGCCGGACGGAAGGTGCCGACGCACCGGGCGGAAATCATGTCGGAGCTGATGAAGCTCTACAGCCGGGCCAAGGGTATGTATCGCGGCACGGAATATGCGAACAAGAAGGAGAACCCGCGCGTCGATATCAACCAGCCATGCACCTGCTTGTATGGCGCGACCACACCTGACCGATTTTGGGAGGCGTTGCAGGGCGGCGCGATGATCGACGGCAGTCTAGCGCGCTTCCTAGTGTTCCTGGCGGATGGCGAGCGTCCGCAGCGCAATTGGGATGGCGGCGCATTTGATC